>JAKAMO010000126.1 GCA_021812825.1 bacterium | reverse complement strand
GTTCTTCCAGGCCAGCACCGCCGAGCTGTTCGGCAGCACCGGCAGCGCGCAGAAGAACGAGACCACCGATTTCTACCCCAAGAGCCCCTACGCCGTCAGCAAGCTCTACGCCCACTGGATAACCGTGAACTTCCGCCAGGCGCAGGGCCTTTACGCCTGCAACGGCATACTGTTCAACCACGAGAGCCCGCTGCGCGGGGAGGAGTTCGTCACGCGCAAGATAGCCGCGGCCGCCGCGCGCATAAAGAAGGGCCTCCAAGAGAAGGTGGCCGTGGGCAATCTGGACGCCCTGCGCGACTGGGGCTACGCCCGGGAATACGTGGAGGGCATGTGGCGCATACTCCAGCAGGAGAAGCCCGACGATTATATACTCGCCACCGGCGAGGTGCACCCGGTGAGGGAATTTATCTCCCGGGCCTTCGCGGCGGCGGGCCTGCCGCTGGAATGGAAGGGGAAGGGCCTGGACGAGAAGGGCGTGGACGCCGCCGGCAAGGTGCGCGTGGAGGTCTCTAAGGAATTCTACCGCCCGGCCGACGTGAAGGAACTGGTGGGCGACGCCTCAAAGGCCCGCCGGGTGCTGGGCTGGGAAGCTAAGACTAAATTTGGGGACCTGGCGCCCATAATGGTGGACGCCGAACTTAGGCGCCTGGAGGGCGCGAAGGTGGAACTATGAAAGCGATAATACTCGCCGGCGGGTCCGGCACCAGGCTGTGGCCGGTCTCGCGCTACGGCATGCCCAAGCAGTTCATAAAGCTCAACGGCGGCAAGTCGCTGCTCTGCCAGACGGTGGAGCGGCTTTCCGCCATGGTGCCGCTGAAGGACATCTTCGTTATTACCAACGAGAACTACCGCTTCCACGTGCAGGAGGACCTCAAGGCCGTCTCGCCGGACATAGCGGAGAACGTGATACTGGAACCCATAGGCCGCAACACCGCTCCCGCGATAGCGCTGGTGCTGCGTTACTGCCTGGAGAAGCTCAGGAGCCGCAAGGACGAGGTGATCTTCATCTGCCCGTCCGACCACATCATAGAGCCGGTGGAGAAGTTCGCCAGATACTCCAGGCAGGCCGAAGCCGCCGCCAAGGCGGGTTCTATAGTGACTTTCGGCGTGAAGCCGGACCGGCCCGAGACGGGCTACGGCTATATACGCCGCGGCGCGAAGAAGGGCGGCGTGTTCCAGGTGGCCAAGTTCGCCGAGAAGCCCGACCATAGGACGGCGGAAAAATACCTGAAGGCGGGGGACTATTACTGGAACTCGGGCATGTTCGCCTTTACGATAGACACCATGCTTTCCGAGTTTAAAGCCTATGCCCCGGAGATAAGCCGCCGCATGCCGCTGACCCTGGCGAAGATGACGGAGACCTTCAAGGACATGCCGTCCATCTCGATAGACTACGCGGTGATGGAAAAGTCCAAAAAGGCGGCGGTGCTGCCTATAGACCTGCTCTGGTCAGACGTGGGTTCCTGGGACTCCCTGCCGGAGGTCATAAAGCCTGACGCCGAGGGGAACGTGAAGATAGGCGACGTGCTGGCGCTGGACACGAAGAAGACCATAGTGATGGGGGAGAAGCGCCTTATCTCTACGATAGGCCTAAAGGACCTGATCATCGTGGATACCGCCGACGCGCTGCTGATAGCCAGGCGCGGCCAGGCCCAGCGCGTCAAGGAAGTGGTGGACGTCCTGAAAAAGAACAAGCGCAAGGAAGGCGTGGACCACCTGACGGTCTACCGCCCGTGGGGCTACTTCGTGGTGCTGGAGGAGGGCCCGCGCTACAAGATAAAGCGCATAGTGCTCAAGCCGGAGCAGAAAGTGAGCCACCAGCTGCATTACCACAGGAGCGAGCACTGGATAATCGTGAAGGGCACCGCCAGGGTGACCATAGGCAAGACCACGTCGCTCGTGCACGAGAACGAGAGCACCTACGTGCCGCAGGGCACCGGGCACCGCCTGGAGAACCCCGGCAAGGTGCCGCTCGAGATGATAGAGGTGCAGAACGGCGAGTACGTGGGCGAGGACGATATAGTGCGCTTCAGTGATATCTACGGCCGCGGCACGAAGAAGAAATAAAGGGCGGAGATAACAGCGATGGGGAATAAGACCGTAACTTACGTGGCTGGGCATACCGGGCTTGTAGGCTCGGCCCTGTACCGACGGCTTTCGACCGATAATAACAGGAAGCTGGTGGCGGCCGACGTCGGGGAGCTGGACCTGCGCCGCCAGGCCGACACAGAGGTTTTCATGGCCAGGCATAAGCCGGAGCAGGTCTTTATCGCCGCGGCCAGGGTGGGAGGCATACTAGCCAACAACACCTACAAGGCCGAGTTCATCTACGACAACCTGGCCATAGCGATGAACGTCATACACGCCGCCTACAGGAACGGCGTGAAGAAGCTGCTCAATCTGGGCTCCTCCTGCATCTACCCGAAGCTGGCCCCGCAGCCCATGCGCGAGGACGCGCTGCTGGCCGGCGCGCTGGAGCCGACCAACGAGCCGTACGCCGTGGCCAAGATAACGGCGCTGAAGCTCTGCCGCTATTACAACGAGCAGTACGGGACCAACTATATCTCGGTCATGCCCACCAATATGTACGGGCCCGGGGATAACTACAACCTCGAGACGGCCCACGTGCTGCCGGCCATGCTGCGTAAATTCCACTTGGCGAAGCTGCTTGCTGAGGGGGATATGCCGGGGGTGAAGAAGGACCTAGCCTCGCGGCCGGTAGGCTTCGGCCTGGACGCAAAGCTGAGGGGCGCCTGCGATAAAGAGGTAACGGAGGTCCTGGCCGGGCTGGGCGTGACAGCCGCCGCCGTGAAGCTCTGGGGCACCGGCTCCGTCTACCGCGAGTTCCTCTACGTCGACGATATGGCCGACGCCTGCGCGTTCCTTATGGACAGCTGCGATTACAAGGACATAGGCGAGGTGGTCAACATAGGCACCGGAGTGGACATACAGCTCAAGGACCTGGCCGCCCTGATACGCGGCGCGGTGGGGTTCGCCGGTGCTATAGATTACGATAGGAGCAAGCCAGACGGCACGCCCAAGAAGCTGCTGGACGTTTCCAGGATGGCCGCCCTCGGCTGGAAGGCCAGGGTGAGCTTGCAGGAAGGAGTAAGGCGCGAGTACGAACGCTATACCGGGAAGACCGTGGACAGGGAGGCTGTGCAACCATGAAAGTAGTGATACTTGCGGGCGGGATGGGTACTAGGCTGAGCGAGGAGACCGATGTCAAGCCTAAGCCGATGGCCGAAATAGGCACAAGGCCGATGCTCTGGCATATCATGAAGATATACTCACATTACGGTTTCAACGAGTTCATCTTGTGCCTGGGCTACAAGGGCTACATGATCAAGGAGTACTTCGCCAACTATTTCCTGCACCAGGCCGACGTTACCGTCGACATGAAGAAGAACTGCATGGAGGTGCACCATTGCAAGGCCGAGCCCTGGAGGGTGACGATGGTGGACACCGGGCTCAATACCATGACCGGCGGCCGCATAAAGCGGGTACAGGACTATGTCGGGAAGAAGCCCTTCATGCTTACCTACGGCGACGGGGTGGCCGACGTGGACATCAGGAAACTGCTGGCTTTCCACGGTAAGCAGGGCAAGCTCGCCACGATGACGGCGATACAGCCGCTGGGGCGCTTCGGGGCGGTGGACATCGCCTCTAACGGTTCCGTCCGGGCTTTCCAGGAGAAGCCGCAGGGCGACGGTGCCTGGATAAACGGCGGCTTTTTCGTGCTGGAGCCGGAGATATTCGGCTATATCAAGGACGGCGATCCTACCATCTGGGAAAGGGCTCCGCTGGAAGGCCTGGCCGCCGACGGTGAATTGTCGGCTTATACGCATAAGGGCTTCTGGAAGTGCATGGATACCCTGCGCGACAAGACGGAGCTCGAGAAACTCTGGCAGGGCGGGGACGCGCCGTGGAGGGTCTGGAATGACTGAGTTCTGGCGCGGCCGGCGCGTTTTTCTGACCGGGCATACGGGCTTCAAGGGCGCCTGGCTGTCCGTCTGGCTGGATTCGCTCGGCGCGAAGGTCGCGGGCTACGCCCTGAAGCCGCCCACGAAGCCGAGCCTCTTCGAGTTGTGCCGGCTGGACCGGCGCATGAAGTCCGTGACCGGCGACGTGCGCGACGCCGCGAAGCTGAAGAAGGCCCTGCTGGCCGCCAGGCCGGAGATAGTGCTGCACATGGCCGCTCAGCCGCTGGTGCGGGAATCTTACCGGGATCCCGCCGGCACTTACACCACCAACGTGATCGGCACGGTGAACCTTCTGGAGGCCGTGCGCGCGGCGCACGGCGTAAAGGCAGTGGTCAACGTCACCACCGACAAGTGCTACGAGAACAACGAGCATAACCGCCCGTTCCGCGAGGACGAGCCGATGGGCGGCTACGACCCTTATTCCTCGTCGAAGGGCTGTTCGGAGCTGGTGACCGCGGCCTACCGCAGTTCTTTCTTCAACCCGAAGGATTTCCGGAAGCACGGCACGGCGCTTGCCAGCGCCAGGGCCGGCAACGTGATAGGCGGCGGCGACTGGGCCGCGGACAGGCTGATACCGGACATCATCCGCGCGGCGCTGAAGGGGGAGAGGGTGCTGATACGCAGTCCCCGCGCCATACGTCCCTGGCAGCACGTGCTGGAGCCGCTTTCGGGGTATCTCATGCTGGCGGAGAAACTTTATAAACACGGCCCGCGGTACGCCTCCGCCTGGAACTTCGGACCGGATGCCGGAGACGCCAGGGACGTGGAGTGGATAGCGGAGCGCATGTTCTCCCATTGGCCCGAGGCCCCCGGCTACGTGATAGACAAGGGCCGTCACCCGCACGAGGCCCATTACCTCCGGCTGGATTCCTCCAAGGCCCGCCGCGAGCTGGGTTGGAAGCCGCGCTGGCATGTCGGCCAGGCCGTGGACAGAATAGTGGAATGGACCCGCGCCTACCAGGCGGGCAAGAACCTGCGCGAGGTCTGCCTGGGGCAGATACGGGACTACGCTGATTAGCGGACCCGTGGCGATCGAAGCTGGAACTTGAAACTTGTGAAGAGGTCTCCTGATGAAACGTGAAGAGATTCTGAATGCCGTGAAAGCCTACCACTCGGCCGCTTTCCCGGCCAAGCCTTTCAACCGGGAAAAGGACACGGTCCGCTACGCGGGCAGGGTCTTCGACGAAAAAGAGCTGGTGGCGCTGGTGGATTCCTCGCTGGATTTCTGGCTGACGGAAGGGCGCTACGCCGAAAGTTTTTCCGAGAAGATAGCCGACTTCCTGGGCGTGGACAACGTCATCCTTACCAATTCCGGTTCGTCCTCCAACCTGCTGGCGCTTTCCGCCCTGACCTCGAAGAAGCTGGGCAAGAAGAGGCTCGTCCCCGGGGACGAGGTGATAACCGTGGCGGCGGGTTTCCCCGCGACCGTCACCCCGATACTCCAGAACGGGCTGATCCCGGTCTTCGTGGACGTCTCGCTGCCGACCTACAACATAGACGTCGAGGCTCTCAAGAAGGCCGTATCGCCTAAGACCCGCGCTATCTTCATAGCGCATACCCTCGGCAACCCTTTCGACCTGGACGCCGTGATGAAGGTGGTCAAAGAGCACGACCTCTGGCTTATCGAGGACAACTGCGACGCTTTCGGCAGCCTCTATAAGGGGAAATACACCGGGACGTTCGGGCATATAGCCACGATCTCCTTTTACCCGGCCCACCACATCACCACCGGCGAAGGCGGCGCCGTGGTGACCAATAACGAGCAATTGGCGCAGATCGTGCGGTCTTTCCGCGACTGGGGCCGCGACTGCTACTGCGGCGGCGGGGAGAACAACACCTGCGGCAAGCGGTTCACCCAGCAGTTCGGCACGCTGCCCGCCGGCTACGACCACAAGTACGTTTACTCCGAGATAGGCTATAACCTGAAGATGACCGACATGCAGGCGGCCATAGGCTCGGCGCAGATGGATAAGCTGGAAATGTTCGGGAACAGGAGGCGCGAGAATTTCAGGCGTTACCAGAGGATCTTCTCGGCCTATGAGAAATATTTCATTCTCACCGAGGCTACCCCCGGCGCGGAGCCGTCCTGGTTCACCTATGTGCTTTCCGTAAGGGAGAACGCTCCTTTCACGCGCAACGAGCTGGTGACCTTCCTGAACGAGCGCCGGATAGAGACCAGGAACATCTTCGCGGGGAACATTCTGCGGCAGCCGGCCTTCATCGACAGGCCCTGCCGCGTCGAGGGAAAGCTCCCGGTCACGGACTTCATCATGAACAATACGTTCTTCCTCGGGACCTTCCCCGGCATGACCGAGGAGATGTTCGCCTACGTGGAGGACTGCGTCGCTGAATTCATGGGGAAGCACCTGAAATGATAGTGAAGAAATACAGGTCCGAGGTGGTCTCGGTAGAGAACCCCATACCCGACATCCGGGTAGTTACGCTGCGCCCGCTCGAGAAGGCGTACAAATACCACCCTGGCCAGTTCCTCCACCTGGCGCTGGACGAGTTC
>JAKAMO010000125.1 GCA_021812825.1 bacterium | reverse complement strand
GGACCGGCAGGAGGAAGGGACCATGCAAGCTAAGCGCATAAAGACGCGAAAGGACTTCGACGCGGAGGTGGGGAAAGGCCCCAGACTGGCTCTGTTCTACTCATCCTGGTGCCCGTTCTGTTCCTCCTTTATCCCTTATTTCGACTCCCTGAGCTGCGGTCCGGAAGGCTGCCTTATCAAGGTCTGCACCGACGACATCCCGGAGCTGGAGGACCTCTTCGCGATAGAGGTGGTCCCGACCGTCATCTACTTCTCCTCAGGCAAGCCGGCGGCAAGGCTTGACGGCGAGCTGGGAAGGGGGCTCACGGGGGAGAAGCTCAGGGCCTTCGCGGAGCGCCATCTGCCGGGGAAAGGCGGGAAATGACGGCAGCCGTCTGCCTGCTCCTGCTGCTCCCGCTCAGGGCCGGCGCCGCCGCCCCCGACGATGGCAGAGCGGATGCCGCCGCCGCGGCGGGACTCCGCCTCGAAGGCCCCGCTCTGGTACAGATAGAAGGCTTCACCGGACCGGACGGCGACGTCCCCTGCCGCCCCCGCTCATTCTCCAACACCTGGCATTACAAGTTCCGCTCCGGAGGCGAATGGCTGACGGTGGACGCCTGCGGCTCCGACGTGATAAACGTCTCGCGCGACCTGTCGGGGGGAGGGCCTTCGGAAAAGCTCCCCTACCGCCTTGCCGCGCCGTCAAAGGTCCTGAAGAAGCTTGCCGCCGACGGAGTTTTCACCGCCGAGGCGGACCCCTACGGCCGGAGCGTGCTGATGCGGGCCGCGGTGCAGCCCGCGAAGGACGGCCGCCCCGCGGGCTGCTACTGGCACGTCTCACAGGGCAAGGCCGAAGCCCTGGCCGACTGCGCCGGGGAAAGGACATGGAAGATAACGGCGGCCCCTCCGAAGGCCCGGGCGGCAGGAGCCGCTTCGGGCGACGCCGTAAAGGGCAGGGACACGGCCGGCAGGTACTCGGCCAAGGCCGTAGAGGCCATCCGAAAGCAGGTCCCGGACGCCCGGCTTATGTTCGTCGAGGCGCTGGTGGACAGGACCGGGAGCGCCAAGTGCATGGCGCCCGAGGACGGCTGGAGCTTCGTTTTCGCCTCCCGCTCCATGGCCTCGCAGCAGGCCTTCGGCGGCTGCGCCGGGAAGACCGCGTCCCAGTACGTGACCTTCGACGGGAAGGGAACATCGGAAATGGCCCGCCTCGAACCGGTCTCGCTGCCGTTCAAGGACAGCGACTACGCCCTCTCCAAACTGCCGAAGGACGTCCTGAAGGGATATTCCACCATCTCGATGAAGCTGAAGAACTTCAAGCCGGCCTACGCTCCGGTGACGGGCCACTCACAGGTCTGGATGATAGACTGCGGCTCGCTCCGCTACCTGGTCGACGCCCGGACCGGCAGCTACCTGGGGACCGCGGGAAAATAGGCGGCGCAGAGGGGAACATATGCCAAGAACTAACGATCGGGACTCGCGGGCCAGGCTGGCGGAGGTCGTCTCGCTGGTAGCCAAACGCACCGGCCAGCGCCGCTCCACTATAGCGATATTCGACCTCGACGGGACCCTCTTCGACAACAGGACCCGCACGATGTTCATCCTGCGCGAGATCTCGGAGAAGTTCGACGCCAAATGCCCGTCGCTTTCGTCCGCGTTCACGCGCTTCCAGGACCTTTCTGTTATAGACTACAGCCTCGACGTGACGCTGCGCCGCCTGCGCGTCACGTCCCCGGCCGAAGTCCGCCTCATCAAGCAGGAGTGGGCCCGCCGCTTCTTCTCCGACGAATACCAGAAATACGACATGCCGCTGCCGGGCGCCAAGGCCTACGTCGAAAAGGTCCACCGAGCCGGGGCCACGGTCATCTATCTTACTGGGCGCGACGTGGGCCGCATGCTGGTCGGCACCACCGAGGTCCTGCGCCTCTACGGCTTCCCGGTGGGAGTAGCGGGCACGATGACCATAGTGAAGAAGGAGTTCGAGCAGGACGACGAGCTCTTCAAGAAGGAAGTAAGCGGCTATATCGACCGCCTCGGCGAGGTCGTAGCCGTGTTCGAGAACGAGCCCGCGAACTCCAACATCCTGCAGGCGCGCTTCCCGGGCGCCGCGTCCTTCTTCGTCGAGACGCAGCACCGCCCCGGGGCTCCACGACTGAACCCGGGCATACGCCGGATCGGCGACTTCCTCGCCCCTGGCCGCCGATGAACGTCAGGATCATCCTGGTCAGGCCCAGGAACCCGGACAATATAGGCGCGGCCGCCCGCGCGATGGCCAACTTCGGCCTGAAAGAGCTGGCGCTGGTGCAGGCCTTCCCCAACGACTGGGGAGAGGCCGCCAGGACCTGGCGCCAGGAGGCCTCTGTCTCGGCGATAGGAGCGATGGACGTGGTGGGCGCCGCCCGTCTCTGCTCCTCCATTCCTGAAGCGGCCGAAGGGTGCGACCTCCTGCTGGGGACCTCGTCGCTGCATTTCATAAACCCCGAACGGGACGTGCTCCTGCTGAAGGACGCGGCCGCCTACGCCGGACGGCGCGGCGCCGCGCGCATCGGGCTGCTGTTCGGGGGGGAAAAGACCGGCCTGGGCAGGGACGACCTCTCCCACTGCAGCGCCGTGATCGCCATTCCGACCCTTCCGGCCCAGCCGTCGATGAACCTCGGGCAGGCGGTGGCCGTGGCCTGCTACGAGCTGGCCGCCCGCGCCGCCGGCAGGCCGCTCCGCGGCCGCAGGGCGCATCCGCCGGCCCCGCCCGCGGAGATCGCCAGGATGGCGGAACTCATCGCCGGCACGCTGGGGGGGCACTGGAAAGGCAAGGCCCAGCTGCGCGAGATCCGTCAGGCGCTGCTGGACGCCCGCCTGACCAAGGGCGCGATGACGGCGCTCCGCCGGCTGCTCGCCCGCTGACCTCCTACTGTTGTCCATAGTCAATCCGGCCGTTGACTATAGGCAATTTACAAATTATCTATATTTGTATAGAATTTTAATAATGCGCGAATATCTGGCGGTTCTAATGGCGGCGGGTTTCGGCCTCGCCGTGGCGGCCGGGATGGTGGCCGTGTCCATCCTCTTCGGCTCCAAGAAGCGCACCCCCGTCAAGCAGGAGCCGTTCGAATGCGGCATGCCGTCAGCCACCGAGCCGCGCGGCCTGGCCAGGGTCAACTTCTACCTGGTGGCCGTCCTGTTCGTGATGTTCGACCTCGAGATCGTCTTCCTCTACCCGTGGGCGGTCTCTTTCCGCGGCCTCGGCCACGGCGCGTTCTTCGCCATGGCCGGCTTCCTGCTCGTGCTCTTCGCCGGGCTGGCCTACGCCTGGAAGAAAGGAGCGCTCGAATGGGATTAGAGACGCTTTTCGGCCAGTCCTACCTGACGACTCGCCTCGACGAGGCCGTCAACTGGGCCCGCAAGTATTCCTTCTTCCAGTACCCTTTCGTCACCGCCTGCTGCGGCATGGAGTTCATGTCCGTCTGGGCCTCCACCTACGACATCGCGCGCTTCGGGGCGGAGTACCCGCGCTTCTCCCCGCGCCAGGCCGACGTGCTGTTCGTGGTCGGCACCGTGAACGAGAAGCTGGCCCCGGTGCTCAAGCGCGTCTACGACCAGATGTGCGAGCCGAAATGGGTCGTCTCCTTCGGAGTCTGCGCCACCTCCGGCGGCTTCTACGATAACTACGCCACCGTGCAGGGCATAGACAAGATCATCCCTGTGGACATCTATATCCCCGGCTGCCCTCCGCGCCCCGAGGCCGTGCTCGACGGCCTGCTCAAGCTCCAGCAGAAGGTCTCCAAGGAGTCGGTCCTGGACCGCAAATACAGATGAACAGCTACCTGCTCGACGAGATAAAGACGAAGTTCCCGCAGGACGTGCTGGAGACCCATTCCTTCCGCGGCGACGAGACGGCCGTGGTGCGCCGCGAGGCCCTGGCGGAAGTGGCGCAGTTCCTGCGCGACGGACTGGGCTTCGACATCCTGATGGACCTGACCGCGGTGGACAATCTGCCCCGCGAGCCGCGCTACGAGCTGGTCTGCCATTTCTACTCCACCGGGCACAACTACCGCCTGCGCCTGAAGTGCCCCGTGCCGGCCGACAACCCCTCCGTGAAGTCCCTGACGGGGATCTGGCCCGGGGCGAACTGGCTGGAGCGCGAGGTGTACGACATGTTCGGGCTGAATTTCGAGGGCCATCCCGACCTGAGGCGCATACTGATGTACGACGGCTTCGAGGGACATCCCCTCAGGAAGGATTACCCGCTGAAGAAGAGGCAGCCGCGCATAGCGCACCGGGACTGACCCCGGAAGTAAGGCAAGAAAAGGATGCAGACCAAACACCACGACCTCCCCAAGAACTGGGAACTGGAAAAGCTCGAGGATGGGCGCCTGGCGCTCAACATGGGGCCGTCCCACCCGGCGATGCACGGCATCGTCCGCGTGCTGCTGACCGTCCAGGGCGAGCGCGTCGCCGGCAGCGACATCGAGATAGGCTACCTTCACCGCGGCTTCGAGAAGACCTGCGAGAACGTCACCTGGAACCAGTGCGTGCCGTACACCGACCGCCTGAACTACGTCTCGCCCTTCATCAACAACGCCGCCTTCGCGCTGGCCGTGGAAAAGCTGATGGGGATAGAGGCCACGCCGCGCTGCCAGTACATCCGGGTGATAATGAGCGAGCTCTCCCGCATCACCGACCACCTCACCTGCATCGGCGCCAACGCGATGGAGCTCGGCGCCTTCACCGTCTATTTCTATCTCATCAACGCCAGGGAGGCGCTCTACAAGCTGACCGATTCCGTGGCCGGCGGCCGCGTCACGCCCGCCTACGCCCGCGTCGGCGGCCTCACGCGGGACCTCCCGCCGGATTTCAGGCAGAGGACCGAGGAGGTCTTCAAGGTCCTGCGCAAGAACCTGGACGACGCCGACAGGCTGCTGACCCGCAACCGCATCTTCTACGACAGGCTGCACGGCACCGGGATCGTCTCCAAGGAGGACGCGCTGGCCCATTCGTTCACCGGCCCGGTCCTGCGCTCCACCGGCGTCCCGCTGGACGTGCGCAAAGCGACGCCCTACCTGGTCTACGACCGCTTCGATTTCGACGTCCCCGTCGGCTCCAACGGCGACAATTACGACCGCTACCTGGTCCGCATGGAGGAGATGCGCCAGAGCATGCGCATAACGGAACAGGCGCTGGCCCAGTTGCCGGAAGGCCCGATCAACCTGCCGGACTTCGGCGTAACGCTGCCCCCCAAGGAGCAGGTCTACGGCAACATAGAGGCGCTGATGGCGCATTTCAAGCTCACGTTCGAGGGCGTAAAGCCCCCGGCGGGCGAGATCTACCAGGCGGTGGAGGGCGGCAACGGCGAGCTCGGCTTCTACATCGTGAGCGACGGCACCGGCAACCCGTGGCGCGTGCGCGTCCGCCCGCCCTGCTTCACGCTCACGGGCGGCCTCTCGAAGATGATCGAGGGCGGCTACATAGCGGACATCATCGCGACCTTCGGGCAGATCAACATGATCGGCGGGGAGCTGGAGCGCTGACGATGGCTTTCAAGCTGACGAAAGAGTTCAAGGAAAAGGCGGACGCTATCTGCGCCCGCTTCCCGCGGCGCGACGCCGCGCTGATCCCGCTGCTCCACGAGGTGCAGAAGGAGGCCGGCTACGTGGCCGAGGAGGCGATGGACGAACTGGCGGCCCTGCTCGGGCTGCCCTACTCCCGCGTAAAGGCCGTCGTCACGTTCTACACGATGTTCAACCGCGAGCCCGTGGGGAAGTACCACCTGCAGCTCTGCCGCAACATCTCCTGCCACATGGCGGGAGCTCCGGACCTGCTGAAGCACCTGAAGGGAACCCTGGGCATCGGGGAGGGGGAGACCACTCCCGACGGGCTTTTCACGCTGTCCACCGCCGAATGCCTGGGCGCCTGCGGATCCGCCCCGGTCATGCAGGTGAACGAGAAATATTTCGAGAACCTGGACGCGCAGAAGCTGGACGCGCTGCTCGACGATCTCAGGCACGGCCGCCTGAAGGGGTCCGGCCTCTGAGGCGCGCCTGAACGCGATGGAAAATATCCTGCTGAAAGACAACGTAGCCGGCCTGGAGGCCTACTTCGCCGCCGGCGGCTACAAATCCCTCAAGAAGGCGCTGGGCCTCGGCCCCGCCGCCGTCATCGACGAGGTCAAGAAGTCCAACCTGCGCGGCCGCGGCGGCGCCGGCTTCCCGACCGGCCTCAAGTGGTCGTTCATCCCGAAGGACGCCCAGGGCCCGCGTTACCTGGTCTGCAACGCGGACGAGGGAGAGCCGGGGACCTTCAAGGACCGCGAGCTGATAAGGAAGAACCCCCACGCGCTGATAGAGGGCATGGCCATAGCGGCCTACGCCATCGGCGCGGCCTCCGCCTATATCTACATCCGCGGCGAGTTCGCCGAGGAGGCCGCGATACTGGAGGAGGCCATCGCCGCAGCCAGGCGGAAGGGCTTCATCGGCAGGAACCTGCTGGGTTCCGGCTTCGATTCCGACCTCTACGTCCACCGCG
>JAKAMO010000124.1 GCA_021812825.1 bacterium | reverse complement strand
GCTGCCTCTCGAGATCGGGGGCGTGAAGTTCCTGGTCTCAGTCGTCTTCGACGCCGCCTGGGATTCCTGGGTGATGATAAAGCCGGTTTCCGGCCCTGGCGCCGGCGCCTGGAAGGAGGACTCCCTCGAGTCCGGAGCGGTCTACAGGTACAAGGACCTGGAGCTGAAGATAACTAAGACCGGCGACGCCCTTACCGTGGAGGGGGCCGGCGCGAAGGCGGAGACCACTGTCACCGCCCTGTTCGACCTGCTCTACCAAGATTCGCTGAAGGTCACTTTCGGGGACGCGGTCACGTACGCGGTCTTCCGCAACCTGGAGCCGCTGACCGAGAGGGAGGGGACCGTCTCCCTGCGGGTCGGTTCCGACGGGCTGTATTATTTCTCGCTGACGCCGGACGCGCAGATAGCCGACTACCCGCGCTGGCTGCTGGCCGTGAACGGCGTGCTGTACGGCCTGCGCATCGATTACGGTTCGCTGCTGTTCGTCTCCAAGCCGATAGAGATGTCCAAGCCCGCCTTCCAGCCGGAGCGCGCCGTGCGGCGCTGAGCCGGCCTGCCCGGAATGAGGGCGGCTCCCCCCGCGGGGAGCCGCCCTTTTTTTCGCGGAAGACGGTTCAAGCCTTCTTTTCCCTGTCGTCCCCCTTCTTCTCCAGGCGGGCCCTGGCCTTCTCCGCCCGGGCCTTGCAGCCGCCGGAGAGCTTGTCCAGGTTCTTTATCAGGCAGTCCCTGACCCGGCCCTCGCCCGGCTTCACGTCCCCGCAGAGCTTCTTCGCGTCGGCGGCGCAGACCTTGAAGCCGTTCTTCTTCTTGCCGGCGGCTTCCCGGCCGTCCCTGCCCGGGCGCATGCTCAGCCCGCGCCTGAAACCGCGCTCGAAGCCGTCGCCGTAAGCCCGCAGGCAGGCCCCGCCGCCCCGGCGCCCGCCCGCGCGCCCGGCGCGTTTCTCCGCCAGCCGCGCGCGCCGCTCGGCGCACGCCCCGGTGAGCTCCTTCTCGTGTTCCTTCAGGCAGGCCGCGACGCGGCCTTCTCCGGGCTTTACGTCCTTGCAGAACCTGGCGGCGTCCTCTGCGCAGGGGCCTTTGCCCTTTTCAGCCGCGGCCGGCGCGGCGGCACCGGCCAGGAAGGTCCCGATGGCTATAGCTGCGATAATGCGTGATCTCATAACGAGCTCCTTTCTTCCGCGTCCGTTAATAGAACGCGGGAGGGGCCCGTTTTATTGCGGAGGGGGTCAGGGGACGTCGAGCCAGATCCAGCCGTCTTCGGCTTTCGCCGGCCAGGTCTTCAGCCCGCGGGTGGCGAGCGAGGGGTCGCGCGGGTCGCGGTGCGCGGTCTCCGGCGCTTTCGGCGCGGGTCCGCTGAGTGCCTCGCCGGTGCGCACGTCGAACTGCGCGTAGTGCAGCGGGCAGGTAAGTATCCAGCCGGTGAGCGCGCCGCGCTCCAGGCGGGCGGCCGCGTGGCCGCAGGCCCGGGAGACGGCGTAGTAGCGGCCCGCGTACTCGCAGATCACCGCCTCCGTGCCGCGCAGGGAGACGGCCTTCATGCCGCCTGGCGCGAGCTCCGTTTCTTCGAGGGCCTTCAGGTACATGGTTCGGGGCTAGAGCCCGGCCCGCTCCTTCCATCTGGCTTCGGGGATCTGCTTCAGGCCGTCCGGGTCGGTCACGTCCTTGTGCACGAACAGGCCGCACCAGCAGCGGCGCATCGCGTCGTAATGGGCCCGGTGGAAAGGTATGCAGGGGCAGACCATGCGCATGTCCTCGGCGCGGTCCCCCGAACGGGCCTGGCACGGGCAGTAGGGGATCCCGGTCTCGGCCTCGATGGCCGCTTCCTGCTCGAGCAGGAAGTCGGCGTCCTCCTCGTTGGGCGTGAACTTGTAGCCGAGCCTGTCCACGACGGGAGCGAAGAGGAAGCGGAGCGCCGCTTTGCGCGCCTGGAGGCTCATTTCCCTCCTAGCAGCTTCTCGAACTCGTCCGGGTCGTAGCCCTGGACGCAGGACCCGCCGATGCGGACGAAAGGGAAGGAGGCCGCGCAGCCGGCTTCCTTCATCTCCTTCTTCATCTCGGCCTGCCTCTTCTCGTCCTGCTTGTCGTAGTCGACGGCTTCGAACGGCACGTTCTTGTCCTCGAAGAACTTCTTAGTCTTCCTGCACCACAGGCAGGTGCTGAGCGCGTAGATCGTGACTTTTTTCATTGCAACCTCAGTTGGACGCGGCCGCCTTTGACCGCGGCGGGGTAGGTGCGCAGCGAGATCTCCGGCGCGTCCAGGAATTTCCCGTCCCGCACGTCGAAGCGCCAGTCGTGGCACGGGCAGCGCAGCGTGTAGCCGTCGAGGCTGCCGGAGGAGAGCGGGCAGCCCATGTGCGCGCAGCGGTTCTCGAGCGCGAACACCTCGGCGCCGCGGCGCAGCAGCAGCACCGGCAGCCCCAGCGGGTAGAAGGCCCGCGGCTTGCCGTCGGGCAGGCTCTCGAGCCCGCAGATGTCCACCGCTTCGTTCATTTTCCAATTATATAAAACCTTCCCGGGAAGCAGAGGAAAAAAATACTTTTTAAAAATTAAATTTCCTATTGCATTTTGAAATTTCATGATATACAATCAATTCACGCGCTGATGAGCGCAAGGAGATAAAATGCCTAAAGCGAAAAAGAAGGTTGCCAAGAAGGTCGCCAAGAAAAAGACGGCGAAGAAGTCCGTGAAGAAAGCGAAGAAAGCGAAGAAAAAGTAGATCGCTCGCTTCGGAAACAAGGCGGCGCCTGGACCGGATGGTCCTCGGCGCCGCCTCTGCTTTCGGCGGAGAGGCGCGTTCATATTTTTGTTATCATAGCCTGGCGGGGGCCGGGAGGAGGGGCCCGCAATCCGAGATGGCATCCAACTTCTTCATCGTCAACCCGGCGGCCGGGCACGGCAGGGCCCTGGGCTTCTGGAACGCCCTTCGCGGGCGGGCGCTGCGGCTGGCTCCCGGTTCGGGGTTCGCCGTCACGGACCGCCCCGGCGGCGCCGCGGCGCTGGCCGAGGAGGCCGTGCGCGCCGGCGCGGAGAAGGTGATAGCGGTGGGCGGCGACGGCACGCTGCGCGAGGCGCTGGAAGGAATGATGGCGGCGCCGGAGAACCTGCGGCGGCGCTCTGCGCTGGGGGCTTTTCCGGCCGGCTCCGGCTGCGACCTGGCCAGGCATCTGGGCTGCCCCCGGGACCCCGAAGGCCTGCTGGGCATGCTGGCGCGCGGCCGGTCCAGGCCGATAGACGCCGGCCGCGCGGACTTCACCGGGGAGGACGGCTCGCCGGCAACGAGGCATTTCATCAATATCGCCGCCTTCGGGCTGGCCGGGGACGTCGCGCGGCACATAAAGGGGATGGGCAAACCGTTCGGCGGCACCGTTTCCTACGCGGTGTCCTCCCTTCTTTCCATACTCGGCGCCCGGGCCCGGGCGATAGAGCTGCGGGCCGACGGCAGGGAGATCAAGGGCCGCTTCCACCTGGGCGTGCTGGCCAACACTTCCTCCATGGGCGGAGGCATGCTGGTGGCCCCGGGAGCGCGTGACGACGACGGGCTGATGGACCTCGTGCTGGTGGCGGATATGAGCAGGCCGGCCCTGATAGGCAAGTTCCCCCTCATATATAAAGGAAAGCATATCGGCTCTCCCGGGGTCTCGCGTATAAGCCTGCGCAGGCTGGAGGCCTACTCGGAGGAGCCCGTTTACCTGAATATAGACGGCGAGGCGGAGGGGATGCTGCCGGCGGTCTTCGAGACGCTGCCGCGCGCGGTCAACGTCCTTTTCCCCTGAGCCGGCGGTTTATGCCCGGCTCCCAAATGTGCTAGAATCTCTTATCGCGCGGGTGGTTAGCTCAGCGGTAGAGCGCTGTCCTCACACGACAGATGTCACAGGTTCAAATCCTGTACCACCCACCAGATTTAAAGGAAGGTTGCCGCCCCCCGGGCGGCAATTTCATTCCGGGGCGGGGGATTATGGAGATCTTCGACAAGCTTTTTTCCTTCCTGGCATACGCGTTCGGTCTTTTCCTCCACCTGGACAAGACCCTCGGCGCCGTTATACAGGACTACGGCGCCTGGACCTACCTGATACTTTTCCTGATAATCTTCTGCGAGACCGGCCTGGTGGTCACCCCGATACTGCCGGGAGACTCCCTGCTGTTCGCCGTGGGCACCTTCGCCGCGCTGCAGTACCTGGACATCCACAAGATCTGGCCGCTGCTGGCCTTCGCCGCGATACTGGGCGATAACGTGAACTATGCGGTTGGCAATTATATCGGTCCCAAGGTCTTCCACTATGAGAACTCGCGCATCTTCAAAAAAGAATACCTGCAGAAGACGCATAACTTCTACGAGAGGTACGGCGGGAAGGCCATCATCCTCTGCAAGTACGTGCCTATAGTGCGCACGTTCGCTCCTTTCGTGGCCGGCGTCGGGGCTATGACCTATCCCCGTTTCCTGATGTTCAACGTGATAGGCGGCTTCAGCTGGGTCACGATAGTGACCTTCGCCGGCTACTTCTTCGGCAACATCCCGGCCGTCAGGAAGAACTTCACCGCGGTCATACTGGTCATCATCTTCATATCGATTCTGCCGGCTGTAGTCGAGTACGTAAGGCACAAACGGGCCGCCAGGCCCGGTCCGGCCTTGTAAGAAAACGGGGGGCGCCGCGTAATAACGTACGGAGGCGGCTCTTGGCATGGTCTTCGAGGAACTCTACGACAGGTATTTCCGGCGGATCTACAACTACGTCCGCTACCGCGTGCTGGCGCGCGACGCGGCCGACGACATAGTCTCGGCCGTGTTCGAGAAGGTGCTGGACGGGTTCGGCGACTTCGACCAGGCGAGGCCGGTGGAGCCGTGGCTGTTCGCGATAGCCCGCAACACCCTCAACGACCATTACCGCCGCGGCAGGGTGCGGGGCTCGCTATCCACCAGCGGCTTCGAGGAGGTCATACCCTCCGGAGAGTCGGTGGAGCGCGGGGCGGAAGCGCGCGAGGAGAACGCCAGGCTGCTGGCGGCGATGGCGGGGCTCTCGGAGAACGAGCGGGAGCTCATAGCGATGAGGTACGCGCTGGACCTCAGCACCCGCGAGATGTCGGCGCATACCGGCCTGAGCGAGAGCAACGTGGGCGTGACCCTGTTCAGGGCTATAAAGAAATTGCGGGACCGGCTGGGGCCGGAGGGCAAATGAAAGAGGATATCGGAGGGGAGTTTGCCGGGCTCGAGGCCCGCCTGCGCGGCGCGGAACTGGATTCGGACAGCCGCGTGCGCTACGCGCTGAAGGCCCGGCTGCTGGCGAAGTCCCTCCGGCCGGAGCGCCGCGTGCCGTTCTTCGCCTGGCTGGTGCCGGCCTTCGCGGCCGCGGCGGCGCTGCTGCTGCTCTGGCCGCGCGGCGGGCGCGCTGTCCCTGCCTCGCTGGCGGCCGCTCCCGGCTATGAGCTGGCGGACGACGGCTACGCCGAGTGCGGGCGGCGCGGCCTGGGCGACACCTCGGCGCGGTCGAGGTTCTGAGGAGGCTTTATGGGCAAGAAAATACTTTTAGGTTTCGCAGTGTTCCTGGCGGCCTTCGCGGTCTATTACCGCGCCGGCGGGATCAAGGACAATACCGACCTGCCTTTCGCGGACGACGCGGCCGTGAAGGGCAAATGGCGCTCGGTAGACTTCGTGAAGTCTCCCGAGCTGTTCAAGCCCGGCGTTAAGACCTGGAAGCCGGACCTGTTCCTGAAGGGCCTCACCTTCCTCGACGGCGGCAAGATGTTCGAGGCCTGGCTGAACTGGACCAACGGCTACGTGATCAACAAGGAGGACGGGACGGCCGCGACCTACGCCATCCGCGAGATCGGCGGCAGGCAGTACCTGTTCTTCCAGTGGAAGACCCCGGAATACACTATCTTCCGCAAGCCGCCGTGGTACTACGTGCTGGAGCGGGGCGCCTATACCGGCGACGGTTCGGATATCCTTAAGGACGACATCAAGCTGCCTTTCGTGGACGACCCCGCCGTGACCGGGACCTGGACCTCGGTGGACTTCGTGCGGGAGCCGGGGGATTTCAGGGCCGGCCGCCGCGACTGGAAGGGCGACCTGTTCCTCAAGGAGCTGGTCTTCCTGCCCGGCGGGAAATGCCCGAACGGCTGGCTGACCTGGACGAAGGGCGTGGTCATGCACCACGGCAATTCCACCGCCAGCAAGTACGAGATAAAGAAGCTCGACGGCGCCGAGTACATGTTCTTCGAGTGGAAGAGCGGCGACTACACGATACGCCACCGCAAGCCGCTGTACTACGTGCTGCGCAAGACCTCGCAGCTGCGCGCCGACAACATCGACCTGCCTTTCGCCGACGACCCGCGCGTGGTCGGGAAATGGGCCAGCGTGGACTTCGTCGAGGACCCCGACCAGTTCAACCCGGCGAACCGGGTCTGGAACGGCGAGCTCTACCTGAAAGAGCTGGTCTTCCTGCCCGGCGGCAAGTCCGACAAGCCCTGGTGGACCTGGACGAAGGGCGTCGTGATGCACCGCGGCGACCATACC
>JAKAMO010000123.1 GCA_021812825.1 bacterium | reverse complement strand
GGAGAACAGCGGCGTCTCCGGGGAGTTGAGGTACTTGGGCATCCCTTCCGGGTCCAGCACGCGGCCGCCGAAAGCGATCACGTCCCCGGACTGGCTCTTTATCGGGAAGATCACGCGGCCCCGGAACGTATCCGCGACTCTCCCGCCCTCGCGCTCGGTTATGAGCCCCGCCTTGAGCGCCAGGTCGCGGCTCCAGCCGGCCTTCTTCAGCTCGTCCATCAGCGCCTTGCCGGTAGCCGGCGCCCAGCCGAGCTCGAACTTCTCCACGGTGGCCTTGCTGAGGCGGCGCTCGCCCAGGTAAAGCTTGGCCTTCTCCCCCGCGGGGGAGAAAAGCTGCTTGTGGTAGAAGGCCGCGGCGGCCTTCATGATCTTCTTGAGCTCCAGGCGCTCCCTGTCCTCCGGAGAGATCGGGTGGGCCTTCTCGTCGCCGTACTCCACTCCGGCCTTCTGGGCCAGCTTGCGCGCGGCTTCGGGGAACGTCAGCCCCTCTATGTCCATCACGAACTTGAAGATGTCACCGCCGGTGCTGCAGCCGAAGCAGAAGAAGATCTTCTTGTCCGGGTTGACGGTGAAGGAGGGGGTCTTCTCGTTGTGGAACGGACAGTTGGCCTTGTAGTTGCGCCCGGCCCTCCTAAGGGACGGCACGTACTCCCGGACCACCTCTACGATGTCCAGTTTTTCCCTGATCAGCTCTATTATCGGCGAAGAACTCATTAATTAACAGAAAGACTTTACGCTGACGTTAGCGACGACAGGCAAAAAGCCGCGCGGACCGTGGCCCGCGCGGCTGATCGCGTGTTCGGCGCTTAGTAAGCCCTGCGGCCCCTGCGGACCTTGCGGCGGGCTTCCTGCGACTTTATCTTGCGCTTCATGCTCGGGGGCATGTAGTGCTCGCGGCGCTTGATCTCCTTGAGGATGCCGTTGCGCTCGCAGTCGTGCTTGAAGCGCCGGAGCGCCTCTTCTATGCTCTCTTCGTCCCTTACTTTGACAAATACCACGCTGATCACCACCTTTAGGTATGCAGATTTAAATTTTCCCCGCTGTCTAGCCCGGGGGCCACAGCATCTTCCTGCCGCCCAGCAGGTGATAGTGCAGGTGGTCCACGGCCTGCCCGGCTCCCCTGCCGTTGTTAGTGACGAGGCGGAAGCCGCCCTCCACCTTCAGCAGCTTGGCCGTTCTTGCGGCCGCCAGCTGCAGCTTGCCTAGCAGCTCCGCGTCGGCGTCGGACACGGCCGAAAGCCTGTCTATATGACGGCGCGGGATAATAAGAACATGAGTGGGGGCCTGGGGGTTAAGGTCCAGGAAGGCCAGGATGTCGGGGTCCTCGTATACGACCTTCGAGTTCACCTCTCCGGACGCTATCTTGCAGAATATACAGTCCGCCATTCCCGTATATTTTATTATTTTATAGGGGGGGAGGGCAAATCTGCGGTCAGAAGCGGGACAACGGGAGCACTCGCTCCCCGAACTTGCCGGGGGTGCTTTCCAGCGGGTTGACCGACTTCCTGCTCCTGGTTATCCGCAGGGGCCAGACGCCGGCTTTTCTGGCTTGTATGATGCCGGAATCGGAGGGGGAGGCGTAAAGGATGAATCTGCCCTTCTCAAGGGCGCGGTATTTGTCGTCCTCGCTGGAGGTGAAGCGGAACTCGTCGGCCAGCTTTCTCCAGGAGGCCTCCAGGCTGTCGGCCCCCTCCGGGCCCCGGTCCAGGAAGAGCGTTACCTTAACCCCCAGGGAGCGCAATAGCCAGGCCGTCAGCCAGGGCACCGGCTTGAGGCGCTCGAAGACGAACGAACGGTTGACCGAGTTCCAGTAGTCCGGACTCCCCGGCTGCAGCTTGTCCTTGGCCGCCGCCTGGAAGGCCGGGGTGGAATAGACCAGCCCGTCGTCGTATTCGAAGCCGGCGCGGAAGCCTATCAGCGTGTTTACGCTGAAGATGATGCCCCAGGCGCCGGCCAGCATGGCGAACGCGCGGAACCTTCCGAACCATCTGGCGAAGAAGTCCCGGAGGGCCTGGAACATCAGTCCGCCGTTGCCCTAACGAGCCTGCCGCCGGCGGGCGGGCCGGTCACGCCCTGGCGCGCCAGGCACCAGCGTACGGCGTCCCGCACGCGGTGCTTAGAGTTCGCGAACTCCATCGCGCTCGAGAGCACCGGGTTGTCCCTGCCGCTGGCCAGCGAATCCGGGACTGCCAGATGGTATACCCTGCCCGGCACCAGGGGGCCGTTCTCGCCCTCGGTCTTCTCCAGAGCCTGGCCTCTGAGGTAAAGCTTCAGGCCGGAGACCGTTATGCCGTAGGGATGCAGGCCGTCGAGCGCCCGTTCCAGGTCCTCTCCGCGGATCTTGACGAAGACCAGGCTGGATTCGCGGGGGAAGGAGGAATAGAGGTGCCCGAGCGTGACCGGTCCGCTGGAGAGAGGGGCGGCCACCTCGTCGATGCCGATGATGGCGGCGTTGGTCCTGGCCCAGCGCCGCATGCAGTCGGCGGTGAAATCCGCGGCCGGATAGTCCCCGCCGGCCTGCAGCGGAAGAGGGGCGGAAAGGAAACCTATCTTCTTGCTGAAATGGGTCGCCGCCGCTTTGCGGTGCCTTTCCACGACCGTGAGCACGGCCGGAGATTCGCCCAGCTTCGCGACGTCCAGCTCCACTTTCTTCAGCTTGACGTCAGTGACGCGGCCCGTGTCCGGATCGAGGTAGAGGGTTATCCTGGCGGCGTCCTTCATCCCGTGCCCGGCCCCGGCTATCCAGGCGCGCTTGACCTTGAACGGCTTTTTGATCGAGGGGTCGTCGGTGATGACCAGGTCGACCCTGGGCAGCTTGGAAAGGAATGTGCGGAAGTACTCCTGCCCGGCCGGGGCTGCGGGATTTATGTCCAGCAGCATTACTATTATCTGGGCGCCGGCTTCACGGAGAGAGTGTATGGCCCTCTCCGCCTCGTAAGTTTCCTTCTCGAGCTTGTAGTTAGGGAGGTATTTCCGGGAGTTGGGCTTTTCCGGGGAATTTATCAGCAGTGAGAAGAAGCCCACCTTCCTGCCCCCGGCCTCTGAGACGCTCCAGCTCCTGAGGAAGTCCGGTTTGCGGTCGCTGCGGAGGTAGAGGTTGGACGCCAGCAGCGGGATGGAGGCGGCTTCGGCGAGCCGCTCGAGCTCGTCGGGCGAGAGCGCCAGCTCTTCCATGCCGATGGCCGCGGCCGAATAGGGCACGGCGGCCGCGCATTCCGCCGCGGCCGTGCCGCCGGTCAGCCGGCCCTCCGGGGTGGCCGAGATCCAGTTCCCCAGGTCAACCGCCAGCTTCGGCTTCCGCTCCGAATCGTAAAGGTTCTTGAAGGCGGCGAAGCCGCCTCTGCCGTCCTCGGACCACAGCCGGCCCTGGGACCTGGCCGTGGCGAAGACCACCAGCTGCTCCTTCCTGCCGCAGCCGGCCAGCAGCAGGGCGGCCAGCAGCGCGGCGGGGATCGCTAATCGAGGCGTACTATCCTCCCTCCTTCGGGGCGGGACTTTATCGGATTGGACATGATGTCCTTGATCAGAAGGTCGCGTATCGGCAGCATCGTGTCTGCGGCGTTCTTGTCCTCCGAGAAGACCGCGCCGCCCGTTCCCCCGGTGGTGAGATAGTTGTTGGTGGCGACCTTGAACCTCTCGCCGTCCCCCACCGGCTTTCCGTCGCGCTCCAGCGTGATGTTGGCCGGATCGTCGGAGGGGGACCTGAAGGTCACTTTCAGTCCTGAGACCTGCAGCTTGGAAAATCCGCCGGGCAGGTTGGCCGCCATCAGGCGGCGCAGCTGCTCTCCGGTAAGCGTCAGCGTCACCAGCGTGTTCTCGAAAGGCATGACCTGGAAGATGTCGCGCATGCGGATGTCCCCTGCCTTCAGGTCGGAACGTATGCCGGGGGTGTTCTGGAACGCGACGTCCGCGCCGGACTGCCTGCGCATCGCGTCGGTGAACCAGTTGCCTATGTCCGAGTCGAGGCCGGAGCGAGAGGAGCCCAGGTCCACTTCGGAGCGGCCTATCACCTTGCCCATCTCCTTGTCCACCTTGGCGCTGAAGCCTTTAAGCGTCTGGACGACCTTCTGGTCCTCGCCGGTGACGTCGGTCCAGAGCGGGAGCAGCTCGTCGGAGTCCCCGGTCAGCTTGCCGGTCTTGTCGTCGAAGTTCAGCGAGATCCTGCTGACGTCTGTGAGTCCCCAGTAGCTTTCCGCTATCAGCGCGCCGCTGACCGGGTCGCGGTAGCCGCGCGTTATGCCGGCGTGGTTGTGGCCGCCTATCACCACGTCCGCTCCGGACGCCCGGGCTATCGCGAGCGTGCTGTCCGGCGGGATCTCGCCGTCATACGTCTTGCCGGTGAGGTCCTTTTTCCCGGAGAGGCCCAGGCCGAAGCCGGTATGGGAAAGCACTACGAGCGCGTCGGGTTTCTCGTTCTCGCGGATGATCCTGGCCCAGCGGGCGGCTTCCTGGCTCTCGTCCCGGAACTCCAGGTGCTTCACGTTGACCGGGAGCGTGGAGGTGGCGGTATGCTTGCCGGCTATGCCCAGCACCGCGATGCGTTTGCCCGCTACCGTGACCACCGTGTACGGCTTCAGGTAATCCGGGGCTTTTCCGGTCTCCTTCACGTAGACGTTCGCGCCCAGCCAGGGGAAGCTGGAGGCCTTTACCATGGTCCTGAGGCTGTCCTCGGTGTAGTCGTAGTCGTGGTTCCCGATGTCGCAGGCGGAGTAGCCGAGCTGGTTCATCATCGCGGCCGTCGCCATGCCCTTGGTAAGGGTCCCTTCCGGGGTGCCCTGGAAGGTGTCGCCGGAATCGAGCAGGATGTGCGGATTCTTGTCCGCGCTGACCAGCGCCGAGAGCGCCGCGAAGCCGCCGATGGTGCGGGTAGAATTCTCCTTGTCCCATTTGGCGGGGCGGGAGTAGTACCAGCCGTGCGCGTCGCTGGTGTGATAGATGTCCACGGTCAGCGACCACGCGGAGAGGGGCAGGGCGAGAAGCAGGGCGGTCAGCAGCTTTTTCATCAGGGGCTCCTAGATAAGGTAAAGGGATCCGGCGCAGCGCTCCAGGGCTTCGAAGACGGAGTCGAGTCCGGAGTATATGCTACTAAATTTGAGATTTAGCGGGAAACTCGAGGGGGAACCGGCGGCCGCCGCGGCGGAAAGGGCCAGGGAGAGGGCCTTGCGGCCGGTGGCGCAGTGCGCCAGCAGCTCGGCCGAGGCGGCGGCCCTGCCGGAGCGCGAGAGCAGGCGGGGGGTCAGGGAGCAGGCCCGCTGCAGGTGCAGCAGGGCTTCCCGGCTGGGAGAGTCAGGACGGACCTGCAGCAGCGCCATGTCGGAAAAGGTCTTCTCCAGCCTGGCGGCGAAGTCGTCGGCGGCGGCCAGCGCGCGCCCGGCTTCCTGCGAGGAACCGGCCGCCCGGGCCGAGTCCAGTTCCTTCCTGAACGGCCGCAGCAGGGTGGGCGCGGCCGCCGGTTCCCTTTCCAGGTCGCCCAGCGCTTCGCCGCAGCCTGTGACGGTCCCGAGCGTGGCGCGCAGCCGCTTATCGGTGAGTCTAAGCAGGAAACTCCGCATAATAGCGATGATATTTAATTGCCGCCGTCCCGGTCAAAGGCTGAAGAAAAAGCCGGGGGAGGCTTTGGGCCTCCCCCGGCTGGCAGTGCTCCGCGCTGGTATTAGCGCTTGGAGAACTGGAAGCGCTTGCGGGCCTTCGGATGTCCGTACTTCTTGCGCTCGACCATGCGGGGGTCGCGGGTGAGGAACCCGGCCTTCTTCATGGAGGAGTGGAAGCTGTCGCCGAGGCTGGCTATCGCGCGGGCGATGCCGTGGCGTATCGCGCCGGCCTGGCTGGAAACTCCGCCGCCGACCACCTTGACGACGCAGTCGAACTTCTGGTCCTTCGTCAGTTCGAACGGCGTGACGATGACGTGCTTGAGGCGGGGGTTGTTGCCGAAGTATTCCTCGGGGGTCTTCGCGTTGATGGTGATCTTGCCCTCGCCGTTCTGCGAAAGGCGTATCTGGGCTATGGAGGTCTTGCGGCGGCCGGTGGCCTGTATCAGATTCTTGTTTTCCATTTTTCTGTCTTCCTTAAGTATGGCTTAGGCGGTCTTCTTGACGCCGAACTGGGTCTGCGTGCCTGTGAAGATGCGCAGGCGCTTCATGCGCCTGGCGCGCATCTTGTTGTCGTCGAGCATGCGCTTGACTGCGAGCTCCAGCACCTTGGTCGAGTCCTGCTCCATCTGCCTCTTGTAGGGGATGGTCTTCGCGCCGCCGGCGTAGCCGGAGTGGCGGAAGTAGAACTTGTCCTCGGCCTTGCTGCCGGTGATGCGGAGCTTGTCCGTGTTGGTCACTACTACGAAATCGCCGCAGTCGGTCTGGGGAGCGAAGTCGCGCTTGTGCTTGCCCATCAGTAGGACGGCTATCTTGGTGGAGAGCCGGCCCAGGACCTGGTCGGAAGCGTCTAGGAAATGCCATTTCCTGGTTTTTTCGGCCGTGTCGGCTTTGGGCAAAGTGGTTTTCTGTATCATAGTCGTATTATG
>JAKAMO010000022.1 GCA_021812825.1 bacterium | reverse complement strand
CGGAGCGGAGGATTTCGACGGGCGCCTGGAGGCCGAGGGAAAGGCCATCCTGATGGGCCTCGGCTTCGCGGTGGAGCAGTTCACCCGCAAGGTGAACACCCTTTCCGGCGGCTGGGCCATGCGCGTGGCGATGGCCAAGCTGCTGCTCAAGAAGCCCGACCTGCTGCTGCTCGACGAGCCCACCAACCACCTCGACCTGGACTCGCTGCTGTGGCTGGAGGATTACCTGCAGTCCTACCAGGGCGCCATCTTCGTGATCTCGCACGACCGCGACTTCATCAACAGGATCTGCCGCGCCATAGTCTCGCTGCAGGAGCACAAACTGCGCATCTACCACGGCGACTACGAACATTATCTCGAGCAGCGCGAGGAGGAGAAGCGCAAGCTCTATTCCGCCTGGCGCCTGCAGCAGGAGCAGATAGCGCAGATGGAGGACTTCGTCGCCCGCAACCGGGCGCGCGTCTCCACGTCCAACCGCGCGCAGAGCATGCTCAAGCGCCTGGAAAAGCTGGAGCGCATAGAACTGCCGGCCGAGACCAAGACCGTCAAGATCCGCTTCCCTCAGCCCTCCCGTACCGGCACCAAGGTCCTGGAGCTCAAGGACATTAATAAGACCTACCACGTGCCGGGCCACCCGGACATCAGGGTCTACGACGATTTCAACTTTACGCTCGAGCGCGGCCAGAAGATGTGCTTCGTCGGCCACAACGGCGCGGGCAAGAGCACGCTGCTGAAGATGCTCGCCGGCGTGATAGAGCCGGACACCGGCGAGCGCGCGCTGGGCCTGAACGTCAAGACCGGCTATTTCTCCCAGCACCGCGAGGGGATACTGGACCCGCGCAAGACCGTGCTGCAGGAGGCGATGGACAACGACCGGATGAACCCCGAGCTGATGGTGCGCACCGTGCTGGGCACCTTCCTGTTCCCCGGCGACAACGTCTACAAGAGGACGGAGGTCCTCTCCGGCGGAGAGAAGAGCCGGCTGATGCTGGTGAAGCTGCTGATGGACCCGCCGAACGTGCTGCTGATGGACGAGCCCACCACGCACCTCGACATGGCCAGCGTGGACGCGCTGATAGCGGCCCTGAAGGAGTTCGAGGGCACGCTCTGCTTCATCAGCCACGACGTCTACTTCATAAACGCGCTGGCCGATTCCGTAGTGCACATAGACGGGGGCAAGACCACCGTATATCCCGGCAACTACGACTATTTCCGCTACCGCCAGGACCAGCTGGCGCGCGAGGCCCCCGGGGAGAAGCGCAGGACCGCCGAGCCGGACAAGCCGGCGCCCTCGCAGGATTACGAGGAGAAGAAGCGCCAGGAGGCCGAGGCCCGCAAGAAGGTCCGGCAGGCCGAGAAGCTGAAGAAGGAAATAGAGTACTCCCGGAAGACGGTGGAGAACCTGGCGGCGAAGATGTCCGACCCGGCCATACACGCGGACTACAAGCAGGTGAAGGAGCTCGGGGACAAGATAGCGGTCCTCGAGGCCAAGATAGCCGCCTGGACGCAGGAGCTGGAGACTTTGGACAGTGCCCCCGGTGCGGCGCAGTGAGCGGATTGAGAGACATTCAGCGTAACGGGCTGAGGGGAATAGTCCGGAAGGCCGTCGCGCAGGCCGAGGCTTGCGAAGCGCCGAGGCCGAGTGTCGAGGCGCGGCCACGGTGTGGCCGACGCCGTGCCTGACGGACTATTCCCCGAAGACCGTACGGGATTTCAAGGAGCGAACGAAGTAAATGCAACAAGATAACGCCAAGCGCAGGCAGGACCTGCGCAATATAGCCATCATAGCCCACGTCGACCACGGCAAGACCACCCTCGTCGACGCCATGCTCAAGCAGACCGGCGCCTTCACCGACAAGGCCGGCGAGGAGGCCATCTGCATCATGGACTCCAACGACCTCGAGCGCGAGCGCGGCATAACCATCCTCTCGAAGAACACCTCTGTGCGTTACGGCGATACCACGATACACATCGTGGACACCCCCGGCCACGCCGACTTCGGCAGCGAGGTCGAGCGTGTGCTGCGCATGGTGGACGGCGTGCTGCTGCTAGTGGACGCGCTCGACGGCCCGATGCCACAGACCCGCTTCGTCCTCAAGAAATCCCTCGCGCTCGGCCTGCGCCCGATAGTCGTCATCAACAAGGTGGACCGCCCCAACTGCGACCCGCACGCGGCCCTTGACAAGGTCTTCGCGCTGTTCATGGAGCTCGGCGCCACCGACGCGCAGCTCGACTTCCCGGTGATCTACGCCGTGGGCCGCGACGGCTGGGCTTCGCACGACCACAATGTGAAGACCCACGACCTCAGGGAGCTTTTCGAGGCCATCATAAAACACGTCCCCGGTCCGCTGGACCTGGAGGACTCTCCGCTGCGCATGCTGGTCACCATACTCGACTACAGCTCCTATACCGGCCGCATCGGCATCGGGCGCATCGTCCAGGGCAGGATAGCCGCGGGCCAGCAGGTGGCCATGGGCTCTCCCTCGAAGACGCCCGCTAACCGCAAGGTCATGCAGCTGATGGGCTACAGGGGGCTTGAGCGCGTAAATATCAAGGAGGCGCGCGCGGGCGACATAGTGGCCGTGGCCGGGCTCGAGGGCATAGAAGTGGGGGACACGGTAAGCGACGCCGAGAACCCCGGGGTCCTCCCCACGCTGGAAATAGAGCAGCCCACGCTCTCCATGGAGTTCTACGCCAACGACGGCCCGTTCTCCGGCCGCGAGGGCAAGTTCGTCACCGCCACGCAGATCCGCGACCGTCTCCTGCGCGAGCAGGAGACCAATGTAGGCCTCAGGGTGGAGGAGATGCCCGCCGGCGGCTTCAAGGTCAGCGGCCGCGGCGAGCTGCACCTTTCGATACTCATCGAGACCATGCGCCGCGAGGGCTACGAGCTCTGCCTCTCGAAGATGGCGGTGATCACGCACGTGGAGAACGGCGTGACGGTGGAGCCAGTGGAGATGCTCCTGCTCGACGCTCCCGCGGAGTTTCAGGGCGCCGTGATGACGGCCATGGGCCAGCGCGGCGCGCAGATGAAGGACATGCAGACCGGGGACGACGGCCGCGTGCGTTTCGAGTACATCATCTCTTCCCGGGCGCTGATAGGCTTCAAGGGAGAGTTCATGACCTCTACCCGCGGCTCGGGCCTGATGCACCACAATTTCCACGGCTTCCTGCCCGAGGGCTCCTTCAGCCTTCCGCAGCGCAACGGCGTCTTCGTGGCCAAGGAGTCCGGCAAGACCGCCAGCTACGCGCTCAACAGCCTGCAGGACCACGGTACCATGTTCGTGGCCCCCGGCGAGGACGTCTACGCGGGGCAGATAGTGGGCGAGAACTGCCGCAGCAACGACCTGGTGGCAAACCCCTGCAAGGAGAAGAAGCAGACCAACATGCGGTCTTCTACCTCCGACGCCTCCGTAATGCTCACGCCGCCGCGCGTGATGAGCCTGGAACAGGCGATAGAATACGTCGAGGAGGACGAGTTCGTGGAAGTCACCCCGAAGAGCATCCGCCTGCGCAAGAAGATCCTCGACCACAGCCAGCGCAAGCGCGTGGACCGCGGCGACGAGGTAATGGATACCTGATGGATCCCGCTATCGGCATCGGCGAGCTGGCCGGGACCGCCGCCGCCGGCAAGGCCGGCGGGCTGCTCTCCGGCATGACCGCCGGCAGCATGATAGCCGCGCTGTTCTTCTCGCTGGTGGGCCTGGTCTACCTCAAGCAGGGGCGCGCCTCCGCCGACGTGCCTAAGATAGCCTGCGGAGTCGGCCTGCTCTGCTACACCCTCTTCGTCTCGGGAACCCTCTACACGGTGCTCGTGGGCACGGCGCTGGCGGCGCTTCCCTTCCTGCTGGACAGGTTCTGATGCCGGTGAACGTGGAGATAAAGGCGCGCGCCACCGACTGGGCGGAGCAGGTGCGCAGGGGTCTGGCCCTGGCGGACAGGACCGAAAGGCTTTTTCAGGACGATACCTTCTTCAACTGCGCCAACGGGCGCCTGAAGCTGCGCCGCGAGCGCGGCGCGGGGGCCAGGCTGATCTTCTACCGCAGGGCAGGACTGAAGGGGCCGAAGACCTCGGATTACGTGCTGCTGCCGGTAAGGGACGGGGCCTCCGCGCTGAAAAGGCTGACCCGCGCGCTGGGAGCCGTGAAGCGGGTGCTGAAGAAGCGCCTGGTCTGCCACGCGGGCCGCACCCGGATACATTTCGACGAGGTGAGAGGCCTGGGCCGCTTCATAGAGCTGGAGGTGGTGCTGCGCCAGGGCGAGAGCGCCGCCGCGGGCCGCCGCGAGGCCGCCCGGCTGATGAGGGCCCTGGGCATACGCCGCGCCGACCTCCTCGCGGGAGCGTACGCCGATATGCCGGCGGACCATTCACGCCGCGGGCCCCGATGTTGATATAATCTGATTATGGTCCAGAAGATATTTTCCAAGGCCGGCGGCCTCCCCAGGGTGAAGCTGTCCCACGCTCCGGCCGGACCGAACGCCTTCAAGCGCATGATAGCCGAGGCTGACCGCGCCGAGCCCGGCCAGCTGGTGGCCGTCTACGACAAGAACGGCAATCCCTACGGCGTCGGCCTGTACAACCCGCACAGCCAGATCACGCTGCGCATCTTCTCCCGCGAGAACCCGGAGGACTTCGACCTGGACGCCTATTTCGCCTCCAGGGTGGACAGGGCCGTCTCGCTGCGCCGCGACGTGCTGAAGCTGCCGCAGCGCACCGACGCCTACCGGCTCGTCCACGACTTCGCCGACGGCCTGCCCGGCCTGACCGCGGACATCTACCGGGACCAGATAGTGCTGGAGTTCTATTCCCTCGGCATGTACCGCCTGTGGCCCAATATCCAGGCGGCCTTCAAGAAGCATTTCCCCGAAGCCTCGTTCCACCACCGCGCCACCTCCTACACGCAGGAGATGGAGGGCTTCAAGATGAAGCCGGACGAGGCCCCGCCCCGCCGCACGCGCATCACCGAGAACGGCGTGCAGTTCGAGCTGGACCTGCGCTCCGGCTTCAAGACCGGCTTCTTCTGCGACCAGCGCGAGAACCGCCTCTACGCCTCGCAGTTCGCCGCCGGGAAGAAGATGATAGACCTCTGCGCCTACACCGGCGGCTTCGGCGTCTACGCCGCCAAGCTCGGCGGGGCCGAGGCCGTCACCTGTGTGGAGCTGGACCCGGAGGCCAGCGAGGCCAGCAAGCGCAACGCCAATATCAACAAGGTGAAGGTGGACGCGGTCTGCGCCGACGCTTTCACCTACATGCGCCAGATGATAGACCTGAAGAGGCGCTACGGGCTCGTGGTGCTGGACCCTTACAAGCTGGTCTCCAGCCGCGAGGAGAGGGAAAAGGGCATCTTCAAGTACCGCGACTTCAACCGCATAGCGCTGTCGCTGGTGGAGGAGGGCGGCACTTTCGTCACGTGCTCCTGCAGCGGCATGGTGTCGATGGAGGAGTTCTCCTTCATCCTTCGGGGTGCTGCCGCCAATGCCGGCAGGAAAGTGCAGATACTGAAGAAGGCCGGTGCGGGACCGGACCACCCGGTCGCCGCCGACTATCCGGAGGGCGAGTACCTGAAGTGCATATTCTGCAGGGTGTTCTGAGGGGGAGGGGATGAGGGGGAAGCATCTGAAGTTCATGAAGGCCGCCATCGCCGAGGCCCGCAAAGGCCTGCGCGAGGGCGGCATCCCTATAGGCGCCGTGCTGGTGAAGGGCGGGAAGATAATCGGCCGCGGCCACAACCGGCGCGTGCAGAGGGGCTCCGCGATACTGCACGCGGAGATGGACTGCCTGGAGAACGCCGGCCGCCTGAAGGCCGCGGACTACTGGAAGTGCGCCATCTATTCCACGCTCTCGCCCTGTCCCATGTGCACCGGGGCCATACTGCTGTACGGTATACCTACGGTGGTCATAGGCGAGAACAGGACCTTCAAAGGTCCGGAGAGCTATTCCCGGAAGTTCGTGAAGCTGATAAACCTGGACCTGCCGGAGTGCCGGGAGATGATGGAGCGTTTCATTGGGGAGCGTCCTGAGCTCTGGAACGAGGACATCGGGAAGTAAGGGCGAAAACACGAGAAGGAGGGGGGAATGAAGGGTTTCATCAGGGCATTGGACCGCGGGCAGGTCACCAACTTCTCCCGCAATTCATACGAGGTGGTCTTCTCCATCTTCATGATCGCGCTTGCGTGGTTCTATCGCGAGAACCCGCTGATAGTCTATCCCCAGGTACTGTACTGCTTCCTGGCGCTGCTGGGTTCCAACTTCGTCTTCAACTATCTGCTGCGCCGTCGCACCGCGGTGAATCTCTGGCTGATAGACCTCATACTGCTGCTGAACCTCTGGACGATAACCGGCATCCTCCTGTTCTCCGGCGGCGGCGACTCCTATTTCTGGGTGTTGTACCTGCTGCCGGTGTTCGCCGCCTCCCTGATGGCCAGCCTGAAGGACGCGGCCGGGGTGGTCTTCCTCTGCGGCATAAGCCTGGTGGTGATGAGCTGGCCGGTCTCGCCGGACGACCTGGCCGGCCTGCTGGGGCTTTCGGCCAAGATAGCGGTGCTCGCCTCCTCTTCCTGGGTGGTCTTCAATACCGCTCAGGCCAGGAAGATCACCGAGGCCGGCCTCGCCTTCAAGAGGGCGCAGGTGGAAACGCTCACCCGCGATATCGCCGAGAAAGAGACGGAGCTAGTGAGGACCGCCTCGTCCAACGAGATCGGAACGCTGGTCAGCGGGGTGATGCACGACCTGGGGAACTGCGTCTCGGTCATACTGCTGAGCCTGGAGATCTTCTCGGCCGAGGAGAAACCGTCGAAGAGCGACCTCGACAGGATCGTAAAGGCGGCCAGGTTCGCGAAGGCCATGGTCGCCAACGCGCTGGGAATAGTACGCGGCCAGGAATACCTTTTCGAGCCGGTGAGCCTCGGCGAGATAGCCGAATCCGCCGAGATGTTGACCAGCTACGCGGCCAGGAAGGCCGGCGCCACGGTGGAGCTGCGCATCCCGGCGGACCTTCCGGAGATAAAAGCGAGCCGGGTCCATCTCGAGCGCATCTTCATCAATACCATACTGAACTCCGTCTCCTTCCTGCCGCAGGGCGGCGTGGTGGCCATTTCCGCGGGAGTGGATGGGGACAGCCTTAAGGTGGAGATAGCCGACAACGGCCCGGGTTTTCCGGCCAAGGTGCTGGAGGGCGGGGTCAAGGCGTTCGGGACCACCCGCAAGGAGAAAGGCGGTACCGGCCTGGGGCTTTTCGTCTGCGAGCAGATAGCCAGGCGGCACGGCGGCCGCCTTAAGCTGGATAAGGCGGCCGGCGGCGGGGCCATGGTGCGCCTGATCCTGCCTCTGGGCGGCCCGGCCGCCTGAGAACCGGCGGCCCGGGCTCCGCCTGCGCCGGGGCTTGGCAGGCCGGGTTATTTTATATATATTGGTCTCTGCGTTTGGGGGAAGGCCGGCGGAAATACCGCGGACCGGCATAGCGGGGGTAACAATGGAGACGGGAGACAGCCACAAGAACGGGTACATCCTTATCGTAGAGGACGATCCCGGAGTCATGGAACTCGAGGCGCAGCGCCTCTACCCGCTGGGCTATCCAATAGCCAAAGCCTCCGCCCCCACGGACGCCATAGCCATGCTGGCGCGCGGCACTCCGGAACTGATGCTGCTCGATTACTCCCTTCCGGGAATGAGCGCGCTGGACCTGATCTCCGGCCTGGAGCGAGAGTCCGTGCCTGTGCCGCCGTTCTTAATGGTCACAGGCCGCGGGGACGAAAAGGTTGCCGTGGAGGTCATGAAATCAGGCGCGCTGGACTACATAGTCAAGGACGCCCGCTTCCTGGATAACCTCCTACGCACCGTAAACAAGGCCCTTGAAAAATCCGCGTTGCAGAAGAATCTGAAGAAGGCCGAGGAGGAGCTGCGCAAGAGCGCGCGCCTCTATAATTTCCTCGCGCAGGTCAACGGGGCCGTGGCCAGGGAGCGTGACGCCGTGCGGCTGCTGCAGGAGATCTGCCGCATAGCGGTGGAAGTGGGCGGCATGCGCATGGCCTGGGTGGGAAGGCCGGATCCGGACCTGGGACGCTTCGTAGCCGTCTGTTCGGCCGGGCACGTAGAAGGTTATCTGGAGGGCGTCAAGATCACTCTCAACGGGGACACCGGCAAAGGCCCCAGCGGCACTTCATTCCGGACCGGAGAGATCTCCGTATGCCCGGATATAGCCACGGACCCGCGCATGGAGCCGTGGCGGGAGGAGGCCCTCCGGAGGGAGTACCGCTCCTCGGCGTCCATCCCTCTTTCCATCGGAGAAAAAGTGATCTTCACGCTCAATCTGTACTCCTCGGAGGCCGATTTCTTCGTTCCGGAGGAGATGCAGCTGCTATCCGAGATACGGGGCGACATCTCCTTCGCGCTGGAGGCGCTGGACAGCGAACAGAAGCGGGCCGCCGCCCAGGCGGCCCTGGAACGCACCGCGGCGCACCTGGCCCACGTGATGGAGGCCAATCCGGTGGTCATTTTCAAGCTGCGCCTGGCCGGCGGGCGGTTCGTGCAGGAATGGGTAAGCGGCAACGTCCACGCACTCATAGGCTATGACCCCGAGGAAGTGCTGGCGCCCGGCTGGTTCGAGGGCGTGTTGCATCCGGAAGACCTGCCTCTGGTGGTCGAGGGGCGCCACAGGCTGGCGGCAGGCGAGACGGTGGTCTCCGACCTGAGGGTCAGGAAGAAGGGTAACGGCCATCTCTGGGTGCACGCCCAGCTCAAGCTGGTATCTCCGGACGAAGCCATAGGCTCATGGACGGATATCAGCCGGCTGAAGGAATCGGAGGTGGGGTTCCAGGAACTGATAGACGCCTCGCCGTACGGCGTGGTGCTGCGCGACGGGCGCAATATCGCGTATATAAACAAACGCGGCCTGGAGATAGCGCGCGCCGCCTCGGCGAAGGAGGTCGTAGGACACGGAATACTGGAGCGCATCCCGGAGCGTTTCCATCCCGAGCTGATACGCAGGATGGCCGGGGTGGACGAGGGGATATCTGCCCCGCCCATGGAAATAGAAATAGAGGCGATGGACGGCAGCCTGGTGCCGCTGGAGATACACAGCCACCGGATACGGTACGGCGGGAAGGAGACGGCGGTGATCTTCTTCCGGGACCTTACCGAGAAGAAGCTGGCCGACCGCATGATGCGCGAGATCTCCGACATGCAACGGGTGGAATCCCTCGGCCAGCTGGCCGGCGGCATAGCGCACGATTTCAACAACATGCTGACCGGCATTATGGCCAACATCTCCCTTCTGGAGAGGCGCTGCGGCGGGGACCCGGATACCAGGGACATACTGAAGGATACGCTGGTCGCGGCGGCCGAGGCCAAGAGCCTCACCGCCAACCTGCTGGCCTTCTCCAAGGGCGGAAAACCGGTCAAGAGGGAGATATGCCTGGAGAAGGTGCTCCGCGAGATATTCACCCTTTCCACCCGCGGCTCCAGCGCGGCCACGGAGCTGGAAATAGACAAGGAGCTCTGGAGCGTGGACGGGGACGAGCCCCAGCTCAAGCAGGCCGTTAACAACCTGCTGATCAACGCCCTGCAGGCCATGCCTAGAGGGGGGACGCTGCGCCTCTCCGCCGCTAACCACGGCGTGGAACTGCCGCCGCCCGCTCTGCTGCCGGCCGGGAAATACGTGAAGATAACGGTGTCCGACACCGGCATAGGGATACCGGAGGAGTATCTGTCGCACATCTTCGAGCCCTACTTCTCCACCAAGAAGAAGGGCCACGGGCTGGGGCTTTCGATGGCCTGGTCGGTGGTCAAGAACCACGGCGGCCATATAGCGGTGGCCTCCACTCCCGGTAAAGGGAGCGCCTTCGACATATATCTTCCCGCTACCGGCCGCTGCCTGAGAGCGGCGCAGGAGAAGAGCGCGGAGATCCGCCGGGGAACCGGCCGCATTCTGGTGCTGGAGGACGAAGAGATAGTTACGGGAGCGGTGCGGCGCATGCTGCGCGAGCTCGGCTACGAATGCGAAATAGTGCAGGACGGCAGGGCCGCGCTGCGGCGCTACGCGGAGGAAAAGGCCGCCGGCCGGCCTTTCGACGCCGTCATCATGGACCTCACCATTCCCGGAGGCATGGGCGGTAAGGACGCGGTGGCGGAGCTGAGGAAGAGCGACCCTTCCGCCAGGGTCATAGCCTCCAGCGGCTATTCCGACGACGCCGCGATGGCCGATTACGCTAGCAACGGGTTCGACGCCGTGCTGCCCAAGCCGTACAAGTTCGAGGAGCTGGCCGCGGCGCTGCAGAAGCTGCTGGCGAAACGGGACTGATATGGCCGAGCTGCACCCCGACCAGGGGTTACTGCGGTTCAAGCGGCGCCTGTGGGTGTTGTTAGCCCTTTTTTCCGCTGGCATCGTGGCCGGCGGCGTCATCTATCACGCCGATTTCCGCGGCGCGGTGGTCAGGGAGAAGTCTGACCTGTTAACCTCCATCGGCCGCACTAAAACGGCGGACCTCGTCTACTGGCGTGAGCAGCGGGAGCAAAGCCTGGCCTCGCTGGTGGACAGCCCGATACTGGGCGGCTACCTTGAACAGGTGGCTGCCGGGCAGGCCGGCAGCGAGCAGCTGCGTCTCCTGTCCGGCAGGCTGGCGGCCTTCGCAAAGAACAACCATTACGCTTCCGCCTACCTGAGCTCGTCCGACGGCAAAGTGCTGTTGGGTGCTGGCCTCGCCCGCAAGCGTGTCTGTCCCGGAGCCATGGCGCTGCTGAAAAGGATGGGGGACAGCAAGGCTCCGTTCATCGGCGACCTTGAATTGGATGAGGGCGGGCAGCCCGCGATCCACGGCGCCATACTGGCCGCGTGGGCCGGGGGACGGAAAACCTACCTGGTCATAACGATAGACCCTTACGTTTATCTGTACCCGTTCATGCGGACCTGGCCGACCGGCAGCGCTTCGGCGGAGACCCTGCTGGTGCGCAGGGACGGCGACTACGTCCTCTTCCTCAACGACCTGAAACATATCCGCCATACCGGGCTCAGGTTCCGCATCCCGATGTCCAACGAGACCCTTCCGGCGGCGGCGGGGCTGCGCGGGTTCAGCGGCGTCATGCGGGGAGTGGATTACCGCGGGGTCAAGGTGCTGGCCTACGTTTCCAGAGTGCCCGGCACCGACTGGGTCATCATCTCGAAGGAGGACGAAGCCGAGATCTTCTCCGGGCTGCACCGTACCACCAGCATCCTCTTCGCGCTGGTGCTGGCGCTGCTGGCCGGCGGCGGGGTCCTGGTTTATTCGCTGGTGATGCGGCGCGAAGCGGAATACGTATCCGGCCTGGGCGAGGCCGAGGCCCGTTTCACCCGCCTATATTCTCAGATGCTCGACAGCTACGCCTACGTGGACATGGCCGGACACATCATGGAATGCAACGCGGCCTTCGAGCAGCTGACGGGGTATACGCTGGATGAGCTCAGGCGCCTGAGCTATTCGGACATAACCCCGGAGAAATGGCGCCAGGCCGAAAAGAGGATAGTGGAGGAGATAATAAGCAAAGGCGCTTACGGCCTCTACGAGAAGGAGTACCGCCGCAAGGACGGGACCATAGTGCCGGTGGAGCTGCGTACGGTGCTGGATCGGGACGGCGCGGGTCGTCCTGTAGGGATATGGACCATTATCCGCGACCTTTCCGAAAGGAAGAAGGCGGAGCTCGCCCTGGCCGGGAGCGAGGAGCAGTTCAGGCTGATGTTCGAGGAGCATAACGCGGTAATGCTGCTGATAGACCCGGCTTCCGGCGAGGTGGTCAAGGCCAACAAGGCCGCTGAGGAGTTCTACGGTTATCCGAAGGCCAGTATGGTGGGAATGAACATCGCGAAGATGAACGGCCTGGAGAGGGCGGAGATAGCCGAGATGCACGGGAAAATACTCCGCGGCGAGCAGAACCTGTTCACCCTGCTGCACCGCCTGGCGGACGGCTCCGGCAGGACGGTGGAGGTACGCTCATCCTCCATCCCTTCCGGCGGCAGGGAGCTGAACTTCGAGATAATCCACGACATCACCGAGCGCGAGCGGGCGGTGGAGCGCCTGCGCGCCAGCGAAACGGCCCTCAAAGAGGCCCAGCGCCTGGCCAAAATAGGCAACTGGGAGCTGGACATCGCCTCCAACGGTCTCCGGTGGTCGGAGGAGATATTCTCCATATTCGAGATAGACCCGTCCCGTTTCGGAGCCTCGTACGCGGCCTTCCTGGACGCCATACATCCGGATGACAGGGAAGAGGTGAACAAGGCCTATACCGATTCCCTCAAGAACAGGACCAGGTACAACATAACGCACCGCCTGCTGATGAAGGACGGCCGGGTCAAGCACGTCAACGAGGTCTGCGAGACGTTCTACGACCCGGCCGGCAAGCCGCTGCGCTCAGTGGGGACGGTGCAGGATATCACCGAGCGCAAGACCGCCGAAGAGAAGATACGGGAGAGCGAGCTCGCCCTCAGGGAGGCCCAGCGCGTGGCCAGGATTGGCAGCTGGGACTGGGACGCCGGGACCGACACCATAACCTGGTCTCCGGAGTATTACCGCATCTTCGGTTTCGACCCGACCATGAAGCCGCCCGGCTATAAGGAGCATTTGAAGGTATATACCGCCGAGAGCGCCGCCAGGCTGGACGCCGCCGTCAAGAGGAACATGAAGACCGGCGAGCCGTACGTGCTGGATCTGGAGCTCGTAAACCCGAAGAACGGGACGAGATGGATAACCGCCCGCAGCGAGACCAAGCGGGACGACAAGGGCCGCATCACAGGCCTGCGGGGCACGGCCCAGGATATAACGGAGCGCAAGCTGGCCGAACGGACGCTACAGGAGACCCTTTTCTTCCTGAACGAGTCGCAGAATGCGGCCTGCATAGGCTCGTACACCACCGATTTCGGGAAAGGCAGGTGGGAGTCGTCCGAAGGCCTGGACAAGATCTTCGGCATCGGGCCGGACTATGACCGCAGCGTAGAGGGCTGGATGAGCATGGTCCACCCGGACGACAGGGCGAGGATGGAGAAGTACCTGTGGGAGGAGGTCATCGGGAAGCGCAAGGACTTCGACAGGGAATATCGGATAACCCGCGTCAGCGACGGGAAAACGCGGTGGGTGCACGGACGCGGCGCCATGACCTTCGGACCTGGCGGCTCCCCTCTGCGGATGATAGGCACCATACAGGACATAACGGAGCGGCGGGCGGCGGAGACCGAGCGCGCCGTGCTGCTCGAGCGTCTGAGGCTGGCCGCCGGGGCGGCGGGCCTCGGCATCTGGGACTGGGACATCCCGGCGGACAGGCTTACGTGGGACGACAGGATGTTCGAACTGTACGGCGTCCGGCGCGAGGATTTCAAAGGCGCCTACGAGGCCTGGTTCGGCGGAGTGCACCCGGAGGACCGGGAGCGCTGCGACGAAGCCCTCCGGCTGGCCCTCTCCGGGGATAGGAAATACGACATCGAGTTCCGGGTGCGCTGGCCGGACGGCGCCGTCAGGGAGATAAAGGCGGACGGGGAAGTGTACAGGGACGGCTCCGGGAAGCCGGTGCGCATGGTGGGCGTGAACCGGGACATCACGGAGAGCAGGACGGCCGAAAAACTGGTGCTCGCCGAGAAGCTCAAGGCGGAATCCTACCTGGAGATAATCGGCGTCATCATGCTGGCCCTCGAGCCGGACCAGACCATCTCCCTGGTCAACCGCAAATGCTGCGAGATGCTCGGTTATTCCCGGGAGGAATTGATAGGCCGGAACTGGTTCGAGGTCGCCATACCGGAGGAGCAGCGCGCGGCCGTAAAGGAGGTGTTCCATAAGATCATCTCCGGCGACCTCGCGCCGGTGGAACATTACGAGAACGACGTGGTGACCAAGAGCGGGGAGCGCCGGACCATAGCCTGGACCAATGCCATGCGCACGGACCCGGACGGCCGCGTAACGGGCCTGCTGACCTCCGGAGAGGACGTGACCGAGCGCAGGCGCATGGAGGGCGAGCTGCGCGAACTGGCGCGGCAGCGGCAGCTGGCCCTGGACGCGGCCAGACTGGGCTGGTGGTCCTACGATCCCGTGTCCAGCGTATCCACCTACGACGACGGTTATAAAAGGATATTCGAGGTGAACGGCCACAGCAAGCCTAACGACGAGATACTGAAGCTCCTCCATCCGGAAGACCTGCCCGGGGTCTGGACGAAGGTGCAGGCCGCGCTGGACCCCGCCGACCCCAGGCCTTACAGGGCCGAGTACCGGGTGGTCATGCCCGGCGGCGCCGTAAAATGGGTGGAGGCGTACGGGGCGGCGGTGTTCAAGGGCGAAGGTCCGGAAAGACGCGCGGTGGATTTCGTCGGCACCGTGGCGGATATCACCGAGCGCAAGCTGGCCGAATCGCGCCTGCAGGAATTCGCCGCCAGCCTGGCGGACAAGAACAAGGAGCTGGAGGATTTCCTCTACGTGGCCTCCCACGACCTGCGCGGCCCGCTGGTCAACGTGCAGGGCTTCTCGCAGAACATCAAGAAATACTGCGTAGAAATGGCCGCCGAGCTGAAACCGCAGGAGGGAAGCAAAGCCTGGGATATCATGAAAAGGAAGGTGCCGGAGGCCCTGGACTTCCTGCTGGGAGGCGCTTCCCGCATGGACGCGCTCATCAGCGCGCTGCTCAAGGTCTCGCGGCTGGGGCGCGCGGAACTGCGCCCCGAACGCGTGGACATGGGCAAGCTGATCTCCGAGATAGACGCCGCGCTGTCCTACCAGCTGGCCGGAACGGGGGGAAGGATAAAAGCCGGTCCGCTGCCGCCTTGCCAGGGGGACAGGCTACAGCTCTCGCAGGTCTTCTACAACCTGGCGGACAACGCGCTGAAATACAGGGAACCGGGCCGCCCGCCGGTCATAGAGATAGCCGGTGAACCGGAGGACGGCGGTTTTGTAAGATATACCGTGTCCGACAACGGCCGGGGGCTGACCCAGGAGGAGGCGGACGGGAAGATCTGGAGCCTGTTCTACCGCTCGGAGAGCAGCGGCGACGTGGAGGGGGAAGGGATAGGCCTCACCTCGGCCAAGCGCATAGTCGAGCGGCACGGCGGCTCCATAGCCGCCTCGCGCAACGCGGAGGGCGGAACCACTTTCACGATCAGGCTTAAGGCAGAAAGGGGATGAGAATGGAGAACATGAAGAACGATGTTCCGGTCACCATAGTGATAGCCGAGGACGACGACGGGCACGCCAGGCTCATAGCCGAGCAGCTGGAGGAGTCTGGCGTCAACAACCCGACGATAAGGCTGAAGGACGGACAGGAGACGCTGGACTTCTTCTTCCGGGAGGGGAAAGGCCGGAAGGCGGAGGAGAACCAGGGCTACCTGCTGCTGCTGGACATAAAGATGCCCAAGGTGGACGGGATCGCCGTGCTGAAGCGGCTGAAACGCGACGAGGACCTTAAAATGCTGCCTATCATAATGCTGACCACCACCGACGACCCGCGGGATGTGGAAGCCTGCTACCGGGCCGGTTGCAACAACTACCTGACCAAACCCGTCGCCTTCGCCAGGTTCGCGGAGATCGTCAAGCGGCTCGGGCTCTTTATTTCCATAGTCAAAGTAGCCAGGATACAGTAGCCGGCGCGCCGGCGACCACAGCGATATGCCGCACAAGAAGATACTTCTGGTAGAGGACGACGCGCAGATGATGGCCGTCATGCGCCGTTATCTTGAGAACCACGACTACTCCGTGATATTCACCGACAATGGCAGCGAGGCGCTCATCATGGCCCGCGACTCCAGGCCGGACCTGGTGATAGCGGATGCCGGGCTCCCGGGCCTGGACGGCTTCGAGCTCTGCCGCTCGCTGAAGGGCTCCCCGGCCACCGCAGCGATGCCCGTCATAATCATCTCCGGGGGGCGCACGGGGAACGAGGACATAGTGGAGGGGTACGGGCGGGGGGCCGACGATTACCTGACCAAGCCGTTCGCCTATCCGGTGCTGATGGCCAAGATAGGTGCGGTGCTCAGACGCTACGAGGGGGCGCCGGCGGCCGCCACGCTGCGCGAGAAGGGGCTGGAACTCGACCCGGCGGCCAGAACGGTCCGGGTTTCCGGGAAGCCGGCGCAGCTGACGCGCAAGGAGTTCGACCTGCTGGCGCTGCTGCTGGAGAAGAAAGGGCGGGTGCTGGGCGTGCCGTACCTGCTGGAAACGGTCTGGGGCTATGACATGGCCTCCTACGATAATCCCCATACGGTCGAGACGCATATCTCGTCGCTAAGGAAGAAGCTGGGCCATAAGCTAGGCGCGCGCATACACAGCGTCACCGGGCACGGTTACAAGTTCGAATAAGGAAGACGACATGGGAACGGACAACGGCGAACGGGACGAGAAGCCGGCCGACGCGGCCATCGAGAACAAGATGGAAGCGCTCTCGCGGCTGGCGGGCGGCGTGGCCCACGACATGAACAACATACTGGGCGCCATAGAAGGCTATGCCACGCTCTCGCAGCGCGGCCTGGACCCCTCGGAGCCGCTGCGTGCCGACCTGGAGGAGATCCGCAAGGCCGTGGCCAAGGGCTCGGCGCTGATGAAAAAACTGCTCTCCTTCAGCCGGCGCCAGGCGCTGAACAAGTCTCCGCTCAAGGTCGACGACCTGCTGGCGGGCCTCGCCGCCAAAGGAGGAGAGGCCGCCGGTCCGTCGATAAGCGTAGAGTGCCGCGCCCGGCCCGGGCTGCCGGCGCTGGACGCGGATCCGCGGCTGCTGGAACGCCTGTTCATGAATCTGATACTGAACGCCAGGGACGCAATGCCATCCGGAGGGACTATCTCCGTGCGCGCGGAGGCGGCGGGGCCTTTTGTGAGGATATCGGTCTCGGACCAGGGGACCGGCATGCCGCCTTCGGTGAAAAAACATCTTTTCGAGCCTTTCTTCACCACCAAGGAGAAAGGGAAAGGGATAGGCCTGGGGCTGGCGGAAACCTACGGTATAGCCCGCCAGCACGGCGGCCGCATAGAGGCGAGCACGGCCGAGGGCAAAGGGTCGGTATTCTCCGTGCTGCTTCCCGCCGCCGGCGCGCCCGGGGTTTCCAGGGAGGCAGCCCCCTCGGCGGAGCCGGTTTCCCGCCGGGCCTCGGTGCTGGTAGTCGAGGACGACGAGGATCTGCGCAACATGGCGCTCAAGGCGCTTTCTTCGGCAGGCTTCCTGGTTTCCTCCGTCCCGGACCTGGCCGGGGCCTTCGCGGCGCTCAAAAAAGGCGGTTTCGACGTGATCTTCTCGGACATAATACTGCCTGACGGGGACGTGACGCTGGCCGTGCCCGAGATGCGCGCTCTGGCGCCGCGCGCCGCCTTCATCTTCACCAGCGGCTACATGCAGAGCGAGGCGGTCACCTCCTTCCTCAAGACCGGCGGTTACGCCTTCCTTATCAAGCCCTACGCCATAGACGCCCTGCTCGCGGCTATACGCCGCTGCCGCGGGATATGAGGAATATCTGAGCATACCCTGAAGTTCAGCGTAGCCCCTCCTCCTATACTATAGGCGAGGAGGGGTTATGAGCGCCATCATAAAAACATTATCGGTACAGGTCTGCGCTGTCTTCGCCCTTGCGGCGGCAGCCAGCGCCTCGGACTATTCCGACCTGGCCGTGCGTCTGGCCGGAGCCGCAGCCGCCAACGGCATAACGCGCGTGGCGCTTGCTCCTTTCACGGCTCTTTCCGCGACGCCTGCCGACGCGGAATACGCCAGGGAGAGGACCGCGGCGGGGCTTTCTTCCGCCAAGGAGCTCGTGGTGCTGGACCAGGTGGCGTTGGAAGCTTATTCCGGAGCTCGGGCCTGGAGCAAGCTGTCTTCCCGCGAGCGCCCGCAGGCCTTCGTTAAGGGGGCCCTGTTCCAGGCGGGAGAGGAGCTCACCCTGCTGGTCAAGCTGGTGGACGCGGCCAGCGGCCGCGTGCTGGCCACCGGAGAGCTGCGCTCCTTTGCGCGCTCCGGCGGCCTGCCCCCGGTACCGGACATGGACTGGAACGCCCCGCCCTCCACCGCCAGGGTGGCCGACGAGTTCAGGGACGCGCCTTCCGACGACGGCTTCAACTGCGCGGCCGCCTTCAAACATATGAACCGGATAAACGAGGCCGCTGTGGACCTCAAGGCCCGCTACTGGGCCGGCAAGATGAAGGAGCCGGGTTTCGTGCTCGGCAGCCTGTCGCGCAACCCCGGCAGCGAGATACGCGACAGGGGCTTGAGGGGGAAGTTCTATGAGCTCCTTTCCGCTTACCACGAGAAGGAGGGGACGCCCGCGCTGCCGGAAGCGCAGCGGAAGAAGCTCGAGGAATTCATGGGCCGGGAGAGCGACGTGATAGACCGCTGCGGCAGCAGATAGGGGGGGATATGCAGAGAAAGATACTGCTGGCTGACGACGACAAGATGATGCAGGAGGTCGTCAGCAAGCTGCTGAACGCCAGGGGGTGGCAGGTAAGCACGGCGGACGACGGGCTCTGCGCGCTGGAGGAACTGGCGCGGCAGGTGCCGGACGTCATCCTGCTGGACCTCAACATGCCGCGCCTCTGCGGCCGCGAGCTGCTGGCCAGGCTGCGGCGGGACCCCCGCACGGCCCTGGTGCCGGTGATAATACTGAGCGGGGATAACAGCCCGCAGGAGAAGGCCGCCGAGTTCGACATCGGCGCCGACGACTATATCTGCAAGCCGTTCGACGTGGGCGAGCTCGCCTCCCGTATAGAAGGGGCGGCCAGGCGGGCGCGCCGCCTGCTCGCCGCGAATCCCCTGACGCTGCTCCCGGGCGGGCCGGCCATAGAGGAGGAGGCGGGGGCGCGCATAGCTTCGGGCGCGCCGCTGGCCTTCTTCTACGTGGACATAGACAATTTCAAGGCCTATAACGACAATTACGGCTACCTCAAGGGGGACGCGGCCATCAGGAAGGTCGCCGGCCTGTTGACGGAAGTGCAGAGCGATCTGCGCGGCGAGGACATTTTCGTCGGGCATATCGGGGGGGACGACTTCGTGCTGATGTGCGCCCCGGACAGGGCGGAGGCGATAGCCGGAGAGGTGGCCTCGCGGTTCGACAGGCTGGTGCAGGACCTCTACTCGGACGAGGATGCGGAGAGGGGCTACATAACCGCGAAGGACCGCTCCGGGCTGGAGCGCTGCTTCCCGCTGATGTCGCTGTCGATCGCCATAGCCACCAACGAGCAGCGCAGGCTGGACCACTACGCCAAGATTGCGGACATAGCGGCCGAGATCAAGAAGTTCCTTAAAGGCCGTCCCGGCAAGGGCGGGAGCGCCTTCCTGAAGGACCGGCGCAGGGACTAATGATCTGTGTAGGGCGGGAAGGGAGGTTTTTATTCTATAATCAGAAGGTAGATATGGCCAAGGTCCTGATAATAGAGGACGACGGCATAGTGCGCGACGCGCTTTCCGTCTTCCTGATGCGCGGCGGCCACCAGGTGGTGACGGCCGCCGACGGCGTCGCCGGCGTGGAGGCTTTCAAGGCCGAAATGCCGGACCTGGTGATACTCGACCGGGCCCTGCCCCGGCTTTCCGGCTCCGGCGTGTTCGAGGAGATCCATAAGGCGGGTCCGGACGTGCCGGTGATCGTGCTCACCGGCCACGACGACCCGGAGGAAGGCCGCATCTACCTCAAGCACGGCGCGGCGGCCTTCCTTTCCAAAGGCGACGGCCTGTCCAGCGTGCTGGACGAGATAGACAAGTTCATAGCTCCGCCGCCAGCCCCCCGGGTGCAGGCCCGCGTGCTGATAGCCGAGGACGACGAGGCGATGCTGGGAGTGCTGAAACGCTGCCTGTCGGCCGCCGGCTATTCCGTGATCACCGCCGCCGACGGCATCCAGGCGGAAAGACTGGCGCTGGAGCACAAGCCGGATATAATACTCCTGGACATCTTCATGCCGGGCAAGAACGGAGTGCAGGTGCTGGAGACATTGTCCCGGGAGCTGCCGTCCGCCGGCATCCTGATGATAAGCGGCAACGAGGACGAGGAAATAGCCAGGGACTGCCTGCAGAAGGGGGCCTTCGACTATATCCCGAAGCCTCCGGGCCTGGACTCCCTGGAGAACATCATCCGGAACAGGCTGTTCCTGCAGCGCGGCTGCCGTTGACGGCGCCGGGGCGGGGGCCCCGGGGGAATGAACGGGGCCGGGACCGCCTCCCAGACCTGCAAGAGTGCCGTTGTGCCCCGGCTAAATAGCCGGGGCAGGTCCTTACAACTACGCGAGCGCCCTGGCGACGGCGGCCATGAACGCGTCCACGTCCAGCGGTTTCGCGAAGCAGGCCGCCGGCAATCGTTCGGCGGCCACGCCGTGCATGGACCCCGTCACCAGCAGGCTTCTGGCCCCGGCGCGTTTTTTCTCGAAGAGCCTGATCAGGTCCGTGCCGAGGCCGTCCCCCAGCAGCAGGTCGGTAATGAGCAGGTCGTAGTCGTTGGCGGCCACGAGCCAGGCGGCTTCGGCGAAGCTGGCGGCGAGCGATACTGCGTAGCCGGTTCCTGAAAATAGCCGCGCGTAGACGCCGAGCATGGCTTCGTCGTCGTCGGCTACGAGTATGTTTGCGGGCATACTGTCTCCCCCTTGCCCCGTAAATACCCCACCCGGCTGCGCCCCCCTTCCGGATGAAAGTGTACTATAAGCCGAGAAGGAACGACATAGACCAGAGGTCCAGATATTTCTAAAAATTAGACCTCTGGATTATGGGAGACCTCTGAAATATATCCTAAAGTCTCATGGAGGGGTTCACTTCATCCGGACTGCTTCCGAAAGACCCGCGTGCCGCCAGGCTGCGCAAGTGTTGCAGCTTTAAGACGAGGCGCCTGCGGGCCGCTCCGTCCACGCCGGAGATGATCTGAGCCAGATCTGAGCGGCCCATGAGTTTTACCTTAGTTCCGCGGGCTATGGTATTGCACGGGCGGGACCGGAGAAGGACCTGTATGAGGAAGGATATTTATGCCGTTCTTGCGAAGCAGCTGCGTCTGAAACGGCTGCAGGCCGGGCTCACTATAGAGGACCTGGCGGACGCCGCGGGAATAAGCGCGAGCTTCCTGGCGTACCTTGAAGCGGAGAGGAAGAAACCCAGCCTTGCCACCGTCGCGAGTATATCCGCGGCGCTGGACGTTCCGGTATCGGAACTGCTCAACGAGAGAACGCTCCCGCAGGGCGGCGGCGAAGAACAGAAGGTCCTGGCCAGGCTCCTGAGATTGCTGCGGGGCCAGAGCCGGGAGAACATGGAGATCATCCTGTCCGCGGCGGACGTTCTCGCCAAAAAGCTTTCCGGAAAACGAACCTGACGGTGCGGCGGCTCACCGGCGCTTCGCGTCCGTGCCGGCTGAGGGCAGGGCTTCCCTCACTTTCCGCGTAAGCGTGTCCAGCGTGAACGGTTTCTGGATGAAGTTCCTCGCGGGGTCCAGGATCTCGTCCTCAAGGGCGGCGTGTTCCGTATAGCCGGACATGAAGAGCACCGGGAGATCCGGATGCCGGGACCTCAGCCGCCGGGCCAGTTCGAAACCGTTAAGTTCCGGCAGCACCATGTCGGTCAACAGCAGGGAGAGGGGAGAGCCTCGCCGGCCGCAGACGGCCAGGGCTTCCTCCGCGCTGCCGGCTTCCAGCACTTCGAACCCGTCGGCGGCCAGGAGGCGGCGGATGACCGCGCGCATCTGGACGTCGTCGTCGACCACCAGCACCGCGCCGCCAGCAGCGCAGGCCTTTGGCTCCGCCTTCGGCCCTTCCACGGCCGTAGCGGCCGGCGCCGCAGGCGGGAAATACAGCTTGAAGACCGTCCCGTGCCCTTCTTCGCTGTAGACCACGATATGCCCGCCGCTCTGCTTGACTATGCCGTGCACGGTGGAAAGACCCAGACCGGTCCCCTTGTCCCTCGGCTTCGTTGTGAAGAACGGTTCGAAGATGTGGGACTGGACCTCCGCGCTCATGCCGCAGCCGGTGTCGCTGACCGACAGCAGAACGTAATCTCCCGGAGTTATCGTGCCGTGGCGCTGCACATAAACCTCGCCCATCCGGACGATAGATGCCTCCAGGACCAGCCTGCCGCCCCTGGGCATGGCGTCACGCGCGTTCACGCAAAGGTTCAGGAGCACCTGCTCCAGATGGCAGGGGTCCGCCTTGACGTAGACCGGAACTCTCTGCGTGACGATGGACAGTTTTATGTCCTCGCCAAGGAGGCGGCCCAGCATGATCGCCATCCCATGGAGAACCTGGTTGGCGTCCAGCACCTCCGGGTTCATCACCTGCTTGCGGCTGAAGGCTAGCAGCTGGCGCGTCAGCGCGGCGGCGCGCAGCCCCGCTTTCTTTATTTCCTCTGCGTCCTCCCGGCGGGGCCTGCCGCCGGCCAGACCTTTCAGCAGGAAATCGCTGTAGGCGAGTATGGCGGCTATGATGTTGTTGAAATCGTGCGCTATGCCGCCGGCGAGCTTGCCGGCGGTTTCCATTTTCTGCGACTGCCGCAACTGCTCTTCCAGCAGGAGTTTTTCCTGTTCCGCGTCTTTGACTGAACTTATATCCTCCGCTATTGTCAGGAAGCGGGTGCTGGAGTTGTCATACGCCGGTAGCGAGGTGATAATAAGCTTTACCGGGACCGCCGATCCGTCGCGTCTCAGGCAGCGTTTTTCCGTCCGGAATATATCCGAGTTGTCCAGGCTGAGCGCCGCCAGTCCCTCTTCTACGGAACCTATGTCCTCGGGATGAGTGATGTGGCGCCAGGTCAGAGCGGACAATTCCTCTGCGGATCTGCCCGTTAGTGCGGTCAGGGCCGGATTTGCGCGCAAATACCGGCCGGTTCCGGAGTCCACAAGGCCTATGCCCATTGGGGCCCGCGCAAAAACGGTCTTGAACAATAGTTCGCTTTCGGCCATTTTTTCAAGCGCTTTTTCGCGTAGAGCGAGTTCCTGCGTCAATTCGCGGGTGCGCCGCGATACCATTTCCTGCAGGCGGGCGCGTTCCCGCTGCTGCGTGATAATGGACGCTTTGAGCTTGATCATGGCCCGTATCTGCACGGCCAGTTCCCATAATTTCAGGGGTTTTGTGATGAAGGCCTCCGCCCCCGTCCCGAAAGCCCTCTCGCAGAGCGCTTTATCCGGTTCTATGGCGGTGATCAACAGCACCGGTATATCCCTGAGGCGCATGTCGCCCTTTATGCTCACGCACGCCTCGAAGCCGTCCATTTCCGGCATCACCACGTCGAGAAGGATGAGGTCCGGATCGTGGGCGAGGGCCAGCTCCAGGCCTTTTCTGGCGTTCTGCGCCGCAAGGAACGCCGCTCCGGGGAAGATATGCGCTATGGCCGCTTCCAGATTTTCAAGGCTTTCAGGCGAATCATCTATGGCCAGTATTTTCGGTCCGGCAGCTGTCATAAGTTCCCCGCTGGGCTGATGCGGCTGTAAGCCGCCGGACTGATTGTCGCGGCGGGGGGGCATGCTGTGTCGCCGATGATGGCCGCTGCCCCTGTTATCCATATCGTGCAGCATCGTCGGAAGTTTTTTGCTTGCCGCGGATCACGGCCGCGTGCCGGCTATTTTGAAAGCCTGCGTTTCTGCCGGAGCAGATGTTTTATGGTCTGGTAGACAAGCTGCTGTTCGCCGGTAGAACAGCCTTTGATGAGACCGAGGATCTTGCGTTCCAGGGGTCTGGGTTCGTAGGGCGCGTTCTCCGTGCCGTCCTCCAGAAGGTCTACAGGTTTCAAGCCGAAGACGACCCCGAGACGCTCCAGGGTCTTGAAGCTCGCTGCCCTTAGTCCGCGTTCCAACTGGCCGATGAAAGACGGGTGCAGGCCGGCCTTTTCTGCGAGCTCCTCCTGCGACCAGCCCATTTTGAGTCTTTCCTGGCGGATCCTTCTGCCTGACATCGCGCGAAAATCATGTTGCGGCATGGGAAAATTGTATAACCTATGCCCCGCCCGGTCCACATGCCTAAAGCATTCAATCTGTATGCGTACTATAGGCATTGACAAGCGGCCGGCGGCGGATTATACTATTAAGGTCTGACCGTAAGGGGTGCGGCGCATGTCGGTGATCCCGCGCTGCCGGGCGGGGCTGGAACGCGCGGGGGGGCGATGGAACAACGGACCATATTGATGATCGACGACGAGAGGTCATGGCACGACCTTCTCCGCCGTTTTTTTATTCCTCTGGGGTATCGGGTATGGACCGCCTTCACGGCCGAGGAGGGGCTCCGGCTGGCGGCGTCCGGCAAGCCTGACTGCCTGGTGATAGATCCCCTCCTGGCCGCCGGCGGCGCGGTCGGGATATGCGCCGCATTGAGGAACAGCGGCCGCGGCGGCATTCCGGTGATAATCTTCAGTTCTGACCCGGCCGTGGAGCTGGACGCCTATTCGCGATGCATGGCGGAAGGGTTCGTTCTTAAAGGCCGCCCGGGGTCCCTGGCGGCGTTGCAGAAAGCCATAGAAGCGGCGCTGGCTCCGCCCGGCCCGCAAGCTGCCCCGTGATCCCGGTGGGCCTGGGCGGCCCTTTCAGCGCCCGCCTCACTTCCCCGCAAGCGCGGCTATGACCGCTTCCAGGTCCTCTATAGCGAAAGGTTTGTGCAGCACCGGCCGGCCGGAGGACTGCAGTTCCTCCCCGCCGCTGGAGCCCGTGATGAAGATCCAGCGGTCGCGCAGCCGCGGCTTGAGTCCCCGCGCCCAGGCGAAGAGCTCCATCCCGGTCATCTCCGGGAGGCGGTAGTCGCAAAGCACGCCGTCGTAATCCCCGGCCGCGAGCTTCTTCTTCGCGGTAGCGGCGTCGCGCGCGGTATCAGGGGTCACGCCCATAAGGCGCAGTATGCGTACGCAGACGTCCATTACGCATTCCTCGTCGTCCACTATCAGGACCCGCAGCCCGCGGGCAAGGGCCGCCGGTCCGGTTTTACTGCCGGCCTCAGGCGCCTCGGGCGGGGAGAGGACAGGCAGCTCCACGCAGAAACGGGCCCCGCCGCCGTCAGGCCGCTCGGCCCAGATCCTGCCGTTATGTTCGGCTATGATGCCGAAGGCGATCGCCAGGCCCAGTCCCGTTCCCTTCCCCGCCTCCTTGGTGGTATAGAAAGGCTCGAAGATCGAATCCCCGGTGCCCTCGGGGATCCCAGGGCCGTTATCCGAGATCTCGACGCGTATCCTGCCGTCCCGCAGGCCGGTGCGAAGCTGCAGCCGCCTTTCCCCGGCCCGCCCTTCCAACGCGTCGCGGGCGTTCAGGATGAGGTTCACGAAGACCTGCTGCAACTGGTGGAAGTCGGCCATGGTCTTGGGCAGGTCCGGCGCGTAGTCCTGCAGCACGGACAGCCCGCCCACTCTCAGGTGGCTTTCCTGCAGCTTCAGGCAATCCGCCAGCAGGCCGTTGATGCCGATATAGGTCTTCTCCGGTTTGTGTTTCCTGGCGAAGGTGGTGAGACCGCGCACTATCCGCTGGCAGCGCTCCGCCTCGCGGAAGATTGTGCCGATGTCCTCGCGGTGGCGGGAATTCTGCTGTATGGACTCCTCGCGCAGCAGCAGCTGGCAGTAGCCCATGATGCCGGTGAGAGGATTGTTCAACTCGTGGGCGACCCCGGAAATGGTCTTGCCAAGAGAAGTGAGCTTCTCAGCCTGCAGGAGCTGCAGCTCCAGCGCGCGCTGCTTCTCCCGGGCTTCCCGTTCTTCTGTGACGTCGCGGGAGACCAGCAGCAGGCGCTCGACTTCGCCCGAGGGTGACTTCAGCGGTATCCCCTGCGACTGTATGTGCCGCATTCCTCCGCCAGGAAGCAGCAGCCGGTATTCGGTGCGCTGTCCGGAGCCGGTCCTGAAGGTCTCGTCGAAGATGGCCCTGATCCTGGTCCTGTCGTCCGGGTGCACGTCGGCGAAGGAGTCGGAACCGGAGAGCTTCTCCGGGGCGCCCAGCAGCTTGTAGTTGGGTGTGCAGTAGAGCCGTCTGCCATCCTTGTTCACTATGGACACCATGTCCGAGAGGTTCTCCGCTATCAGGCGGAAGTATTTTTCAGCGTCATTGGGTCGCATGGCGGATCCTTTCCCTTGCCGCGAGCCGCGGCGTGCAGTATCCGCTTATGATAACTTATTTGCCCTCGGGACAATAAGAAGCGGCCGGAGAGGGGCCGACCCGACCTTGACCTCCGCGGGAGAATATGGGATAATATACAGGTAGTTCAAACCGAGAACTCAAGTTTTTGAAGCCTATCCTTGCGGCTGTTAGCAGAGGAAAGCGCAGAGAGAGTTGAGATCAGGTAAACAGTCAGGAGGATAGTAAAATGAGCAAGCGTATATATGTGGGCGGCCTGCCCTTCAAGACCACCGAAGAGGAGATGAACGGCCTCTTCGCGGCTTACGGCCAGGTTTCCAGCGCCAAGCTGATCACCGACAAGTACAGCGGCCAGTCCCGCGGCTTCGGCTTCGTTGAGATGCCGAACGACGAGGAAGCGACCGCCGCCATGGAGAAGCTGAACGGCTCCGATTTCGGCGGCCGCAAGTTGACCGTGAACGAGGCTCGCCCGATGGAAGCCCGCCCCCGCTCCGGCGGTTTCGGCGGCGGCGGCCGCGGCGATCGCGGTGGCCGCGGCGGCTACGGCGACAAGTGGTAATCTAAGATCCTTTAACGGTCTTGAGCGCCCCGGGTGACCGGGGCGCTTTTTTTGCGCCTCTTAGCCCTAATAGGGGATTGACGGAGTTGTTATACGGATGTATAATTAAACAGTCGTATAACGATAAGGAGAAGGTATGGCAAGACCCCCGTCAGGGACGGACGTAAAGCTCAAGGCTGCCGGCAGGCGCCTGATACAGGAAAAAGGGCTGACCGGCTTCAGCCTGCGGGAGGCCTGTCGCCTGGCCGGCGTTAATCCCGCGATGTTCCGTTATTATTTCGGATCCAAGGACGAGTTCGTGAAGGCCGTGATGAAGGAAATGTACGCGGAATTTATGCTACATTTCAAGGCGGGGGTATCCGCCGCCGGCACGCCGCGGGAAAGGCTCAAGAACGCGCTGGTGGAAGTGGCCCGCTTCGCTATAGGCATACGCAAGGCGGCGCCGATGATCTTCTCGGACCTGGCGCAGGGCAAGAAGGAGGCCTTCGACTTCTTCAGCGGCAACTTCACCGAGCATGTGATGCAGGTGGCCCTGCTGGCCGCCGAATGCCGTCAGGCCAGCGCCCTGAAGGGGCGTTCCGTGCCTTACATGGTGGCCGCGCTGCTGCCGGTCATGGTATTCCCGGTGATCGTAGGCGGCATCATGGAGCGCAACGGGGTCAAAATGCTTTCCGGCACGCCGCTGAAGAGCGTGATGAACGAGGTCTTCTCCGAGGAAGGCATAGCCGAGCGGGCCGAAATAGCTCTCAGGGGGGTGGGCCTGTGAAGAAGCTGCTTATTATATTCCTTACTTTATCCGTGCCCGCTGGCGCCGTGGAGTTCAGGGTGTCCCTGAAGGCCTCCGAGGACGGCGCGCTGGCCCGTTCCGGGCAGTACCGCGCGGCCAGGCTTTCCGCCGGGGCCGCCAGGGCCGCCCAGGCGGCCGCCTCCAGCCTTCTTTACCCGCGCCTGAGCCTGGAAGGCGCTCTCAGATATACGGCGGTGATCCCGGAGATATCGCTGCCCGCGGTAATGGGCGGGGCGAAGCCGCTGGGCGACAACTGGGGCTATTCCCTAGGCCCGACCGCCTACTGGACGCTGGACGCCGGGGCCCTGCGCTACGGCCGCGAGGCCGCCGGCCGGCTGGCCGCGGCGCGCACCGAGGAAGAGGAGGCGGCCCGCAGACAGGCGTTGCTGTCGGCCCGCTCGGCCTATTTCCGGCTTCAGCTGGCGCTCGAGAAGGTCTATCTCATAGCGGAGAACCTGCAACTCTCCCTGAGCCAGCTCTCCGACGTGGAGGCCGGCGTGAAGGCCGGCACCCGCAGCCGGCTGGACGGCATCAGGGCCAGGCAGGAGGTCACCGAGCGCCGCAGGGACCTGCTGCGCGCGCGCGCGGCGCTGGCCGACGTGATAAAGGAATTCTCTTTCGTGACCGGGATCGAGCCGCCGGCCGGAGCGGGGCTGCCGATAGATTCCAGGATGGCCGGCCACGACTACGCGGGCGATACGTTCGCCGGGCTGGTGGTGGGCGCGGAGTCGTACCTGGACATCCTGCCCCGCCTGCTGCCCGCGGCCGAGCGGGAGCTGGGCGCCTCCCAGCCGGCCGTGCTGGCGCTGGAGGAGAACGGCAGGGCGTTCAGGGCTTCCGCCGGGGCCTACAAGGCGGAGAAGCTGCCGCGCGTAACGTTTACCGCGCGCAGCTCGGTAGACTATCCGAACGGGCCGAACCTGTACTCCTTCCTGCAGAACTACGCGGGGCTTTCGCTGAGCATGCCGCTGTTCGAGAAGGGGCGGCTGGGGGAGCGGGAAAAGGAAAGCCTGCTGAACGCGCAGGCCGCGGAGGAGCGCCGGGACGAGGCCGCCCGCGCCGCGGCCCGCGAATACTACTCGGCGCTGGACGATTATTCGGCGTTGATGGAGGAGCAGTCCATAAATATAGACGCGGTGGACGATGCGTCCGCCGCGGCGAAACTGGCCTACGAGGCGTACAAGGCCGGCAGCCTGACCTGGCTGGAGGTGGAGAGCGCCAACTTGAAGGAGCTGCAGGCCAAGACCACCGCCGCGTCCGCTAACGCCGAGATACTTCTGAAACTGGCGGTGCTGGACAGCCTTACCGGGAGCGTGAACTGAACATGAAGAAGAAAATACCTGTATTGATAATAGCGGTGGTCGGCTCCCTCGTCCTGCTGAAGATGAGGAACAACGGGGCTTTCCGCTACGCTGGCACCATCGAGGCTACGGAGACGGACCTCTCCGCCCGCATCCCCGGTGTCATAGAGCGCTACGGCGCGAAAGAGGGCGAGAGCGTGAAGAAGGGGCAGGTCATAGCCGCTCTCGACTGCGCCGACCTGAGACTGGCCGCCGGCATAGCGGACGACGACTTCAAAAGGGCGGCGGAACTATACAAGTCTGGATCAGCCTCGAAAGAAAGCTACGACCGCCTGAAGTACCGGCGCGACGATTCCGCGCTGAAGGTGGACTGGTGCGCTATCAAGTCCCCGGTGGACGGCAGGCTGCTCTATTCCTACCACGAGAAGGGCGAGCTGGTCGCGCCGGGCACCAGGCTGGCAACCGTGGCCGACCTCTCCGAGGTCTGGGAATACATCTACGTGCCGCACGACATGCTGGCCAGGATCAGCACCGGCATGGAGGTGAGCGGGTACCTGCCGGAGGCGGCGGACAGGGAGTACAGAGGGAGGATCTCCGTCATCTACCCGGAGGCGGAGTTCACTCCGAAGAACGTGCAGACGCGCAAAGAGCGCACGCGCCTGGTGTTCGCGGTGAAGGTCTCCTTCCCGAACCCCGACGGCGCGCTGAAGCCGGGCATGACCCTAGAGGTAAAGCTGCCGGACTGACATGTACTCGATACGTACGGAAGGGCTGAAGAAATACTTCGGCCGCGCCAGGGCGCTGGACGGGGTCTCCTTCGACTTTTCCGCCGGCCTGCTGCACGGCCTGATAGGTTCGGACGGGGCAGGCAAGACCACCACGATGCGCCTGCTGGCCGGGCTGCTGCGTCCGTCAGTCGGGCATATACGTTATTTCCTCGACGGGACGGAGAAGCCGCTGGGGGAGGTGCGGCCGGTACTGGCCTACATGCCGCAGCAGGCCAGCCTCTACCCGGACCTCTCGGTCAGCGAACACCTGGAGTTCTTCCGCGAGCTTTACCGCCTCTCTCCTGAGGAGTACAAAAAGCGCTCCGCCGAATTGCTGGAGATAACGAGGCTGGGCAAGTTCAGGGAGCGCAGGGCCGGCCAGCTCTCCGGCGGCATGTACAAGAAGCTCGGGCTTATGTGCGCGCTGCTGCAGTCCCCGGCGGCGCTGCTGCTCGACGAACCCACCAA
>JAKAMO010000122.1 GCA_021812825.1 bacterium | reverse complement strand
TGCTCTATCTGGGCCGGGAAGACCTTGAGGCCCTTCACGATGACCATGTCCTTCTTGCGGTCGCGGATGAACAGGAAGCCGTCCGAATCCAGCACGCCGATGTCCCCCGTCTTGAGCCAGCCGTCCTGCGTGAACAGCTCGCGGGTCGCCTGGTCGTTGTCGTGGTAGCCGCGGGTGATGTTCGGCCCCATCACGGCTATCTCCCCCTCCTCGCCGTGCTTGAGCTCCTTGCCGTGCTCGTCGAGGATGCGTATCTTCACGCCGGGTATGGCCTTGCCGACCGAGCCGTGCTTGCGCGCCTTCGGCGGCGTTATCGTGACGACCGGGCTGGTCTCGGTTAGGCCGTAGCCCTCCAGGATATGGAGGCCGAAGGCCTTGTTGAAGTGCTGCACCACGGTGTGGCCCAGCGGCGCCGCCCCGGAGAGACAAAGGCGCACTTTCCGCAGGCTCCAGAACTTGAGGAAGAACTTCTTCAGGCCCTTGGCCTCCTTGGCCAGCACGCCGTAGATCTGGGGGACCGCTATCATTATGGTCACCCCTTCCCTGCCCATGGCCTGCAGCCACGGCTTCGGAGGCGTGATGCTCTTTACGATGAGTGTCTTGGCGCCCAGCAGTATCGGGGTGATGACGTTGCCGGTCCACGAGAAGGTATGGAACATCGGCAGCAGGGCCATGAACACGTCCTTGCGGGTCGGTTCCAGCGTGGTGATGGCCGCTTTGGCGTTCTCGACCATGTTGTGGTGCGTCAGCAGCACGCCTTTGGGATGGCCGGTGGTGCCGGAGGTGTAGAGTATGGTGGCCAGGTCATGCTCGTCGGCGGCCGATTGCTGGGTCTGCGGGTGGTAATGGGCCTTCTTCAGGTAGCTCCAGAAGTCCGTCACGTCGTCCAGGCCGCAGAAGTCCGCGGAGACTATGAACTTGAGGCCGGGAAGGTTCTTGCGCACCCTGGTGTAGTTCTTCACGAACTCCTTCTCGGTGACCACTCCCTTGCAGGAGGAGTTCTCCAGTATGTAGGAGATCTCCTCGCCTTTGGAGACCAGGTAGTTTATCGGGACGGCCACGGCGCCCAGCTTGGCCATCGCGAAATAGGAGATCACGAACTCCGTGGAATTGCGCAGCACTATGGCGGCGCGGTCGCCCTTCCTGAGGCCCAGCTGCCAGAACATGTCCGCGGCGCGGTCCACCGAGAAGAGCACCTCGTGCCAGGACATGCGCTTGTCGCCGGTGACGTAGGCCGTCTCTTCCGGATGCCTTTCCGCCGTCTTGGCGAGGCAGGAATAAAGGTTCCTCGGTTCAGTCATCGTTTCTTCCTCCTAAACTTAAACCAACGAAGTCCCAGATACTAACATGTCGCCCCGGGAATCCTCCGCGGGGAGTCACCGCCTAGGAATTGTCCGACCTGCCGGCCTCGTGCACCTGTATATAGCGCCGGAAGAGCAGCAGGCCTATCGGCGTGAACAGCGCCATGCCGCCTATGATGAGCCAGAGCATGCGGGGGTTGCGGGGACCCGTCTCCGGGCAGAAGGCGTCCAGCAGGAAGCCGGACATCGAGCCGACGAAGAACTTCGCCACGAAGTAGGGCAGCATGGAGAGGGCGAGGTAGGAGCCCTCCTGTCCTTTGGGCGCTATGGCGGCGGGGTACTCGTAGAGGCGCGGCGAGTAGAAGGACTCTCCTACGGAATAGACCAGGGTGAAGAGCACGATGGCCACATAGAGGGGCAGTACCGGGCCGGACAACTTGAGCCACCACGCTATCGCGTGGCCGAAGCCGCCGTCGGCCAGGCCCTGGTACTGCGCGGGCGGGACCACCATGAAGAAGACGGAGAGGGCCGTTATCAGCGTGCCGATGACCACCACCCGGTAGGCGGTGAAGCGCTGGGTCAGGGCCCCCACTACCGGCGCCAGTATCACGACTATAACTGCGTTCAGGGTGCCGAAGAGCTGGCCGAAAGGCGCTCCCGCGCCCAGCTCGCGGATGGCGTACTTGGGGAAGGTATAGTACATGTGGTAGAGGACGAGCTTCACGAACACCACCAGCCCGAAGAAGGCGAGGAAGCGGTAGAAGGTGGCCTCCTTCCACAGGCCGGAGAAGATGCGGAACCAGTCCTTCAGCGCGTCGCGGCTCGACAGCAGGAAGGCCTCCAGGAACGACCTGCCGGGGTACTTTTCCGGCTCCGGCTTTATCACGACCCCCTCGTCGGTGGCTTCCACGCCGCCGCGCAGCGCGAAGTACGTCAGTACCAGGTTGGGCAGAGTGAACAGCGCGCCGAGGAGTATTATCGTCTGGTAGGTGCTGATCTGGAAGCCCAGCAGCGGCACGCTGTAGTGGCCGTACTCGCCAAGCCCGCCGCGGACCTTGTCGAAGGTCCAGCCCGCCACGGCGAAGCCAACGTTCATCATCGCGTAGTAGACGGAGAAGGCTATCGAGCGCTGCTTCGTGCTGGTGAAGCGCTTGACCGCCGCCACCATGACCGGCGTCTGCAGCGCCTCTCCCAGCGCCAGCGGGAAGAGCCCGAACGGCAGGGCTATCCACTTCACCGCGAAGAAGGCCATCACGAAGCGCGCCGCCGCGGCCAGGCCGAAGCCGGTGAGCAGCGACTTGCGGATGCCGACCGCGTCCACCAGCGAGCCGACCATCACCGTGAAGATGGTGAGGGCCGTGGACCAGGTGGCCACTACGAAGCCGGCCGACTTGTCGCCGTAGCCGAGGTCCGAGGAGAGCCAGAGCACCAGCGTGGAGTTCACCACGCTGTAGGCCAGGATCGTCATGATCTTCGTCCCGAAGATGATCCACAGCTCCCTGGCCGCGCCCTTCAGCACGGTGAACCTGCCTATGAATGAGCCTTCCGGTTTCACGTCGGTCATTTTTTATCAGCGGACTGTACGTCCTTCTCCTTGGGGTCCAGCATTTTAATGTAGAGCTCGTCGAACCTGGGGGCCAGCTTTTTGAAAGCCTCCAGGACTTGCGGGTCGAAATGCCCCGGCTTCATCCGGTCGTCGCCCCGCGTGATGATGCGGCAGGCGCCGTCGTGGTCGTAGTTCGGCTTGTAGACGCGCGAGTTGCGCAGCGCGTCGTAGCAGTCGCAGATCGCCGTTATCCGCGCCTCGAGAGGTATCTCCTCGCCCTTCAGGCCCTTCGGATAGCCGGTGCCGTCCCAGCGCTCGTGGTGGCAAAGGGCTATGCGCCTGCCGAACTCGAGGTGCGGGTGATCGCCGATTATCATGGCCCCGAAGGTGGTGTGCTGCTTCATCTCCTCCATCTCGGCGTCGTCCAGGCGGCCCGGCTTCTTTAGGATATGGCTGGGGATGTGCACCTTGCCCACGTCGTGCAGCGTGGCCTGGCTGCGTATCGTCTCCACGAACTTCTCCGACTGGCCCAGTTCCCGCGCGACCAGCGCCGCGTACTCGCCCACGCGCAGGATATGGTTGCCGGTGTCGATGTCGTTGGCCTCGGCCGCCCTGGCCAGCGCGAGGATAAGGTATTCGAAAGCTTCCTCGTACTCGGAGGTGCGCAGGATGTTGCCTATCCTCAGCAGCAGCTCCGCTTGGTCGAAGGGCTTGGAGAGGAACTCCTCCGCGCCGGCCTCCATACCCTGCATCTTGTTCTCCTTGGAGTCCAGCGACGTGATCATGATGACCGGGATATGGGCGGTGTGAGGGTCGGCCTTGAGCCGGCGGCAGACCTCGTGGCCGTTCATAATCGGCATGTTGATGTCGAGGAGCACCAGGTCCACCTGCTTGGAGGCCAGTACCTCGAGCGCTTCCTTGCCGTTGAGCGCGGTGAAGGTCTCGTAGCCCTGCGGCTTCAGCAGGGCCTCGAGAAGGTCCAGGTTGAAGTCCTCGTCATCCACGCAGAGTATGCGTCGCGCCCTGCTGTTCATGGTTCTGATTCTATCAAATTCTTTTTCTGATAAAGACAAAGAGCGCCGCCCCTGCCGTGAACAGGAGCGCGAACGGTCCCAGCAGCCAGCCGGCCCGGGTATAGAAGGTGCCGCCTGTCCTCAGGCGCGCCTCTCCGGACAGCACGCCCCTCGTTCCGTTGGCGAGCAAGGCGCGCTCGCGGCCCAGCGGGTCTATTATCTGCGAGCGTCCCGACGAGGCGGCGCGGACTATCCAGAGCCCGGTCTCCACGGCCCGCGCGGCCGTCATGTCGGAATGCTGGGTATGCTGCAAGGCCCCCCATTCCTCCGGGTCCAGGGTCGGCGTGACTATCAGCTCCGCCCCGCGGGAGGCCATGGCCCTCGAGCCGTTCTCGAAGGCCAGGTCGTAGCAGATCTGCGGACCCAGCCTGCCCAGCGGCGTGATCGCCGGCTCCGGCTTCCGGTTAGACGGCAGGCCGGTCTCCACGAACTGTACCGGATGCATCTTGTCGTAGACGCCGGAAAGTCCGCCGCGGCCGAAGAACATCGCGAAATTGGCCCGGCTCACCCCTCTCGCCCTGTCCGCGGGAACGCAGCCTCCGATCACGGCTTCCCCGGAGTACCCACGCAGCCCGCGGGCTATGAGCGCGGCATAGGAGGGGCTGGCTTCCTCCGGCATCATCACGGAGCATTCCGGCCAGACGAGCAGGTCCGACCGCGCGGCGGTGGTAGAGAGACTGAGCCCGATCAGGCCGTCCAGCGGCTCGCGCTCGGCCTGCACCAACGCGGCGCGCAGCGGCCTGCCGTCCAAGTCTATGCCTGACGTGGAAAGGCGCAGGGTTCCCAGGCCCGCGGCGGCGAGCGCCGCGGCAAGGAACACTGCGGCCGGCATACGCCGTCGTTTGAGCGCCAGGGCCCAGGCCGCATTGGCCGCCGCTATGAAGGCCGAAAGCCCGTAGACTCCCCAGACGGAGAGGGACTGGAAGAAGGGAGGCACGAAGGTCTGGCTGTAGCCGAGGCCGAGCCAGGGACATTCCAGCGCCCAGACCTCCGAGCGGAAGTACTCGATGCCGGCCCAGCAGAGCCCCGCCGCGCAGGCCCAGTAGAGGACCTTGGTCTTCGACGGGTGCCTGCCGGCCGCTTCCCATAAGCCGCGGACGAGGGCGGCGTGCAGAGCCATCCACGCGGCGAAGACGCACCAGAAGACCGGGGCCAGGTAATGGACCACGTCGGTCATCCAGGACAGCGAGACGGAGTAGAAGACGAGTCCCGCGGTGCCGCCCAACAGGAACGCCCTTCCGGGGCCGGCGGCGCCGAGCACTGCCAGGAACAGCGGCGTCAGCGCCACCCAGGCCGTCCAGCCCAGCGAGGACGGGGCGAACGACGCGGACAGCAGGAGGCCGGAAAGCGCGGCCAGCGAATAATCCGCCGGCGGCTTCCTCATTCCGCGGTCTTTTTCTTGCAGGTGTAGAGCACGTGGCTATTCCCGAGCGGAGACGAGGCCGGCTCGGTGAAGCCCGCCTTCTTAAGGAGGACCTGTATCTCGTCCTCCGAAAGGCGCTCCTTGAGAGGCGGCCCGTCGACGGTCTCTTTCTTCTCCCACTCTATCACGGCCAGGCGCGTGCCGGGCTTGAGCGCGGCCGCCACGCTGGTCAGAAAAGCCGGCTTGTCGTCGACCTCGTGCAGCGCGTCGGAGATTATCGCCAGCGTATACGGGGCCTCCGGGAACTCCGGCTCCGACCTGGAGAGCTGCTTGGTCTCTATGTTGAAGACGCCGGAGGAGGCCGCCTTGGCGCGCAGGTCCGCCAGCATGACGCCCGAGATGTCCGTCGCGTAGACCATGCCCTTGGGGCCGATCATGCGCGAGGCCGGGAAAGCGAAGTAGCCTGTGCCGCAGCCGACGTCGAGGATGATGTCGCCCGGCTTGATGCCGGCCTTTACGAGGGTCTGCTCCGGCGGCATGTCCGCCCGTCTTTCCGGGGTGTCCAGCCTGTGCCTTTCTGCCGGGTCGAACGCGTGGGCCATTTCAGTCTCCTTTTGGCGGCTTCAGTTGGCTTCCCCGCCGGAGCGGGTCCAGTCCTGCAGTATCCTCGCCGTCACGCGGGCGCACGTGAAGAAATCCTTGAGGTCGAGGTACTCCCCGGTGGTGTGCACGTCCCTCATGCCGGTGGCCAGCACCGGGGCTTTTATGCCGTGGCCGTAGAGAATATTGCTGTCGGTCCCGCCGCCAGAAGAGGACGGCCGCATCTTTATCCCCTCAGCAGCCATGGCCGCGCCGATCAGCGGCATCAGCGGGTTGGTCCTGTCGATGCGCAGGTTCGGGAACTTCCTCTCGAGCAGGAACTCGTAGCGCGGCGTGATGAGCCTGGATCCGTCGCGCACCTTCACGGCCCTGACGGCCTTCTTCAGGCAGTCTTCCATGTGCCGGGTCTGCTTCTTGAGCTTGGCGGGGTCGTGGCTGCGTGCTTCGCCGGAGAGCTCCACCAGCGGCGGGACTATGTTGATGGCGTTGCCGCCGGAGATGAAGCCTATGTTGGCGGTGGTCTCTCGGTCTATGCGCCCGAGCTTCATCCTGGAGATGGCGTCGGAGACGACCTTGATGGCGGAGATGCCCTTTTCCGGGGCCACTCCGGAGTGCGCGGCCGCCCCGTAGACCTTGATCTCCATCTTGTCGGCCGCGGGGGCGCTG
>JAKAMO010000121.1 GCA_021812825.1 bacterium | reverse complement strand
CCTTCGGGGCCTTCTGCGCCACCTCGATCTTGCCGTTGTAGGAGCCGCAGGAAGGGCAGACGCGGTGAGGCAGGCGCAGAGCGCCGCACTGGCCGCAGGCGGCCAGCGAGTTCACCTCGAGCTTCCAGTTCTGCGCCCTGCGCTTATCCCTGCGCATGGGTGTGTGTTTACGTTTAGGATTAGGCATGGTTGTTCCTCTCTGTTAAGCTAGATCTTGTCTCCACCGGGCTTGCCCGGTTTGAAATCCTTCAGGGCATCGAACGACCCGGCCCTCTCGGTCCTGCAGCCGCAGGCTTTCCTGTTGCGGTTCCCTCCGCAGACCGGGCAGCGCCCCTTGCAGTCGTCCGAGCAAAGGACCTTTATAGGCACGAGGAGGCCCGCAGTCTCCCTTATTACTTCGCGCGTATCTATATATTCTAGCGAATCCGGGTATACCTCGTCAAAAGAGTCGCTGAATATCCTGCGGATCGGGTCGCCGCAGCGGGAGCATTCCAGCTCCAGTTCCGCCGTGATCCTCCCCTCCAGCAGGATCGAATCCCCGCCGACGGAGAAGTCCAGCTCCGCGCTGAGCTCCTTCGGCTTCGCCGGCGCCTCGAAGGCGTCCGCGTACGCGGCGGCGGACAGCTTCAGCGTAACGTTCAGGCCGCCCGCCTCCTTGATGTCCGCGTACTTGAATACCAGTTGGTCGTTCTGTGTCATGGGAGCAAAAGATACCAATATTGCCGCCGCCGGTCAACAGGCTTCCCCGGCCTTTTCCGCCACGGCGTAAGGAGGCTTCCTGCTGGAGGAATGGTAGGTGCGGATCAGCACCTCCGCGATCAGCCCGAGGACCGCGAACTGGACGCCGACCAGGGCGAAGAAGATGGACAGCAGGAAGAGGGGCTGGTCCTTGACGTATATGGCGTTCCAGAACTTGTTGTACAGGGTGTACGCGGCCATCAGCGCCGAGGACGCCAGCAGCGCCATGCTGATCCCGCCGAAAAGGTAGATCGGCTTGGTGATGAAATCCCCCATGAACTTGACCGTCAGCAGGTCCAGCAGCACCTTGAACGTCCGCGCCAGTCCGTACTTCGAGCGGCCGGCCCCGCGCGGCCGGTGGTTGACCTCCAGCTCGGAGACGGATGCTCCGGCGTAGGCGAGTATGGCCGGCAGGAAACGGTGCATCTCGCCGTACAGGTCCGCTTCCTTCAGCAGGGCGGCGCGGTACACCTTGAGAGTGCATCCGAAGTCGTGCAGCTTAAGGCCCGTGACCGCGGAGATGACGGCGTTGGCCGCGCGGGACGGGAGCACCCTGGTGAGGAAAGGGTCGTTCCTCCTGCGGCGCCAGCCGCTTACAACGTCGGCGCCGCCGGCCGCGGCGGCCAGCAGGCGCTGTATGTCGTCCGGATCGTTCTGTCCGTCGGCGTCCAGGGTCACTATCCACTCTCCCCTCGCCTCGGCTATGCCGGCGGCCATGGCCGCGGTCTGGCCGTAGTTCTTCGCCAGCCGCAGCGCGCGCTGCCTGGGCCTGCCGGAGAAGCCGCGCAGCAGCTGGAAAGAGCCGTCGGTGCTGCCGTCGTCCACCCAGATTATCTCGTAAGGTCTCCTCAGGGCGGCCAGCGAGGCCGAGAGCTCCTTCTCGAAAGCCTCAAGGCTCCCCTTCTCGTTGAAGACGGGTACTACCGCCGATACTAGTACGCTCATCGATTCGCCCCTTTTCCCCTCAGCAGCTCCGAATAGAGCTCTTCCTGGCTGCGGACCATGAAATCTATGTCGAATTCCGCCAGGTCGGCCGCCGCGGCTCCGGCCGCGAGCCTGCCCCGGAGGTCTTCGTCGGAGATGAGGCGGGAAAGCGCGGCGCAGAAGGCGTCCAGGTCCCCCTGCTTCACGGCGAAGCCGTTGCGCCCGTCCTGCAGTATGTCCGCGACCCCGTCGGTGAGGTAGCAGACGGACGGCAGCCCTGTGCGCATGGCCTCTACAAGGCTGCGGGGCAGGCCTTCCCACAGCGAGGTCAGCGCGAAGATGTCTCCGGCGGCCAGCAGTTCGGGAGTATCCTTGCGCCAGCCGGTGAAGATGCATGTCTTCTCAAGTCCCAACTCCCTGGCCCCGGCCCTCAGGCTGTCCAGCGACTCCCCGCCGCCGACGAAGAGGAACCTCGCGCGAGGGTGGGCCGCGGCCAGCCTGGCAGCGGCGGCCAGGAAGGCGCCCGGGTTCTTCTGCGGCTTGGCGTTGCCGATACTTACCACCACCACGTTGTCTGCGGCGAAGCCGAACTCGGCTCTCCGGGCCGCCCGCCCGGTGGCTGGATAGTTGGAGAGCTTTACGCCGCTGCGTATCAGGCGATACTGCGCCTGGCGGCCTATCCCGGCCTGCCTGGCGGTCTCCATGTTCGCCCTTGAGACGAACACCAGCGCGTCGCAGAATCTGGCGCAGAACTTCTCCAGGGCGACATAGAGGGAGCGGACAAGGAAGTTCTGCCGGGGATGGAAGCCGAAGCCGTGGAAGGTGTGGATTATTACCGGTACTCCGGCCGAGGCCGCGGCGAGGCGGCCCAGTATTCCGGCTTTGGAGGAGTGCGTATGGACCAGCGCCGGCCTCAGCTCCTTCAGCATGCTTCTCAGCTCGAAGAAGGCGGCCGCGTCCTTCCAGGGGTTTATGCTGCGCGCCAGATAGCGGGATTCTAGCAGGAGGCCGGGCGGAGCCTCTCCGTCCAGTATGCCGCCGCGGCCGGTTATTATCAGCGGCTCGAAACGGGCCCTGTCCAGGTGCGCGGCCGTATAGAGCGTGTTGCCCTGAGCCCCGCCGAAATCCAGGCGGGTGATTATGTGTACTGCCTTTTCCATCGGGCCCCTAGCGGGTCTTCCCTACCTTATATAATGGAAAATAGTGGCTCAGGATGTCCCGGTATTTCGAGCCGAGCGACTTGGCCATGCCGCGCGAGCCCAGCAGGCACAGGCCGTCCCCGTCGCCGGTGCCGATGCCGCGCAGCATGAAGAACCTGGGGTATTTCCCCTTGAAGACGGGACGGATGCTGAAGAAGGCCGAACGCACGGCGCCGGCGCCGAGCACGAAGGAGATCTCCTCCCGGCCTTCCACCTGGGCCGAGCCCGCCGTGCCGTCTATCCTTATGGCCCTTATCTTGCCGTCGGCGTTGCGCGCCAGCGGGACGATGGCCTTGATGTAGCCGACCTTCTTTATGCGGTTGACGCGGTCCTCGATCCAGCGCGGCTGCAGCAGCAGGGTCCAATAGACGTCGGAGCTTTCGGTCTTGTCCTCGGCGAGACAGAGCAGGCCGTCCGGAGGCGCTCGCAAAGTGTAGTCGTACAGGGTGAAAGGGGTAAGCTTGGGCAGCGGCCGGCCTCCATCGTTGGCGCCGGAACTGGTGAAGCCGCCGCAGGCCTTGTGCAGGGCGGCAGGGGCCAGAGCTCCGCCTGAGGAGAGCGTCTCGCCGGCGGTGTCCGCGGCGGCCTTCGCCGAGACCGAGTTCTCAGTCTGCAGACCAAGGAACGGGAGGCAGTGGGCGGAGTCGCACAGGTTATACTCGCGGCTGTCATGGGACAGCTGACGGGCCAGGCGCGTCAGGCGGGTGCGGACCACCACGGCGATGGCCTTCAACTGCTCGGGCAGACGCGAGGTGCCGGCAAGATGGGCGCTGACGGGGCTCACCAGTGTCTCGAGCGCGGTCTCGTCGATCAGCCAGAACCCCTTCTCCTTCACCAGGGCGAGCAGCTCGCCGGAGACTTCCTTGTCGGATCTGTTGATGCCGTGAGCGTCGCCGAGGTCGGGGTTCTTGATAAGTATGACGCTGCCGGGAACTTTCGGCACTATGCGGAGGCTGTTGCGCGTGGAGTGCGCCACGGAGTTCATGCTGTCCCGTATCTCGTAGATGCGGTTGGTCTCGTCGTAAGAGACCGTCCACTGCATTCCGCCCCTGCCGCCAGCCACCTGCCCCAGCCGGGTATCGATTATGTTGAAGTCGGAGACCGATATGAACCTGAAGCTTTTTACCACGGCCGGAACGCCGTTCTTGTCGGCGTAGAGGCCCAGCTTTATCTTCGCGCCGTTCTGCGGCACAGGGTGCTTATGGGCCGGCCAGGCCAGCCGCGCCCAGTAGAGCAGATCGTCCAGCTTTCCCTTCACGTACTTGCGGAACTTCCTCTCCTTCGCGGCGAAATATCCGTCCTCCGGGTCCAGGTCCGAGAGGGTGTAATACGTCTGCCAGGCCTGGGTCTGGTAGTCGGAGTCGTCGTAGAGCCCGGCGAGATCTATCTCCGCCTGGATATTGCGCGGGTCGTAGGTGAGGGCTTCCTTGATGAAGTTAAGGGCGTGAGGCCGCTTTTTGAGACGCACGAGGTTCTCGCTGATCAGCTGTGCCGCGGGGGATAGCAGATATGGATAGCGTCCGTAGACGGAGTGGAGGTCGTCTATCGAGGCGGCCGGCCCCCCCAGCTCCGCCTCCGCCATGGCCATGCCGAGGCGGGCCTGGCTGGTGAGGTCCTGGTCGGCCGTCAGGGTGAGCGCTTTCTCGAAGGAGGCCCTGGCGTCCTGGTACTTCTCCAGCCCGAGGAGGTTCCAGCCTTTCTCGAAGTGGATATAGAAATCTTCCGGTGAGAGTATCTCGCCCTTGGCGAGGTACGCCAGAGCCTCGCCGTTCTTGCCGTCCTCGGCCAGCAGCACCGCCAGGTCCCTCAGGGCCGCCGTGGCCAGCGCCTGGTCGGAGGAGCGGTAGACCACGTACTTCAACGCTCCCACGGCGTCCTCCGGCCTGCCGTCCAGCCATTGCGCGGCCGCGTCGGAGTAGGTCTTGCCTAGGTCCTCCGACTGCGCGCTCAGCGGTGACGTGCCTAAGCCCGCCAGCAACAGCGCCGCGATGAACGTCGTCATAAGGAATAAATCTAGCAATTATGCGGCCGCAATGGAAGGCCGCGCGTCCGGCGGGATCGAAAAAAATTTTGGTTTTTTTTCCGGTTTATGTATAATATTTGCACGGGCCATTAGCTCAACGGTAGAGCAGACGCCTCTTAAGCGTAAGGTTACAGGTTCGAATCCCGTATGGCCCAAAAGATTTTCTAGCAGCGGAGTAATGAGTAGTCGGCGAGTAAAGGGCGAAGGCGCGACCTCCCCGGAAACTCAGAACTCATTGCTCTTTTTTTTTCGGTTCGTTGAACACGCAGGCCGGGCCTCGGAACTCGGCCGGGATGGCGGAATCGGCAGACGCGCATGGCTTAGGACCATGTGGGTTAACACCCGTCGGGGTTCAAGTCCCCGTCCCGGCACCAGTACCGGGCGGGCCGCGCAGCGCTAACAGTGGAGGCAACATGAAGATCACGATGGTTTTCGGCGACAGCATCAAGAAGATCAAGCAGGAAGGCTGCGTGCACATATTCGGGGTCACGCTGGATCCCAAGGCCCTGGAGGAAGCTTCACAGGCCGCCGTGGTGCGTCTTCAGAGCGTAGTCAGTCTGCCCGGCTTCCGTGTCGGCAAGGTTCCCCTGGCCATGATCAAGGAGCAGTTCCCTGCTATGGTCAAGGACGAGGTCCTGGACATCGCAGCCAAATCCGCTCTGCCGGAGATAATCAAATCCTCGGAGCTGACCCCCGTCGTCTCCCCGTTGCTCAAGAACGTCTCTTACGAGCAGGGTAAGAAACTGTACTTCGAGATACAGTTCGAGTGTTCCCCGCTCATAGAGCCGAAGGGCTACGAGAAGATAGCCGCTACCCGCAAGCTGCATAAGGTCACCGACGCCGAGATCGACAAGTACATTTCCCAGGTCCGCGAGTACAACGCCTACCTGAAGCCCGCCGACGACGGCGAGGCGGCCGGCAAGTCGCACTTCGTCATAGTGGATTACGATACGTTCGAGAACGGCCAGCCCGTGCAGGACGGCTCGGTCAAGGGCGAGATCGTGGACCTCTCCAGCCCGCAGACCATCGCCGGCCTGGCCGAGGCGGTGGCCGGCGCCAAGAAGGACGAGACGCGTGAGTTCGACGCCCCGTTCGGCGACAAGAAGATGCATTTCAGGGTGACCGTCAGGGAGATCAAGCGGAAGGTCGTGCCGGAGCTGGACGAGAACTTCCTGAAGGAAGCCGGCGTAAAGACGGTGGACGAGCTGAAATCCAACGTCCGGAAGCTGCTGGAGGACGGGGCGACCGAGAAGACGGAGAAGGAGATGCTCGGCCAGCTCGAGGACGCGCTGATCAAGAACAATCCCCTCTCCCTCCCCCCCACGCTGGTGAAGGAAGAGGCGCAGGAGCTGCTGGAGCTCTTCAAGAAGCGCGCGCCGCTGGAGCAGCGCCTGCCCGACGACGCGATGCTTGAACGCCTGAAGCCGGTGGCGGAGCGCAATCTCTCCCTTACCTACATACTCCACCATATCGCCAAGAAGGAGAAGATCGAGGCGACGGACGCCGAGCTCAACGCGGAGCTCGATAAGGTCATGACCCGTCTTAACACCGAGGAGGAGAAGGCGAAGGGCAGGGAGCTGTTCGAGAAGCGCAAGGAGTACATCCGCGCGTCGATGGTAGAGAGCAAGACGATGGCGCTGGTGAAGGAAAAGGCAGTAATAAAGGA
>JAKAMO010000120.1 GCA_021812825.1 bacterium | reverse complement strand
TGTCCCCCACCTGGCTGATATCGTCCGGGATCCTGGAATTGAATTGTTCGGTAAACTGGCCCCAGTTAAGCGAGTGCTGCTCGGCGCGCTGGCTGAGGAACAGCACCTGGAACTCTTTATCCGAGGGCCTCAGCAGGTACTCTTCCAGGCGCACGCGGCGGCCGAAAGCGTCTATGGAATCCTTGCCCAGCTGCGACTCGTTGGCCTTAAGTTCGCGGTTGCGCAGCTCTTCCAGCATGGTCCGGGTGCGCTCGCGGGCCGTATCCTGGATCACGGCCATGGGCCGCGCCGCTTCCCCGGAGCGCTCGTCCGTAAGGGAAATGCCCTCCGGCCTCGACATCCCGTCCATCCCCACCCTTATCTTCTCTTCGGAAGAGACCACGGCCATGGCGCCCTTGGAATCGTTCACCTCTACAAGGCCTTCCGTGACGTTCATATCGGTAACGCCGTCCTTGGCCACGTCTATCTCGAACTCCGTGCCGCGCACGGCGCAGACGGCCGCCGGGGTCTTAACCTCGAAGCGGCTCGCGAAATACCCGGCCACCGCGGCCTTAAGGCGGCCCAGCTTCAGCTGGAACCCGGCCTTCTTCTTTGTAGTTTCATCTACGGCGAAGATGGTGCTGTTCCCGAGCGAGAACCTGGACCCGTCCGGGAAGTAGACCCCGGCCGTGGAATCTTTAGCGGTGCGCACTTCGGAACCGGCGGCTATTTTAACGTTCCGGCCCACCGGGTACCAGGCCGAAGCGGCGTTAGGCCTAACCTGTACATCGCCGTCCGGGACCACTATTATGTCCTTCGACATGGCGCGGCAGGGCAGGGCAGAAAAAGACAAAAGTATAAGCGCGTAAAGGATCTTCATACTAGAACCTCCATTCTATACCCGTGAAATACATAGAACTGCTGTAGTTGTAGCGGTAAACCTGCTCGTAGCGGTTATTGGAGCGGGACAGCGCCCAATTTCCCTGCAGTTTCAGGTCGAGCGAGCGCGCCAGGGGATAGACGGCTTCCGCGGTGAAGCTGCCCGAGTACTGGGAGAGCAGGGAGGAGGTATAGGTCCCGTCGGCGTTCTGCTTCAGCCTTCCGGGATAGTGCCTGTAGGCGAACTCGTAGCCCAGCCGGGTTATCAGGCCGGAACCGATAAAGGTGAACTGCGCGTTGGGCGAGGCGCGGACCTCCGTGTAATCATAAAAGTTCCTGATGAACTTAAGGTGCGCGGGGTCCGTGTCCAGGTGGCTCTGGTTGGAGAACAGGTTGGCGAAGCTGAGGCCGACGCCGAGGATGGGCCTGACCTGGCCCAGCAGGGTGAAGTCATTATAGCGCTTCGAAAGGCTCAAATTCAGCGCCTGGTAGGAATCCGACCGCTTGGAGGGAAGATACACGCCGTCCGAGTTTATCACTTTCTGGTCCGGGTAGCCTATCAGCGAAACCGCGGCGAAGATCTCGGCCTTCAGGAAGCCGGGCAGGTCAAGTTCGGTGTCGTAGGAGAGTTGGTTGGTAAGGGTATCCAGGGTGCGGCTGCCGGGGTCCGGGGCGGCCAGCTCCTGGCCGTACTGGCTGGCCAGCGTTTTAAAGCGGGTATAGCGGTTATAGTAAAGGTCCCAGGACAGCTGGTAGATCCACGGCGTGGAGAGGCCCAGGCGCGTCTTGCGCTCAAGCGTCAGGCCGCCCTCGTAGCGGTTGGAGTCGTAAAGGCCCTGGCCCCATTTTTCGTCCTTTGTTTCGCGGAAAAGCTCGCTTTTATAACCTGCGCGGGGCTTAAGCGAATAGCCACCCTCGTAGCGCTTTATCCACGTGAAGCCGAGGGAATTATCAAGGCTCTGCTGGAAAAGCGTGCCGCCGCCGGCGAGTTCGTCAACCTGCTTGAAACCGGTGTAGGCGGAACGCGCGCTGATGAAAAAACCGGAACTGGACGAGAAGCTCTTTGCCAGCTGGGCGTCAAAAAGGCCGTAGCCGTTCAGGGCGCCTGACTGGCCCTGGAAGAAATACTGGCCGCCGAAAAGGTCCAGCTTGCCCATAAGTTCAAAATCCTTGGCGCCGGCGAATGCAGGAGTTAAAAGCAGCAGTGATAGCAGTATTTTTTTCACGAATTCTCCCCGTTAACCAAATAAATTCAGCCGCAAAAAGCACAAAAGAACTAAGCGAAACAGCCCTGTCATTTATGCGCCTTTTGCGGCCGGTCCCGCTTTAAGCGGTCCTAGAAGTTAAAGCCCAGCGTCATCCTGTGAGTATCGCCCAGGTCGCCGAACGGCACATAGGCGTAATCCAGGGCGAACCGGTCGAATTTAAGGCCTATGCCGGCGCCGAAACCTACGAGCGAACTGCCCAGTTTATCGGCGCTGTGGCCGAACTGGTAGCCGGCCCTGAAAGCGAAATTCTGGTTAAGCAGGTATTCCGCGCCCAGCGCGAGATACATTTTCTGGTCGTTGGCCAGCCAGTCCAGGTCCGCGCCCGCGGCGAGTTTCCCGTCAAGGAAACTGGTGGCCGCGCCGCCTTTGAAGGTGAGCGGCAGTTTGTCCGGGCCTATGCTGCTGCCCAGGTTCTGCATTACGAAAGCCGCCGTCCAGGCGTCGTTAAGCTTGTAGGCGGACCCCAGGTCCACCGCCACGGCCTTATCGTCCGCCGTGTCCAGCTTCTGCGAGATGTACTTCAGGTTGGCCCCTAGGGCCAGGCCGGGGGCGACTTCGGGCCTAGCGTAGGAGAACGTAAAGGCCATATTGGTGTTGCTGAACTTGGAATCGGCCAGGCTGGTATCCCCGGCGCGCTTTTCTATGTTGGAGACGGTCAGGTAGTTTATGCCCGCGCCCAAAACCGCGGACCCGCCGCTGAGCGGCGTGGCGTAGTTAAGCGAGCCCTGGGACTCGTCTATGAAGAGCATATTGTAACTGGCGCTCAGGCTTTTCTGTTTAACCCCGGCCAGTTTGCCGGGGTTCCAGTTGGCGGAGTTCGCGCCTTCGGTGAGCACGCTGGCCGCGGAGCCGAGGGCCAGTTCCCTGGCCCCCACGCCCACCTTAAGGAAGCTCGCGCCGGTGGTCCCGGGGCCGGCGGCGTAAACCGCCGGTGTTGCCAGCATTAAAGCCGCTGAAAGCCATATTTTATAGTTCATAGTCTCTCCTCAGTTAAGCTGGGCCTACTTTATCACGGCCATCTTGAAGGTGGCGTCTTTAAGCGCGGGCTTCTTGCCGGTCATCTCGACCACGCCGTAGTACACGCCGTTGGCCACTTCCTGGCCGCCTTTGTTCTTGCCGTCCCAGATCACGTAATTATACGTGCCCGCGGTGAAGTCGGCGGTAAGGTCTTTAACCAGTTCGCCGGACAGGGTGTAGATGCGCACGTGCCCGGGGCCGCCGTTGCCGGAAGGCACTTCCACGTGTATTACCGTGCCGTAGGTAGAGCCCGGCAGGCTGGCGCCGTGGGCATTGGCGATGGCCTTGTCTTTCAGGTTGAACGGGTTCGGATAGTTGAACACTTTAACCTTTGAACCCACAGCTCCGCTGCCGGCGTAGGAAGGCCTGATCACCGCGAAAGTTCCGGACGAACCGCTCCCGCCTCCGGAGGCCATGGGCCTTACCACGTATTCCCGGCCGTTGAAGGCGGAGAACTGCTGGGTACCCACCCTGTTCTTCACCGAGAGCACGGAAGCCAGGGTCTTAAGCTTCACTTTAACGGTGCCCTTCACGGGGTTGATGGTAGCCACAACAGGGACGTCCTCCCAAACACCGGTGGCGTCGTTATACCGCGCTATGGCCAGGTCGTTAAGGTTGGCCGTGCTCTTGTCGTAGGCGAGGGTCAGGTCAAAGCCCTTGTCCGGGTTTACGCTCACGCTTGAAACCGCCACCGTGTACAGGTCCCCCGCGAAGGCGTCCGCGCCCAGCGCGGCCACTTTGTCCGCCACGGCGGCGGAACCTTTATCCTCGCCCTTAAAAGTACAGGTGGGGATAGCGGCGGAAGAGACCGGCAGCATGGCGCCGGCCGGGAAGGACAGCGCGGAGGCGTCGCCGCCGCTCTGGTCAATGCCGGCCTCGTTGTTCTTGCGGCCGAAGCCGTTGTCCGAGTCGTCGCCGATAATAGCGTCGTCAATATGCTGGTCGGCGTTGCCTTTATAGTCCGTGCCGAACATCAGCTCCTTAACCACGGTCTTACCGGAATAAGAGAGCGCCACGCCATGCAGAACGTAGGTCACGTGCGGCGTCAGGAGTGACGTCGCTATCGAGACGTGCAGCTCTCCGCTGGAAAGTTTCTCGGGGAAAATTTCCGTGGAAGTTCCCACGCTATAAGGGTAAGCGCCCCAGGTGATCACTCCGGACTTGAAGTCCTGCGGATTAAGCACAGTGAAGTCGAAAGAATCCGCGCCTTTCTTTATGAACACCTCTATATCCAAGGGCTTCGCCAGCATGGTGAAGTCCACGCCCGCCACCGTGCCGGTGGTGGCGACCACGGACTGGTTAAGCGTGTACTTGCCGGGCACTTTAAGGAACACTTTATACGTATCTCCCGGGATCATGCTGTCCATCGTATAGGTTCCGTCCGCGCCGGTCATGGTCTTGATCAGCGGCAGAGGAGCCGAGGGGTTATTGCCGTTATAGGTGTCGTCATAAGCCACTATAATAGCGCCCGGCTGCACCTTGGCGTAGGGCATTTTCTGGGAATAGACGGTACCGGTTATGGAACCGCCGGCCGGCGTCAGCCCGGTAGCGGAAGAGAAGTTCAGGGTGTAGATATTGCTTCCCACCAGGTCCTGTTCGGCTTCGGCCGAAGCGTAGCCGGTCATAGACACCTTTACCTTGACGGTTCCGGGCGGCAGGCCTTCGAACTTATAGGCGCCGGAAGAGTCCGCCACCGCGGTCCTGGGGTCCACGCCCTCGCCGGAGATCTGCACCTGCGCGCCGAACAGCTTAATAGCGGTGGTACTTGTAACCACGCCCGCAAGCGTGGCGCCCGTGCCTACCGCCGTGTCCATATTAAGCGTCGGGACGGTAGTGGTGGAACCGTTCACTCCGGTACAGACCCTGGTCTGGTAAGGCGGGTAGTTAGGGGTGGTCAGCACCGCGGTATAGCAGGTAGACGGGGCCAGGGTGCGTATTTCATAACCGTAACCGCCGGCGCCGTCAAGCAACGCTTTGAACTGCGTGTAACCCTTCACATAATCGTTCTGGAACTGCTGGCCGTGTTTCGCAATGTACCAGGGCGGCGGCAATACCACGCCGGCCGCGGCGAAAGCGCCGTTAGCGTCGTACAGGGAGACCACCGGCAGGTATTTTACGAAGTTGTTGAAATCTCCGCCGGTAGAATTGTAGTCCGTTTCCCTGAAGAAGTTGGCCGCGACCACCGTACTGCGGATAACGGCGTTACCCCTGTCGGCCATCCCCATGGGGTTGCCGGGCACACGCGGGGTGAGGTTTACGAACACACCGCTGGAAACACCCACGCCATTGCCGGGATACACCGGGGAGACCGCATGGGCGTCGTCTATTACCACGTTCCTGGAGGAACTGATAAGCGTGAAATGCGGGTAAGGAGCATCGGTGAGCGTATTGGTGGATTTGGCAAAATCCCCGTTCCGCATAAGGTAGAAGTCGTAAACCGCAGGAGACGGGAACGGCATGGCGCAGAAACCGCCGGGCCAGTTGCTGCCGCAGCGCCCGTATTCAAAGGGACCCGTGGCGGGAGAATAATTTATCCGCGTTTCCTCTTCGTCGCCGCCGGTGAGCATTTTGGAGATAGTTTCCCCCTTCAGCACCGTTCCGGCCGGCAGCGGGATCACCTTGTAGCCCAGTATGGGCTCCTGGCCGTCCATTACCACAGAATTATCGGGCAGCTTGTTCATGTTAACGAATATGCCCACATAATTGGCCTTGACCAGGTTGAGGTTAAGGGTGGTAGCGGTGTTGGCGACCACGGTAACGCTTGGCGGAGGGTTGGGGAGCGCGTAGCCGAAAGAGGACGTGCCTCCAGGCCCGCCGCCGCTGATATTGAGCATAAGGCGGTTCACGCCGGGAAGAACGTCGTTCAGCGCGAAGGTTCCGTCCTTCTGCAGCTGTGTGCTGGACCAGCCGCTGCTGTTGTTGGCGTCTATACCTATGTATTGGTTTTCGGCCGGGGTCAGTATTGTGCCGTCCGGTTTGTATACCGTGCCGCTGATGGAACCGGCCTGCGAGAAGTCCATGTCCACTACGGCCGTGCCGGTGGAAGTGAGGTCGATGGAGTTATTGCCTCCGCCCTTGTTAATGCGCCCCCAGCCCATGGCGCTCACGTTCATATAGTACGAGAAGCCGCTGGACACGTTTATGGAGTAATCGTAATGATCGGCCCCGCTGCTGGTGAGCGCGGTGAAGTTGCCGGCAGGGCAGGGGTTGCTCATGGTCATGGTGCTCATGCTCATACCGCTGCAATTGCCGAACAGGGTTATGGATATCGGGCTATTGCTAAGGTCCACAATACCGGGGAACCGGAGGGTTCCTTTAACCTCGCCGGAGGCGTTCCCCCCCGCCGAGACTATATAGGTAATGGAAGACGCGCCTATATCGGCCGGAACCAGGGCCCCGCTGCTGGCAAAGATCTG
>JAKAMO010000021.1 GCA_021812825.1 bacterium | reverse complement strand
ATTCCTCGCTCTCGTCGTACTGGGCCGCCACGGGCTTGATCTTCTCCTGCGCTATCTTGCGCGCCAGGTCCCGTATCATCACCTGAGACTCGTTGAGTAAATAGTCCATTTTTCCTAAACGCTCCTTTTAAGCCCGGAAGGGTCTTCGCCGGACTTTCCACATTAATATGGTATCAAAAACTAAAAAGTCCGTGCAATTTTATATTATATATATGTAAAAATTCGGTAACATCGCCCCGGTAGAATAATATGGCGCGGGAAAGGCGCGCGTTTTTGGAGAAACTATGGACATAATGACCTTGGTCGGTTTCATACTAGGCGGGGCGGTGGTCGCCTGGGGCGTCTTCTCTTCCGGCATCGGCGACAAGCTGTTGGACACCCACGGCATCGTCATCGTGCTGGGCGGCACCCTGGCCGCCACGATAATCAATACCTCAGCCAAGAGGTTCATGGGCGGGCTCAAGGCGCTGGCGGACATCTTTTCCAGCCCGAAGACCCCCTCCGTGGACGAGGCGGTACGCATGCTGGTGGGGATGGCCGAGACCGCGCAGCGCCAGGGCGGCATAATGGCCATTTCCAACCCGGACCCGGCCTTCGCCGGCGGCTTCCTGAAGAGGGCCGTGGGCGTGGCTATGATAAGCGCCGAGTCGCGCGAGACCCGGGCCATACTGGAGGAGGAGATCCGCCTGCGCCGCCTCGACATACAGGAGGACTCCAACTTCTTCCGCACCGCGGGCGTGCTCTCGCCGATGTTCGGCCTGATCGGTACGCTGTTCGGCATCATCCAGACGCTCAGCAATATCTCCGATCCCACCACCATCGGCCGCTCGATGGCCGTGGCCATCAGCTCCGCCTTCTTCGGCATCGGCCTGTCCAACCTCCTGTTCGTGCCCGTGGCCAACAAGATCCGCCTGCGCGCGATGGAGGAGACGCTGGTGCTGCAGCTGATACTCGAGGGCGTGATAGACATCATGGCGGGCAAGACCCCCCACCTGATAGACATGCACCTGCGCGGCTACCAGCTCAGGGACGCCGGCAAGGCGGCCCAGAAGGCCTGATATGCGCTTCTACGAACGCGAGGACGAGCTCGAGAACGAGCTGAACCGGGGAGCCCTCTGGGCCGTCACGTACGGCGACATGATGAGCTACCTGATGATCTTCTTCCTGATCATGTTCGCGCTCTACAGCTCGAAGGACATCAGGAGTCAGATGGCGATGAAGGGCGTCGAGGAGACCTTCGGCCAGGATACCGACATCGCCAACACCCTCTTCTCCAAGCACGGCATACAGCAGATAGCGCAGGTCGAGATCTCCGCGAACAAGATCAGCATCAATTTCGCCGACCCGATACTCTTCGCCCCGGGCAGCGATGTGCTGAAGCAGTCCTCCTATCCGCACCTGCGCCGCCTTACGGCGGTCTTCAAGGACCTGCCGAACCCGATACAGATAGAGGGGCACACCGACAACAGGCCGCTGGGCAAGTCGTCCAAGTTCAAGTCAAACTGGGAGCTCTCCTCCGCCCGCGCTTTCTCCGTGCTGCGTTTCTTCCTTAACGAGGGAGTGGCGCCGGAGAAGCTCTCCGCCGTGGGCTACGGGGAGTTCAAGCCGATACAGACCAACGACACCCCCGAGGGCAGGGCCAAGAACAGGCGCATAGAGATCAACATAATCAGGCACGAGATCTGACCAGATGAAACTGACGACACGATTCCTGCTGATCCTGCTGGGCCTTGCCGTGGTCCCGCTGCTCCTCGCCGTGTCCTGGAACGTCTACCAGTACAACTCCTCCGTCGCCAGCTACTTCGACCTGCACAAGGCCCTTTCCCGCCTGACCGCCGCCAATATCGAGGAGTGGCTGGGCAACACGAACCGCAACCTCGCCTTCCTCTACGAGTTGGAGAACCCGCTGCGCAAGAAGGCCGGCCTCGACGAGAACCAGGTCATCCGGCAGGCGGCCCGCATAAATTCCGAGATAATGTCCCTCTCCCTGATGGCGCCCGACGGCACCGAGACCTTCTTCCTGCAGAGCGAGAAGGTGAAGGAGAAGAGCTCGCTGGCCGCGCTGGAGAAGCCGCTGATAGCCAAGGCGGCCGACAGCGGCGTAGCCTCCCCCGGCGATCCCATATGCGTGAAGGGCCAGGCCTATTTCCCCCTCGCCTACCCGCTGATAGACGGCCGGGTGGTGGTCTTCCATTTCTCGATGGACAAGCTGCTGGGCAAGATAAATTCGCAGAAGAGCGGCAGGACCGGCCGCGTCTTCGTTGCGGACAAGCAGGGCGTGCCGCTGCCCTGCCAGGACATGAGCGGCCTCTCCTACAAGCCCGAGGACATGCTGAAGGTCTTCCGTTCAGGCGGCCGCACCGGCACCTTCGCGCGCTTCAAGCTCTCCGGGGAGGACTACTCCGGGGCTTACGCCGCCATCGAGAAGCTGGACTGGGCAGCGGTCTCCGTGCAGTCCGAGGAAGAGCTGTACGGCAAGCAGCGCAAGTCCATTCTGGTCTTCGGCGTGATGTCCGTGGTCATCTTCGTCACGGCCCTGTTCGTGGTCTTCCTGGTCTCCAACCGCATCATCAAGCCGGTCAATAACATGGCCCACGGCGTTAAGGGCTTCCTGAAGACCCAGCACCTGGACAACGTCATACCGCAGGAGGGGTGGCCCGAGATCAAGTCCCTGGTCGGCATCCTTAACCGGCTGATGCTGGAGCTGCAGGCCTACCGCGCCTTCCAGCTGAACCAGATCGTGGAGGAGAAGGGCAAGGCCCAGGCGCTGATAGACACCATCTCCGACGGCGTGCTGCTGATAGACGACCGCGGCTCGCTGATCTATTGCAACAACACCGCCCTGAAACTGCTGGGCATCCCGAAGATCTCCCCGGAGGTGGCGGTGCCGCGCTCGGTAAAGAACGAGGCTTTCTTCACCGCGCTGACGGACCTGCTCGCGCAGAAGGAGAAATACCTCAAGGCCGAGGTGGACGCGCCGATCTCGAACGAGACCAGCACGGTCACGAAGAGCTTCCGCGTGATCTCCAACCAGTTCCTGCTCGCGACGCTCAAGCGTCCCGGCCGCGTCATCATCATACGCGACATCACGAGCGAGAAGGAGATAGAGAAGGCCAAGGAAGATTTCTTCCACATGATCACGCACGACATGCGCGCCCCCCTCTCCACGCTGCAGGGCTACACCGAGCTGCTGATGAAAAAGATCGGCCCGTCCCCCGCCACCGACAAGTACCTGCAGAGCATGCTCTACTCCTCGCGCCGGCTGCGCGGCATGATAGACGACATCCTGAACACCACCAAGCTCGAGCGCGGCACGATGACGTTGCAGCTCGACAGCGTGGACGCCGGAGCGCTGATAACCCGCGTGCGCGACAACCACGAGCCGGTGGCCGGGCCCAAGAACATCAAGCTGGAGGCCGCGGTGCCGGCCGCGCCGCTGAAGCTCACCGCGGACCCGATACTGATCGAGCGCGTTATCACCAACCTGATGGGCAATTCGCTTAAGTTCACGCCGTCCGGGGGCACGATCACGCTGTCGACCTGGGAGGATGCCCAGAAGGTCTATTTCGCGGTGCAGGATACCGGCCCGGGCATCCCGGAGAACAAGAGGAAGGAGATCTTCGAGAAGTACTCTCAGATGGAGGAGCACAAGACGCAGGGCTTCGGCCTGGGACTGGCGATGTGCAAGATGACCGTGGAGCTGCACAAGGGCGACATCTGGGTGGAGTCCGAGGTCGGCAAGGGCAGCAAGTTCATCTTTACCGTTTCCAAATCGATGGCGGCTCCCCCTCCGCCCATCCCCTCTCCCTCTTGAAAACGCCGGTTATTTGAAATATACTTACCGCTATGCAACCACAAAAGCGCCTGATGCTGATCATTGATGACAATGTCGAGTTCCGCACCATGGTATCCGATTATTTCACGGACCTCGGTTTCACCGTGGAGATAGCCGGCGACGGCCGCGAAGGCCTCCTGAAGGCCAAGGCCATCCGCCCCGACATCATCCTCTGCGACGTGATGATGCCGGACATGGGCGGCATAGAGGTGATACGCGGCCTGCAGACCGAGGACGAGACCCGCTCGATACCGGTCGTGGTCATCACCGGCAGCTTCTTCGATAAGAACATGAGCGACCTGTTCAGGCAGGAGACCAACTGCCGCGAGTTCATGAGCAAGACCGTGGAACTCTCCTTCCTGGAGAAGAAGGTCCTCGCTCTCCTTCCGCAGAAATGACGCAGCGTCCCAGGGTGCTGGTGGTGGACGACGAGCCGGACTATCTCCGGATCGCTTCCGCCATCGCGGCCAGGGCCGGCTGCGAGGTCGCCACCGCGGCCGCCGCTCTCCCCGGCATCGAGCTGGCCGCCGAGCGTCCGCCGGCGCTGATACTGCTGGACGTGGGCTTGCCGGACATAAGCGGCTTCGAGGCGGCGCGCCGCATCCGCAAGGTCCCCGCGCTGGCAAAAGTCCCCATAATCTTCTTTACGGTCCGCTCGGAGCTGGACATGGTCTCGGAGGGCCTTAAGCTGGGCGCCGCAGGCTATGTTCTGAAGCCGTTCGACCCGGCGGAGCTGCTGCGCAGGATAAAGGCCGCGGTCTCCTCCGCATGAGACCGTCGGCGGCCTGCCTCACCGCGGACCTTTCCGCCAGGACCTTCCTGCGCTCTGCCCTCAAGGGCTTCGCGCTCCGGTTCTACCCCTCCGCCTCCGCCTTCCTGAAATCGCCGCCGTCCAAGGGGCTGGCCGTTATAGACGCGTCTCTGCCGGACATGTCGGGGCCTGACCTGGCGGCCGTGCTGAGAGGCAGCCCGCGCACCTCCTCGCTGCTGCTGGTGCTCACAGGCCCCGGCCCCTATTCCCCGGCGGCGGCCGCGAGTTCGCTGGACAGCGGGGCCGACGAATATTTCCGCTTCCCTGCCGACCCCGCCCTTTTCAGGGCGCGGCTGCTCAACCTGCTGGAGCGCGGCAGGGGCCGCGGCGCGGCCAAGTCCGAGCCTGAAGAGTTCAGGATAGGGCCGCTGCGCATCTCTCCGGAAGCCAGGACGGCCGTCGTTTCCGGCAGGAAGGTCCCGCTGACGGCGCTCGAGTTCGACATGCTCCTGTATTTCCTGAGGAACCGCGGTCGCGTGGTCTCCAGGTACGTGCTGCTGGAGCAGGTCTGGCGGGAGGGGCTGGGTTCCGGGCCGCGCGCGGTGGACAAGCGCGTCGAGGCCCTGCGCCGGAAGCTGGGTCCTTTCGGCTCCAGGCTGAGGACGGCTTTCGGCCTCGGCTATACCTTCAAATAAAGGCGATTTCGGGTTTGGATCGTGTCCTCGATTGTGGAAAAGCGCCGGGGGGTCCGTCCCGCCCGGGAAGCGCCCTTCCGCCGCGCAGGAAACCCTCCCGTGGTTTCCCCCCGCCCCGTAAGGGCCGGGGCCCCCCATCCGCTATGCGGCTGCAGGGCGCTACCCCAGGCGGTACTCCACCCCGACAGGTTTACTGCCGCCAGGCACTGCAGAACCGTGGGAACCAAATGAAAAAGGCCGGCTCCCGCCGGCCTTCTCCGCGGTGCGCTCCGGGTCAGGCGCCCAGGGGCAGCCTGACCTCCACTATGGCTCCGCGCTGCTGCTTGTTCGAGACCTGCAGCGTGCCGCCGTGCTTCTCCGCTATCCTGGCGGCCACGGCCAGCCCTATGCCGGCCTTTCCCTTGTCGGTGGTGTTGAACGGCGCGTAAAGCTTATCCAGCGCCTCCTGCGTGAAGCCGGGGCCGCTGTCGTCGAAGAGGAGGATGACCTGCCTGCCGTCTTCGGAGGCCTTCAGCGTGACGCGCAGGCTGCCGCCCTGCTGCAGGCGCTCATAGGCGTTCTTAATGAGGTTGTAGAAAAGCATCTTTATGCGCTCCGGGGCAAGCCTGGCGCGCAGCCGCGGGTTGAGTATGGCGGCTGAAATGGAGGTCTTCCTGACCTTGAAGGCGCGCTCCCACTTGGCCACCTCTCCGGAGACGAACGGCGCGAGGTCCGTGTCTTCCATGTCGGGGGTTTCGGGGTCGAGGTACTCCTGCCAGCCCTTGAGCAGGTTGACAGAGGCCAGCAGGTTCTTCAGCGCCGGCTCCAGCACCTTCCGCTGCGCCGCGGGTATGCGGAGATTGAAGGTCTTAAGGTCCTTCGCCGACCGCTCCAGCGAGGTCAGCATGCGCGTGGTGAAATCCGTCTGCTCCCGCTTCAGCATGCCGGAGAACTTGATGTTCTTGCGCCGGAGGTCCTCGTTCTCTATCTCCAGGTCCGTGACCTTCTTCTGTTCGGCCGCCAGCGAGGCTTTCGTGGCCCCGATGAGCAGGTCGCGCTCCTGGACTGCCTTCAGCACCTTTCCAGCGTAGTCGGCGGTCTCGGCCAGCTTCTTTTTTAGTTCATCTATCTCCGCCTCGAGGGATTTTACCTTCAGCGCGGCGCGCTTGGAGACCTCCTTCTCCTGCGTCAGGCCGCCCTTGGAGTCGCGCAGCAGACCGTTGACCTTCTCCAGGTCGGCCTCGCGCTGCTTGAGCGCCGCCGCGGCGGCGTCCAGCCGCTCCTTGGCGTCCGCCAGCTCCGCGCGCAGCGCGGCGGACCGCTTCTGGAGCTCGTACACCTCGGCTACCGCGGAATCGAAATTGGCGCGCTGTTCCTGGGCGCGCGCGGAGCTTTCCGCCGCCGCCTGCCGGAGCCTTTCCGCCTGCACGGCGGCTTCGTCCAGCCTCGCCCGCAGGGAGGAGGACTCCGCAAGGGCGGCCTTGAGGGCCTCTTCCTTTTCCGAAAGGGCGGACCTCAGCGCCAGGGCCTTGCCGTCGAGAGATGCCTTCTCGCCGGCGGAGAGCTTCCCCCGCTCGAGGGCCTCGTCCAGCGCGGCCTGCATGGCCGCCAGCTCCGCCTGGCGGGCCGTCAGGGCCGCCCTGGCGGAGGCCAGGTCCGCGTCCGAGGCCGCCAGGGCCTCGGCGGAGGCCTTCTCCCTGACCGCGGCTTCCTGCAGCGCGGCGGCCGCCTTCTCGGCGGCCAGCCGGCTCCTTTCGGCCTTCTCTGCGAGCGCCTCGTACGCCGAGGCTTCCTTGCCGGATATCCTGGAATCCTCTTCCACCGCGCGCTTTATCTGCGGCAGGGATAGCATCCCCTCTATCCTGGCCTTGAAAGAATCTATCGCGGCGTCCCTTTCGGTCACCGTCGCTTCCAGGTCGATGGCCCTCGCCCGCAGCTCTTCTAACTCGGCCGCCTTCATCGAGGCGGCGCTTTGTTGGCGCAGCAGGGAGGCCTGCAGCTCCGAGGCCTCGCGGGCATGTCCAGCGGCCAGGGTCAGAGCCTCGGAATCCTTCTGCAGGGAGGCTTTCAACTTCTCGGTCTCGGCCTTCAGTCTTTTTTCCCGCGCGCGGGTCTCCTCGAGCTGCCTCTCAAGCCTGGCTGCCCGCGAGACGGCCTCGTCCAGGCTGCGCCGGGCCTCGGCGCGTTCTTTCTCCGAGCGCGCCGAGGCGTCCTGCGCCTCTCCGACGGCCCGCCAGAGATAGTCCAGATCGGAGCCGGAAGCTTCATGGGCGCCGCTCATGCGCCCTCCTTCAGGCTAATGCGGCCTTTCGCGTTCAGGTTCATCGCCGCGGTTATGATCTTGGCCCTCGCCGTTATTATCTTGTCCTCCTCGGTGCGGCCGGCGAGCAGGTCCTTCACCACCAGCCGGACGTCCTCCGGCAGCAGCCTGGTCACGTTGTTGACCGCGGTCTCCCCGGCGCCGGCCAGCGCGGCGGCCCAGTCCGCGTAAGGCAGCGAGACCACCAGCGGGCGCAGGTTCTTGTCGTCCAGGCGGCAGAGATCGTCGAAAGTGACCATCCTGCGGCGCAGCTCCTCGGAAGCCTCGGGGTTGGCGCGGGACAGGTTGTCCATTATCTCGCTGCGCGATCCCTCGTCCACCAGCGACAGCAGATGTCCGAGCTTCTCGGCGCCCTTCAGGCTCTTCTCCAGCTTCAGGCGCAGGTCGTTCTCGATCTCGTAGACGCGGTCGGGCTCGGCCTGCTTCAGGGCCAGCAGCTGCGCGGAGACGGACTGTTTCTTGGCGGGCGGCAGCGCCAGCAGGATCTTGGACGAGACGTGCGGCTTGCGGTCGGCCAGGTTGGCGATGATTATCGCGGCGTCCTCGTCGGAGAGGTCCGCCAGCAGGTCGGCGCTTTCGGAAGGCGGCAGCTTCTCCATGAACTCGAACGCGGAGCCGGCGGTCAGCATCCCGCCCCCGCCCGCGGCCTTGGCCTCCACGTCGATTATCTCTCCCAGCTCCCCTTCCAGGCCCAGCTCGCCGGCCTCGCCGCCGGGCCCCGCGGGCGCGCCGGGGCCGCCGGCGCCGCCGGGAAGGGCGGAGGGCGCGTTCATCCTGGCGTAGTCCACGAATCCCGTAAGCAGCTTGGACGCCAGTATGTAGCCGAAGGCCAGCAGGACCGCCAGCGCCAGCGCGCCGAAGGCGGCCGCCACCAGGACCGGGCGTATCTCCGGGGACTGCAGGGCGCTCTTCCACCACGGCATCATGTCGGTCTTGGCGGTGATGATGCTGTCGCCGCGGGCCTCGCTGACCCGCAGCACCTCGGCTATCATCAGCTTTATCGCGTTGACGCGCTCGTCGGGGACGCTGCGGTCGAACACCAGGGAGACCGAAAGCTTCTTGACCTTGAACTCGGCGGTGTGCTGGCTCTCCTCGCGCTGCTGCTTTATATATTCGCCGGTCTTCTCGAGTATGTTGACCGACGCATAGCCGGGCAGGGTCTGGGCCTCCTCGGGCGGAGGGCCGGACTCGCTCTTGCTCTGGTAGACCATCTCCCCCTCCGCCGTGACGAAGGAGCGGGCGCGGCCGCGGCCGACCAGCTCCTCCAGCAGCCGGGAGACGTCCTGCTGCATCCGCGAGGATATCTCGGCCGCCTGAGCTCCCGGGGAAGGGGTCGGGTCCTCCGAAGCGGGCGCGGCCGCCAGCGGGGCGGCCAGCAGCAGGATCACGATGGAACGGGCTAGGGCTTTCATATTCTTGATAAATTCTATATAACCCAGGTTACAAAGATATTACGCGGGCCCGGACGGGACCTCCACCCAGAATACCGCACCGCCGCCGCCGGCCGGGCCGCAGCCGGCCTTGCCGCCGTGCAGCTCCGCTACGGAGCGCACCATCGCGAGCCCGAGCCCGGTGCCGCCGTGGCCTGGCGCCGCCGAACCCTGGGCGAACGGCGAGAAGAGCCTCTCCGCCTCGCCTTCCTTAAGCCCCGGTCCTGTGTCGCGCACCTCTGCGCGGAAGCGCCCTCCCCCCAGGGAGGCCTTGAGCACCACCTCCCCTCCGGCCGGAGTGAATTTTATCGCGTTGGAGAGCAGGTTGGTCAGCGCGTGCGTCATCAGCTCCCGGTCCAGCAGGGCCTGTCCCCCGCCCTCGGTCTCCACCCGGAGCGCGACACCTTTCTCAGCGGCCTTGGGCGAGAAGAACTCGGCCGCGTCGCGGGCCAGGGAAAGAGCGTCCTCCTTAGAGGGACGGAGCTCCATCTTGCCCCTCTCTATACGGGCCAGGTCCAGCATGGCCGTGACGAAGTTGGCCAGCCTGCCGGCGTTCTCCTTCACGCGCCTGAAGATCTCTGTATCCTCCGGACGGAAGCGTTCGGACTCGCCCAGCAGCATGGCTGCGTAGGTCTCTATGACCCCCAGCGGCGAGCGCAGCTCGTGGGTCACGGAGGCCGTGAAATTCTTCTTCATGGTCTCGAGTTCCAGCAGGCGGTCCGACATGGCATTGAGGGCGCCGGCCAGTTCGGCCACTTCGTCGGAGCCGGACGCGTCCGTCTTGGCGCCGAAGCGCCCGTCACCCACCGCCGCGGCCTCTGCGGCCAGCCGCTTTAGGCGGCGGGTCATCCGGCGGGCCAGCAGCAGCCCGAGGAGGGCGGCGGCGGCCATCGCGGCCAGGAAGGCGGCCGCCAGGTCGTGCCATACGCCGGCCAGCGCCTCCCGGCGCTCGCGCAGCAGCTCTCCGGAAGAGAAAGCCAGCCTGGCGGAGTACCTGCGGCCGGCCACGTCCCTTATCACGGGAGGACCTTCTCCGGAGGGCGCCGGCTTGCGCGTGGTGCGGACAGGGCGCAGGCCCCTGCCGATGTCCAGCTGGCAGTACTGCACCTCCGGCCGCGACGAGCACAGCCCGGAGAGATAGTCCACGGCCATCAGGGGATCGCCGGCCAGCTCGGCCTCGCCGAGCATCGCCGAGACGGACTGCTCCAGAGCGGCCAGGCGCGCGCGCTGCGCGGCCTGCACCGTGCGGTTCTGGAAGCTGAAGAAGATGACCGACAGCAGCGCGGCCGCCGCGAACGCGGCGGCCATAAGCGCGGCGCTGAACTTATGGAATAGCTTCATGGGACGATCCTGATCCGGCGGCGGCAAGCCGCACGGTTCCCTGTCAGCGGGAGAGCCTTATTATCCGCTCCAGGGCCTTCTTGGCCTGGCCGTTCTGCGGGTCGAGCGTCAGTATCTTGCGGAAGGCGTCGGCCGCCTTGCCGTAGTCGCCTTTGGCGTAGTAGTCGGCGCCGGCCTGGTAGAGTTTCTCTATCTCCCTGGCGTTCCTGGACTTGCCGGTCTGCGCCTGCTGCTGTTCACCTTCCGGCGGCTCGTAAGCTCCGCCGGGAGGCTCCCAGGCGGCCTCCTGCCCGCGTTTGCTCTTGGCCTGCTCTATCATCTTGGCCAGCTTGGCCTTCTCGTCGGGATCCTTCTCCTCCGCCATGGCCTTTTCCCAGGCGGCCATCGCGCGGCTGTAGAAGTTGAGCATGTAGTCGCAGGAGCCGCTCTTCTTCAGGGCCATCAGGTTGTTGGGCTCGATGTCCAGCAGCTCCTCGAGCTTGCGCAGCGCCTCGGCGTGCTTCTTCTTGGCGTAGAGGTCGTCGGACTGGGACATCTTGTACTCGGGCCAGCCGCGGCTGAAGTCGTTCGGGACGCGGTCCGGGGCGATGCGGGTTATCTCGCCCGCCTTGTCCAGGAAGTTGGAAAGCGAGGAGTCCTGCTGGTTCAGGCTCTGGGCATAGGCTAGCTGCTTCATCGCCCGGATGTCGCGCCCGCGCAGGAAGTTCTGCACGCCGGCGGACAGCAGTTGCTCCGAGCGGGTCTTGTCCCGGTCCTGGACTGCCAGCGACGGGAAATACGCGGCGACCGCGGCCAGCCGGCGGGTCAGGTTGACCACAGAGGAGTCGGGCAGCAGCTCGCCCGCCTTTGCCACCAGCAGCTTGTTGGCGGCGTAGAAATTCTCGGCGTCGACCTGCTCCTTCACCTGTGTCAGGCGCGGGTCGTCGAGGCTGGCGGTGTCCCTGGCGCCGCGGAAGTTCTCCGCCTCCCTGAGGCGCTTGTACTGGTCCAGCAGCTCGGTCTCGGCCAGCTCCGCCTGCGTCGGGCTGCCGAAATGGTAGGTAAGGGCCAGGCGGTGATTGCCGGAGGTCTCCTTCAGGGTCCCTATCGGCATCATGAAGCCGTAGTCGAACTGGATGCGCTGTATCTTGTAGGAGAAGCCCAGTGTGCCCTGCTTGAATTCCCTGTCGCCGGCGCCGAGCGAGCCGCGTATGCCGAACTCGCCCTTGTCCAGGCTGGGGAACACCTTCTCGGCCGCGAAAATGAACTGCTTGTCCATCTTGCCGTCGGGACCCTTCTGCAGGCGGGCGTCCGCGGCCAGCAGCAGCCAGAGGCTCTTGAAAGAAGCGCCGGCGCGCATCTTCATCGGCACCGGGTCCTTCTGGTCCCCGAAGGCCACGTTGGCCTGCATCGCGTTGAGTACCGCGGCTCCGAGCGTCCAGCGCTTGTCCAGCCTGTACAGCGCCCCGAGGTCGGCGTCCACCGCTGAAACGGCGTTGTTGCCGGCCAGCACCGGGTCCGTGGCCCCGTTCTGGGAGAGGTTGCTCTCAACGGCGTTGTAAGTCTCGTCCAGCCTGGCGAAGCCGTGGGAGAGATACTTCAGCGAGGCGCCGATCGAGAACTTTTCGTAGCGGGAGTTCTTCGGCATCCGGTAGCCCCAGGAGAGCAGGCCGGTCTTCTCATAGTAGATCCCGGAAAGCGAGAATTCCTCCCAGGCCGCCGCCAGCGTGCCGTTGCGCCCGTCGGACAGCGGCAGCGCGAAGGCGCCCGCGCTCAGGCCCAGATTCGAGCCGTCGCTCAGACCGGTATGGAACAGCGAGTGAGTGGCCAGCGCCTTAGGTCTCTCGATGCTGGAGAGGCCGGCCGGATTGTAATGCACGGAAGAGATATCGTCGGCCACGCCGGTGAAGGCGTCTCCCATGCCGGGAGCGCGGGCCCCGAAGCCCATGTCCTCGAAGGCGGCGTAGGACGCGGCACGGCAGGCGAACAGCGCCGCCGCCAGGACCGCCAGGAGCCTTCCTTTCCGTGATGTCATAGCCTTGTCTTACCTTATTACTACGACCGTTCCCTTGTAGACCTTGGTCTCCACCGTGATCTGGTACATGTAAACGCCGCCCGGGACCTTCGCGCCGGAGTTCGGGTCCCATTCGAGATCGTAATAGATGCCGGAAGCGTCGTCCCTGCCGGCGAAGGGGTCTGAACCGTTGGAGCGCTGTCTGAGCCGCATCTTGCCCACTTCCCCCCCGTGGAGATCGTAGATCCTGGCTTCTATGGCGGAGTCCCGCGGATTGTGGCAACGGAAGATGAAGGTGTCGTTCCTGCCGTCGCCGTTGGGGGTCACCAGCCGGCTCATGGCCTTCGACTCGCCCAGCGCCGAGGCGGCCGCAAAAGCGGAAGCCGGCGCCAGAGCGGCGGCGGCCAGCAGGCAGAGAGCGCGGTACGGGCACTTCATACAGGTTTATTTTACTTTTCACTTGTGACTGTTTTGTTGCGGATTTATGGAATTTTGCCCGTCGAAAAGTAATCTGTTCGTAATATTTTGGTCGCATGCCCCGGGTATAATCTTACTCGTGAGGAATACAGGAAAGGTCATCGCCGCGCTGCTGCTGGCGGCGCTCGTGCCGGCCGCGCCGTCGTTCGGGGCCCGGCTCGCCTCGTCCACGTTCATCGACGTCAGCGGGCGCTACGACGAAGGGTCGCAGTACATGATCTCCCCCAACTTCGAGCAGGCCGCTTCGGTGGAAGAGTTGGTGGTCTCCAGCGCTGGGACCTCCGCGCTTATAGGCAGGTCCGGCAGGCTGTCCTATTTCCCAGTGCCAGCCCCGGTCTTCGACCTGACGCCGGTCATCGTGTCCAGCTATTCCATACGCCTCACCTGGACCGCCCCCTCCGCCGACGCCAGCCGGGCCGCGGAGCCTGTGGAGTACTACATACTGCGCTACAGCACCGTCGGGTTCATCACCAGCGACGACGGTTTCTATTCCGCCTCCTCGTTCGTGCAGGCCTGGGACCCGCAGGCACCCGGCGCCGGCGAGACCAGGATCATAGAGGGTTTCAACGCCGGCACCACCTATTATTTCGCTCTCGAGACGCTGAACGGGCATTCCATACGCTCCGAGCTCTCCAACCCGGCGGCGGCGTTCGCGCTGGTCCCGCTCGCGCCGATGAACTTCAAGCTGTCGCGCAGCGGTAACGCCGTGACGATGACCTGGATCCCGCCGGCCGGCTACCAGAACCGTATAGCCTTCGACGACCGCTTCCACCCGTCCTATCCCTACGAGGTCAAGCGCTACGAGGTGTACCGCGCCACCGCGCCGGCCGACGCCGAGTGGGTCCAGATAGCCGACGTCTCCACCGACACGCTCACCTGGACGGACATAGTCCCTACCGCGGACCCCTATTACTACCATGCCAGGGCCATGAACCAGGCCGGCCTCTCGTTCCCGTCGTACGCAAGGTCCAGCGACAGCGGGGGGCTGTACTTCCTGGCCCCCGACAACCAGAGCATCTTCGAGGTGCCGCAGGAGGGCACCGGCTCCTTCTTCTCCTCCTCCGTGGACCCCATGGACGTCTATACGCTGGAGATCTCCACGCACCAGGCGGACCTCACCGGCCGCGTGGTCAAGTCGGTCGAGTTCTCCGCCTACCGCGGCGGCCTGCGCCCGGACCCGCTCTTCCAGCTGGAGAAGGAGGGCACGCTGAAGATGTACTACTCCAAAGCGGGCGGCTCCATAGTCCCCTCCGGAGCTACCGACGCCAAGGCGCTCAGCATGTACTATTTCAACGGGTCGCGCTGGCTGCAGATGTTCGGCGTCGTCAACGAGACCGAGCACAGCGTAAAGCTCTCCACCCGCCTGCTCGGCCGCTATCAGCTGCGCCTCACCGAGCGGACCGGCGCGTTCAGCGCCGACAGAGCCGGCCTGCTGAACCGTCTGATAACTCCTAACGGCGACGGGAAAAATGATACGATGGTGTTCATCTTCGACAACCCCGAGGAAAAGCACATCAAGGGCAGGATCTTCGACCTGCACGGCGCCCTCGTGGCGACGATGAAGCCCGGCCCGGTGGCCAATTCCCTGGTCTGGGACGCGAAAGCCGGAGGCCAGGTGGTGCCGGGCGGCGTCTATATCTACCAGCTGGAAGGCGATTCCAAGGTCTACAACGGCACCATAGTGGTGGTCAGATAGCGAGCGGAGGAACTATGAACCACGGTCACGCACCTTCAAAAACCCCCGGAGCCGCCAGAGCGGCCCTGCTCGGAGCGCTGCTGGCCTTCTGGGCGTCCCCCGCTTCCTGCGTCATCACCCCCACCATACATTACCAGGGCTACCTGATAAGCAAGGTGACCAACCTGCCGGTAGAGACCCCGCAGGATTTCAAGTTCCGGATCTACAATTCCCCCACCGGCATTACCGGCCAGCTCTTCTCCGAGACCCGCTGCGACGTGAAGGTGACCAAAGGCCGCTACGACGTGGAGATAGGCTCCGGCACCGCCGGCGGCGTCCCGGCCTCCATCTTCTCCGAGAACGACGGCCTCTGGCTGGAGATCCAGGTGGACGCCGACGGCGATTGCGCAGGACCTTTCGAGGCCATGTCCCCGCGCGTCAAGCTGCAGTCGTCCCCGTACGCCTTCAGCTCCGTGTACGCCACCACCGCCAGCGTGGCCACCCCGGTCTTCTATGCCGACACGATAGGCGCCCTGCCGTATACGGCTAACGGGGCCATCACCATCTCCACCAACCTGTTCGTAGAGGGCGGCATCTCCGTAGGCAGCATCTCGCCCGGCCAGACGCTGGCCGTGGCCGGCATCGTAGAGAGCTCCACCGGCGGCTTCAAGTTCCCCGACGGCTCCATCCAGACGCGCGCCGCGGCGTTCACGATGTGGGACATCTCAGGCATCAACATCTACACGATCAACCCCGGCAACGTGGGGATCGGCGAAAGCAACTCGGCGCCGCTGGCAAGGCTGCACGTCTCGTCCGCGGCCGGCGCGACCGGCGACCTGCTGCTGGTCTCCACCGGGACCAGCCAGCTCTTCAAGGTCAACGGCCTCGGCCAGGTCTCCGGCGGCTCCTATTACGGAGACGGCACCACGCTGTCCGGCATATTGCGCAGCGCCGGAGATACGATGACCGGGCCTCTCACGCTGGCCGGGTCCACGCTCAGCGTGACCTCCCCTAACGGTCTCTATACGCCGGCGGTCAAGTTCGGGCCCAACGTGACCGTTTCGTCCGCCTCGGCCGCGTATTACGGCGGGGTGTTTTTCAGCTCCAACGTCTACACGGCGGGCTATTTCTACGGCGACGGCCGCGGCCTGTTGAACGTCGTCTCCTCGGACACCTCGAAAGTATTGAAAGCAGGCGATACTATGACCGGACAGCTCACGATATCTGGCGCCACGCTGACGGTCACGGGCAACGCCTTCTCCGTGGGAGGGTCCACGCTGACAGTTTCCGGAGGAAAGGTGGCCGTGGGCGGAGCCCCCTATACCCACGCCCTGACGGTGAACAGCGGCGGCATCTACTCCGCTTCCAGCGTCACCGCGGCCGGGGCGATCTACGCTTCGGCGGTGAACGCCACGAACGGCACCGGGACTTTCTACAACGTGACCGCGACTTCCGGCACCTTCTGGGGCTGGGACGTAGCCACGACGTACAGCGTCGACACGGCCAGCGGCATCAAGGTCCGCGCCGGAGTGGTGGACGCCCCGTATTTCGTCGGCAACGGCTCGCAGCTTACCAATGTGACCGGGAACGACCCCGCCAGGCTGCTGAGGACCGGGGATACCGTCACCGGCAACTTCACCGTGCTCGGGAGCAGCCTTACGGTCACCTCTTACGGGAACTCCAGCAAGTACGCGTTGACCGTGGGGACGCAGACGCAATACAACCTGGTGGTGACCACCACCGGCTACGTCGGGGTGCATCAGCTCGATCCGACCGCCCCTCTTGACGTGCAGGAGAGGCTGGCCATCACCAATACGTTGCCGGCCGGCGGCGACGCCAACCTGCTCATGACGGCCAACAACGGCTATAACTATATACGCTGGGCCGATCCGGGTTCGCTTTTCGTCAACGGTTCGGCCCAGGGCGTCTTCGGCTACGCCCCCGGCTCCCGCAACCTGATCTACAGGGCCATGGGAACAGACCCGTACAACGGGGGCAGCGAGGTCTTCAGGATAACGTCCGACAACAACGCCAGCTGGAACTTCGGCATCGGCACGGACTCCTCCCCGCAGAACCAGCCGCGCGAGCGTTTCCACGTGCTGACCAGCCTGCTTGTCAGCAGCTCCTCGGCGCGCGCGGTGCTCTTCGTCAGCACGCAGACCGGCAGGGTCTCGCTCAGCACCACCACCCAGTCGCACACCCTTACCGTTAACGGCGACGTCCTCGCCGTCTCCTCCATAACCGCGCAGGGAGGCTTCTTCGGCGACGGCTCCGGCCTGACCAACCTCCAGACCGCCGCTCTGCCCGGCATACTCGACATCGCCACCGTTACCGCCAGAGCCGGGGGCCTGTACGACGCCGTGATCTTCAGCACGGCCGTCTACGTCAACTCCAGGGTGGCCATCGGGGACCTGTTCAATCCCACGACCGAGCTTCACGTCAAGGGCGTGGCGCGCATAGACAATAAGGGCGGAAACGACGTGGTCCTTCAGCTTTTCCCCGACGTCGCCGGCAGCTCCTACATACGCTGGGACGAGGGCGTAGCGACGCAGAAAGGCGTGCTAGGAATGAAGTCAGGCGAGCGCGACCTGGTATACCGCTCTTACGCCACCTCTCTGAACGACGGTCTGCAGGTATTCCGGATAAAGGGCAGTAATGCGGCTGATAACGGCTCCTTCATTATAGGTTCCGCCCTCTCGAGCTTCGTGCCGAATTCCCGCTTCCATGTCCTAACGAACATGACCGTCAGCGGCGAAGGCAAGTCCCCCGCGTTCTACGTGTCCACCGGCAACGCCTCCGGCTTATACCCCTACGTGGGCGTCAGCACGGGCGCGCCGGCCGAAGGCCTGCACGTGGCCTCCAGCATGCTGGTCGGCGCCAACCGCGCAGCGGCCAGCCTCTACGTCAGCACCGCCACCGGCTACACCGGCGTAGGGACGGGCAGCCCGGTGGAAGGGCTGCACTCGGCGGGCAGCTTCCTCGTAGGGGCCGACCGCACGATAGCTTCGTTCTATGTCAGCACCGGCACCGGCTATACCGGCGTGGGCACCGGGGCTCCGCAGGCCAAGCTGGACGTGGCCGGGCTTGGCGTATTCCGTTCCTCGCTTACCGTGGAGGGCGGCGGCCTGTCCGGAACGCAGACCGCCTTCTCGGTCATCGGCTCCACGCTGGTCGTGACCAACTACGGGAACGTCGGCATCGGCGCTTCCTCGCCGCAGGCCAGGCTGGACGTGAACGGCTCCGCCCAGTTCGGCTCCGGGACCTCCAAGTCCACTTTCACCGCTGAGGGCTACTGGCAGCCCCGCTCCATGACCACGGCCCAGCTGCAGGCGGCTTCGCCGCCCGCCGTGGGCGCGGTGGTCTTCAACTCCAGCATCAGCGACCTCTGCGTCTCCACCGGCACGGCGGCCGGGCAGTGGGCGCTGGCCGGCTCGAAGGGCGTCGGCAACTGCTTCTGAAAGTGATATAATATCCCAGCAGTCCTTCAGGGCGGGGTGAAATTCCCCACCGGCGGTATAACCCGCAAGCCAAGGCCTGGCGGCCGAGGCAGATCCGGTGAAACTCCGGAGTCGACGGTATAGTCCGGATGAAAGAAGGACACGGGAAGCAATCGCGACCGGTGATGGCGTTTATGCCAGCGACCGCTCCGACGCGCGCCGTTGTACGGCCCGCGGACGAATCCCCTCCGGCCCTGAAGAGAACTTCAGGGCTTTTTTTATGGCTAAAAAGAACAGGTTCTCACCGGTAGAAGACATAGTTTCCGATATCAGGCGCGGCCGCATGGTGGTCATCACCGACGACGAGGGCCGCGAGAACGAGGGCGACCTGCTGATGGCCGGCCGCTTCGCCACGGCCGAGAAGATCAACTTCATGGCCAGGTACGGCCGGGGCCTGATCTGCGCCCCTCTCACCGGCGACAGGGCCGAGGCGCTGGACCTTTTCCAGATGGAGCGGGAGAACAAGGATCCCTACCGCACCAACTGGCTGATCTCCGTGGACGCCTCGAAAGGCGTGACCACCGGCATCTCGGCCGCGGACCGCGCCCGGACCATCAAGGTGCTATCCAACGCGGCCGCCATCCCCGGAGACCTCACCCGCCCCGGCCATATCTTCCCTCTCAAAGCCCGCCCCGGCGGCGTGCTGGCGCGCGCCGGCCACACGGAGGCCTGTACCGACCTGGTGCGCCTCGCCGGCCTGTCCGGCGCCGGGGTCATCTGCGAGATCATGAATCCGGACGGGTCCATGGCGCGCATGCCCCAGCTGCTGCGCTTCGCCGTCCGGCACGGGCTGAAGATCGGCACGATAGCCTCGCTTATAGAGTACCGCCGCCGCAAGGAATCTCTGGTCGAGAAGACCTCCTCGGCCGATCTGCCGACGGAGTTCGGCCGCTTCGCCATCACTATCTACCGCGAGCGTCTCACCGGCATGGAGCACGCCGCCCTCACCTTCGGCAGGATAGGCGACCCGGCGCTGGTGCGCGTCCATTCCGAGTGTCTGACCGGGGACGTGTTCGGCTCTTGTCGCTGCGACTGCGGCCCCCAGCTGCACGCCGCCATGAAGATGATAGCCAGGGAGGGCGCCGGCGCCGTCATCTATATGCGCCAGGAGGGCCGCGGCATAGGCCTGGCCAACAAGATCAAGGCTTACAGCCTGCAGGACAAAGGTTACGACACCGTGACGGCCAACGAGGCGCTGGGTTTCGCCGCCGACCTGCGGGACTACGGCATCGGCGCGCAGATACTCTGCGATCTGGGCCTGCGCCGCCTGCGCCTGATCACGAACAACCCGCGCAAGATAGTGGGCCTGGGCGGCTACGGTCTGGAGATCGTGGGGCGCGTGCCGCTCGTGATACCGCCGAACAGGCACAATGCCCGCTACCTGCGCACCAAGCGCAGCAAGCTGGGGCACCTGTTCACATCCAAGTAACTTAAGATTCAGCGCAGTCTAATCCATGTTCGGAGGTCTATCATGAAGGTAATAGAGGGCGGTTTCAACGCCGGGAAGATGAAGTTCGCCATCATCGTCTCGCGCTTCAACGACTTCATCACGTCGCGGCTGCTGGACGGGGCCGTCGACGCTCTGAAGCGCCACGGCGCCGACGTAAAGGACGTCACCGTGGTCCGGACTCCCGGCGCCTACGAGATACCGGTGGTATGCGAGAAGCTGGCCGCCGGAAATTACGACGCCATCATCTGCCTCGGAGCGGTGATAAAGGGCGACACGCCCCATTTCGACTTCGTCGCGCAGGAGACGGCCAAGGGCATAGCCCAGGTCTCGATGAAGCACAAGGTGCCGGTGGCCTTTGGCATCATCACCGCCGACAACCTCGAGCAGGCCATAGAGCGCGCTGGCGTCAAGCACGGCAACAAGGGCGCCGAGGCCGCCGTCTCCGCCATAGAGATGGCCAACCTGTTCAAGGGACTCTAAGCTCCCGGGAGCGGTTTCAATGAAAAAACCCGTCGTGGACAGGGACGCTTTTTACATGGCCCGCGCCATCGAACTGGCGCGGAAAGGGCGCTTCGGCGCCCATCCCAACCCCATGGTGGGCGCGGTCATAGTCAAAGGAGGCAGGATCATAGGCGAGGGCGCCCATCTCCGCTGGGGCGGACCCCACGCCGAGATAAACGCGTTGCGCTCCTGCCGCGTGAGCCCCGCCGGAGCTTCCCTTTACGTCACGCTGGAGCCCTGCTCCACCTGGGGAAAGACCCCCCCGTGCACCGAGGCCGTCATCGGTGCCGGTATAAAGGAAGTATATATAGGCGCGCCGGACCCGGACCCCGCCAACGGCGGGAAGTCCGCCGGCATACTGCGCCGCGCCGGGCTTAAGGTGCGCTCCGGCGTCCTCAGGAAAGAATGCGAAGCGTTGAACCCGCCTTTCAACAAGTACATGCGCACCGGCCTTCCGTACGTGACCGTGAAGATAGCGCAGAGCCTCGACGGGCGTATTGCGGACGCTTCCGGCCGCTCCCGCTGGATCTCCTCCCCCCGGTCCCGCCTGGAGGCGCACAGGCTGCGGGCGGAGGCTGACGCAGTGCTGGCCGGCATAGGCACCATCCTCGCCGACGACCCGCTGCTCAACGTGCGGGGCGTGAAGGTGCCGCGCCAGCCCTGGGTGGTGGTGCTGGATTCGCGCTTCCGCGTGCCTAAGCCCGCTAAGGTCTTCCGGAACGAAAGGGTCCTGGTGGCGACCACCCGCAAGGCCTCCGTCTCCGCGATGAAGAAATTCCACGACCGTGCCAGGATACTCGTCCTGCCGTCGGAGGGCGGCCGCGTGGCGCTGCCGGCGCTGCTCTCCGAGCTAGGGAAGCTCGGCGTATCCCACGTACTTGTGGAAGGCGGCGGCAAGGTGGCCGGCGCCTTTATAAGCCGGGGCCTGGCTGATCGCTTCATCTGCTTCGTCGCCCCGATGCTGATAGGCGGGACAAAGTCCCGCAGCTCGCTGGTCTGGTCCGACGCGCTGAACGCCGCCCGCGCCGAGCTGGGCATCCGCCCCCGGCTGGCGGCGATAGCCAAAGCCGGCCCCGATCTTATGCTCGACCTGAGGTTCGACTGATGTTCACCGGTATAATCGAGGCAGTGGAGAAGATAAAAACCGTCTCGTCCGGGCGCATCGGGGTGTCCGTGCCCGCGGACTGGGAACTCTCCGACGGCGAGAGCGTGGCCGTGAACGGCGCCTGCCTGACGGTTGCCGGCTTCCGTCCCGGCGTGGCCTCTTTCGCCGTGAGCCCCGAGTCCTTCTCCCGCACGACGCTGGGACGCCTGAAGGCCGGCTCCGCCGTGAACCTGGAGCGCGCGCTCGCCGTGGGCGCCAGGCTGGGCGGCCATTTCGTCACCGGCCATGTGGACGGCACAGCAAGGCTTATTTCCGTCCGGGACGAGGGCAACAGCCGTGTTATCGAGGTGGAAAAGGCGCCTGACGCCGTGATGGTCGAGAAAGGTTCCGTGGCCCTGGAAGGTATCAGCCTGACCGTTTACGATGTGCGGCCGGGCTCCTTTAAAGCGGCCGTTATACCCCATACCTGGGAGCATACAGCCCTGAAAGGGCTGAAGCCGGGATCCCTGCTTAATATCGAGTACGATATACTGGGGAAATACGCCTCTGCCAAGACCCCCGGCATCACCAGGGAATTCCTCGAAGAGAACGGCTTCCTCTAGCCGGTTGATGTTGTGTAAATTGTACGTTTACATACAATATATTGCATTAAATCATACAATAATGTAAAAATAAAGCCGCCGGGGAATCCGGCGGTCTTTCTTTTTGCGCGGCTTAGAACCAGCGGGAGGCTTCGGCGGCCAGGGCGAGCAGGGGCCTGGAGAGCACGCCGGTGACTAGCACGCCTATGGCCATAAGGAAAACCACGGCCTCGGCCAGGCCAGGGGCGTCGGCGGCCTCATGGCCGTTGGCGGCGGGCTTCATATACATCACCACGGTCACGCGCAGGTAGTAGTAGACCGAAACGGCGCTCATGATGACCGCCACTACCACCAGGCTGGTGTAGCTGGTGTTGACGGCGGCCGCGAAGGCGTAGAACTTGGCGAAAAAGCCCGCCAGCGGGGGTATGCCGGCCAGCGAGAACATGAAGGCGGCCATAGCCGCGGCCAGCCAGGGGCGCGTTTTCGCCAGGCCGGCCAGGTCGTCTATCTTCGGGCCCTTCTCGTCCTTCTCCAGTATCAGCGCCACCGAGAAGGCTCCTATCGTGGCCATCGCGTATACCGGCAGGTAGAAGAGCACCGCCTCCAGGCCGCGCTCCCCGCCGAAGAAGGCGACCGCGAGGTACCCGGCGTGCGCGACGCTGGAATAAGCCAGCAGCCTCTTCAGGCCCGTCTGGGCCAGCGCTGCCAGGTTGGCGAAGACCGCGGTGATCACGGTCAGCCACCAGAAGATCCTGATGATGGGGCCGCCGGCATGCACGTTGGCGTTGAAAAGTCTCCAGAGCAGTATCACGCCGCCGGCCTTTACCGCCGCGGCCATGAACGCCGACACCTGGGTCGGGGCGCCCTCGTAGGCGTCGGGCACCCACATGTGGAACGGCACCAGGGCGGTCTTGAAGGCGAAGCCGGATATGACCAGCACGAAGCCGGCCAGCGCCAGCGGCTGGGCCGCCGCCGGGGCGGAGCCCAGGGCTTCGAAGGAGAGCGACGGGTACAGGGCGTTCAGTATGGCTATGCCCATGACCGTCATGCCGGAGCCGAAGCCGCCGAGCATGAAGTACTTGTAGGCCGCCTCGAGGCCGGGCTTGGTGCGCCTGATGCCCGCCAGCGCGTATACCGGCAGGCTGAGCAGCTCCAGCGCGATGAAGGCGGTGAAGAGGTCGCCGGCGGCCACCATGACCAGCAGGCCGGTGAGAGCCATGAAGGACAGGAAGTAGAATTCCCCCTCGCTGCCTTCCGGCGCGGCGGGGCGGGCTATGGACAGCGCTATGACGAAGAGGAGCACCGCCATCGCGAAAGCCCAGAGGTAGGCGGACATGGGCGAGAGCAGCAGCGCGCCGCTGAAGAAGGAGATCTGCGCCTGCGGCGCGGCGCTGAAGAAAGTGAGCGTAACGAGCACCGCGCCAAGGGCCATTATGCCCTGGGCTCCGCGCAGGCCCTTGAAGAACAGCGGCAGCAGCAGGCAGGCGAAAGCTGACAGCACCAGCAGCAGCGGTCCGGAAAGAGCCGAGGCGGCGTAGGCGGCGGGATCGAAACTCATCTTGCTTCCTTCCCCCCCAGGGCCATGTTCACTTCGGCCGCGGGAGGCGCGGTGTTCTGCCTGGAAAGGCTGATGTAGCTGTCGGCTGCGGGCAGTATGCGCCGCAGGAAAGGGTTGGGATAGACGCCTATCAGCAGGATGAAGACCAGCAGCGGCAGCAGGTACAGCCATTCCCTGGCGTCCAGGTCGTGCAGGGCCTTGTTCTCGGCGTGGCGGACGGGTCCGAAGACCACCTGCTGGTACATCCCCAGCATGTACACCGCGGAGAGGATCACGCCGGCGACGGCGGCCCCGGCCAGCCACGGGTAGGTCCGGAAAGAGCCGAACAGCACCAGCACCTCTCCGATGAAGCCGTTAAGGCCGGGCATGCCTACGGAGGAGAGCGTCACTATCATGAAGACGGCGGCGAAGCCGGGGATCACCTTGGCGAGCCCGCCGTAGTCCTCTATCATGCGCGTATGGCGGCGTTCGTAGAGCACGCCGACCAGCAGGAACAGCGCGCCGGTGGAGAGGCCGTGGTTGACCATCTGCAGCACCGCGCCGGAGACGGCCGCCGGCTCGAAGGCCATCACGCCCAGCATCACGGTGCCGAGGTGGGCCACCGAGGAGTAGGCGACCATCTTCTTCATGTCCTTCTGGGTCCAGGCGACCAGCGAGCCGTAGATGATGCCGACGACGCCCAGCCCGGCCAGCCACGGGGCGAACAGGCGGGCGGCCTCGGGGAACAGCGGGACCGCGAGGCGCATGTAGCCGTAGACGCCCATCTTCAGCAGCACGCCGGCCAGGATGACCGAGCCCGCCGTGGGGGCCTCTACGTGCGCGTCGGGCAGCCAGGTGTGGAACGGGAACAGCGGCACCTTTACCGCGAAAGCCAGCGCGAACGCGGCGAAGAGCCAGACCTGCGCGTGGTGCGTCAGCAGCGTGCCGTACAGGGCCGGTATCGAGAAGGTCCAGGCCCCGGCGGCGGCGTGGTGTTCCGCGGCCAGCCACAGTATGGCGGCCAGCATCAGCACGGAGCCGGCCATAGTATAGATGAAGAACTTAAGCGCGGCGTAGACGCGGCGCGGGCCGCCCCAGATGCCGATCAGGAAGTACATCGGTATCAGCATCGCCTCCCAGAACAGGTAGAAGACGAACAGGTCCAGCGCGGCGAAGACGCCTATCATGCCCGCCTCGAGGAAGAGCAGGCTGGAATAGTAGGCGCGCTGGTCCTCCTTGATGTAGTTGAAGGAGGCCAGCACCGAGAGGGGCATCAGGAAGGTGGTCAGCAGCACCATCAGCAGGCTGATCCCGTCGAGGCCTATGCTGAAGTTGATGCCGTAGGAGGGCAGCCATGGCTTGTCCAGGCCGAACTGCATCGCGGCCTGCGCGGGGTCGAAGCCGGTCCAGAGCTTCAGCGAGACGATGAAGACCGCCAGCGAGCCCAGCAGCGCGAACTTCTTGAGCAGCGCGGCGTTGTCGCGCGGGACGAGGAAGATCGCCAGGCCGAAGAAGGCCGGCAGCAGTATGATGAACGAGAGCGGGTTGGTAAGTAGTTCCATCGTTTACATCACCCAGTAGAGCATCAGCGCCACGCCCGAGGCGAAGACCAGCGCGTAGAAGTCGAGGCGGCCGTTCTGCACCTTCGCCAGCAGCCGGCCGGCCGCGTAGGAGGCCTTGCCCGAGCCGTTGACCATCAGCCCGTCTATCAGGCCGGCGTCCACCATGGCGAACAGCACCTTGTCGGACACGTAGCGCAGCGGCTTCATGATAAGGAAAGCGTAGGCCTCGTCTACATAGAACTTGTTGAAGACCAGGGAATGCAGGCGCGGCAGCGCCTTCTTGAGGGCGGCGGCGGGCTTCGGCAGCGTCAGCAGGAAGGCCGCGGCTATGCCGGCGAGCCCGGCCGTCACCGAGATGTACATCAGGCGGGCGGCCTCCTCGCTGTGCTCCGGCGCGGCGTAGGCCGGGTCCAGGAAGACGAACAGGCGGTCCTTCAGCAGGAAGCCGCCGGCCGCCGCGAGCAGGGCCAGCACCGTCATAGGCAGCGTCATCGAGAGCGGCGATTCGTGCGCGTGGCCGTGGCCGCGCTTGGCGCGCAGGAAGGTCAGCACGAACAGGCGGGTGGTGTAGAAGGCCGTCAGCGCCGCGGTCAGGACGCCCGCGCCCCAGACGAAGGAGCCGCCGTGCTCGAAGACCTTCTCGAGTATCAGGTCCTTGGAGTAGAAGCCGGAGAGGCCGGGCACGCCGGCGATGGCCAGCCAGCCGGCGCCGACCAGCAGGAAAGTGAAAGGCATCTCGCGGCGCAGCCCGCCCATCTTGAACATGTCCTGCTCGCCGCTCATGCCGTGTATGACCGAGCCGGCGCCGAGGAACAGCAGGGCCTTGAAGAAGGCGTGCGTGGCCAGGTGGAACACCGAGGCGGAGAAGGCCCCGGCGCCGGCGGCCATGAACATGTAGCCGAGCTGGCTGACGGTGGAGTAGGCCAGGACCTTCTTTATGTCCTTCTGCAGCAGGCCGATCACGGCGGCGAAGAAGGCCGTGAAGGCGCCGGTCAGCAGGACCACCTCGAGGGCCTTCGGGGCCAGCTCGTAGAGGAAGCTGAGGCGGGAAAGCATGTAGACGCCGGCGGTGACCATCGTCGCGGCGTGGATCAGCGCGGAGACCGGCGTGGGGCCCGCCATCGCGTCCGGCAGCCAGACGTAGAGCGGGAACTGCGCCGACTTGCCGGTGGCGCCGAAGAACAGCAGCAGGCAGATCAGCGTCGGGGCGCCTATGCCGAGCACGGTGACGGCGGAGAGCTGCGAGGCGCTGGCGCGCAGGGTCTCGAAATCCATGGACAGGACGCCGCGCGAGGCCAGCAGCGCGGACAGCAGCATCAGGCCTATCAGGAACCCGGCGTCGCCGACGCGGTTGGTGATGAAGGCCTTGCGGCCGGCGGTGGCCTTCTCCGGGTCCTCGTACCAGAAGCCTATCAGCAGGTACGAGCAGAGGCCCACGCCTTCCCAGCCGACGAACATCACCAGCGGGTTGTCGGCCAGCACCAGCGTCAACATGAAGAAGACGAACAGGTTAAGGTAGGAGAAGTAGCGGTTGTAGCCGGCGTCGCCGTGCATGTAGCCGGTGGAATATACGTGGATCAGGAAGCTCACGCCGGTGACTATCAGCGCCATCACGGCGGAGAGCGGGTCGAAGCGGAAAGCCGCGTCGACCATGAAAGTGCCGGCGGAGATCCAGCTGAAAAGGGTTTCGCGCAGCAGGCGGCTCTCGACAGGCAGCTTCAGCAGGTCGGAGAACGACAGCGCGGCGAACACGAAGGCGGCCAGTATGGCCAGCGAGCCGACTATCCCCCCCGCCTTCTCTCCGAGGAGTTTCTTGCCGAACAAGGCGTTGACGGCGAAGCCGGCCAGCGGGGCCAGCAGTATCCATTTCAGGAGCGGGTAGGAATTGGCGTCCATGTCAGCCTTTGAGCTCCTTTATGTTCTCCGTCTCGAGCGTTTTGAAGGCTCCGGAGAGGGCTATGATCAGCGCCAGGCCTATGCCGGCTTCGGCCGCGGCTATCGCGAAAAGCATCACCGTGTAGGCCTGCGACGCAGGCTGGGGGCCGAGGGCCACCAGCGCGACGTTGGCCGCGTTCAGCATGAGCTCCAGGAACATCAGCATCCGAAGCAGATTCCCAGAGGTCAGGAAGCCGGCCGCGGCCAGCGCGAAGAGGACGAAGCTCAGGCCGGCGGGTACGTAGGCGCTCATGCCTCCCTCCTCTTCTGGGCCAGCGCCACCGCCGCCACTATGCCCGCCAGTATCACCAGCGACAGCAGCTCGAACTGGAAAGTGAAGCGCCCGAAAAGCATTTCCGCCAGGCCCTGCACGCCGGTCTCGGTGAACGCGAACTCGCCGTGGAAAGGCGCGAGCGCGGAGGAGACCTTCATCAGCTCGGTCAGGATAACGGCGGCCGCGGCCAGGCCGAGGACCCTGCGGAACGGGCTGCGTCCCGGGTGGTCCCGCCAGGCGGCCGGCATCACCGCCATGGCCACGGTGAAGAGGACCATGATGGCTCCGGCGTAGATTATCATCTGCAGCACGGCCAGCATCTGCGCGCTGAGGGCCAGGTAGACGCAGGCCGTCGAAAGCAGGGCCGCGAGCATCAGCATCGCGGCCTTGACCGGGTGGCGCTGGAAGAGCATCAGCAGGGTCGCCATCGCGGCGGCCGCGCCGAAGAAGATCACGGCGAACTGTATCATTCCGCGCCTCCGGGCCGTCCGCCGTTCCTGGCCAGGCGGTTGGCCGCCCCCAGGAGGGAGGGCTCGCCGGGCAGGTTGCGCAGCAGGGCTTCCTTGTTCATCAGCAGCGAGGTCCTGGCCTCCACGCCGCCCGGCAGTTCCTTCGTGTCCATCGCTATCGCGTCCTCCGGGCAGGCCTCGACGCACATGCCGCATACCACGCAGCGGGAAAGGTCTATGTCGAAAGAGGCAGGGTACTTCTCCACCGGGTTGTCCGGGTATTCGGCGGCCTCTATCGTTATGCAGTAGGCGGGGCAGGCTGTCTGGCACATGAAGCAGGCCACGCACTTGGGGGTGCCGTCGGCGCGCAGCTTCAGGCGGTGGCGGGTGCGGAGGTTGGCGTTGCCCGGCAGAGGGCTCGCCTGCTCCGGATAGCGGATGGTGGGCAGGCGTGAAGGGTGCAGCAGGTTCTCGAAGAAATGCCTGGCGGTGATGCCTATCCCCTTGGCCACCTCCCAGAGGTAGATGCGCTCCAGGAAGCTGAGCGGGCGGTTATTGACCTTTTTTACGCTTATCATGCCTTAGATCTTCCCCAGCGCGAGCAGTACGGCGCCGGTGGCCAGGATGTTAAGCAGGGCCAGCGGCAGCAGCTTCTTCCAGCACAGGGCCATCAGCTGGTCGAAGCGGAAGCGGGGCAGCGTCCAGCGCACGACCAGCAGGAACCAGGAGAAGAAAACGGTCTTAGCGGCGAAAGAGCCGACCTGCAGCAGGGCCACCGCGGGGTGGGGCAGCGCCAGCTGCGCTCCGCCGGGCAGGATGAAGCCCGTCTCGTAGAGCCACGGCACCTGCCAGCCGCCGAAGAAGAGGGTGGCCGCCATCATCGAGACCAGGATGATCTCTATGAACTCGGCGAACATGAAGACCGCGAAGCGCATCGAGCTGTACTCGAGGAAGTAGCCGATGATCTCGGATTCCCCCTCCACCAGGTCGAAAGGAGTGCGCTTGTTCTCGGCGATGGCCGCGGTAAGGAAAAGTATGAAGGCGAGGGGCTGGGTCACTACGCCCCAGGCCGGCAGGAAGCCGAACAGCAGCCGGCCCTGCGCGCGGACCATGTCCTGCAGGCTCGCCGAGCCGTAGATCATCATCAGGCCGACCAGCGTCAGGCCCAGCACCACCTCGTAGGAGACCATCTGCGCCACGCCGCGCATCGCGCCCAGCAGCGCGAAGTTGTTCTTCGACGCCCAGCCGCCGAGGAACACGCCGAAGATGGCCAGGCCCGAGAAGGCCAGGATGAAGAAGAGGCCGAGCGGCACGTCGGCGATCAGCAGGTCCAGCTTGTAGCCGGCCACCATCACGTAGTCGCCGAACGGGATGAAGGCGAACAGCGTGAGCACCGGGACCAGCGCGAAGAAAGGGGCCAGCGCGAAGAGGAACTTCTCGGCCTTCGCCGGGACGAAGTCCTCCTTCATCAGCATCTTTATGCCGTCCGCCACCGGGTGGAAGAGGCCGTTCAGCGCCAGGCCGAAGATGGAGGCGCGGTTGGGGCCGACGCGGTCCTGCATCAGCGCGCTGACCTTGCGCTCCGCCAGCGTGAGCAGCGCGGTGAAGCCCATCACGGCGTTGAGCAGCGCCAGCACCTTCACGGCTGAGGCTCCGCTGAACAGCAGCAGGTCCTTGTTGGCTTCGTAGAATTCGGCTATCACCTGTTGAGTCCTTTGACGGCATCCCCGGCCGATTCCAGCCGCAGGGAGGCGCCGCTGTACGCCGCCAGCCGGGTCACCATCTCCCAGAGCGGCTTTACGCCGTCCGGGGCGGAGACTACCGGCTCTGACTTCCGCTCCAGGCCCTGGAAGTTGATGAACGTGCCCTCGGCCTCGAAATAGGAAGCGTAGGGCAGCGCCGCGTGGGTGCCGTCCGGCAGGTCGCCGCGGTTCGCGGCGAAGACGATCAGGCGGGCCCCGCCGGCCTTCAGCTCTTCCTTCAGCAGTGCCGCCGCGCGGGCCTCGGCTATGACCAGCTTGAATTCCCCCGCCGCCGCCTTGCGGGCGAAGTCGGCCATGGACAGGCCGCCGGCCGACGCCTTGACCTTCAGCGTTCCGGCGGAGTTCGGGGCCTGGTCCTTGTTATAGAGGATGCCGTCCTTGATGCCGCTCTCGGCCTGGAAATCGAAAGTGAAGTTGGGGGTCTTGACCGCGTCCCTGGCCAGCAGCGCCAGCGCGGCGTTGTCCTCCACCGAGAGCCACGGCGAGCCCAGCACGGCGGCCGCTCCGCGGGCCTCGTCGATGCGGGTGGCCGCCTCGCGCAGCGCGGGCTCCAGCTCCATCAGGCCGTTCTTCACCACGCCCTTCGAAAGCCGGTCTCCGGCGGAGACGGCCTTGTAGGTCATGCGGCCCTTGTCGCAGAGCCAGGTGTTGGTCTCGGCGTTGGGTCGCGGGACCAGGCGGTAGAGGACGTTCTCGTTGTGGTGCGCCTCGACGAGGCAGCCGGTGGCGCAGCCGAGGCAAAGGGTAGGGGTCCTCTTCAGGAACCAGACGCGGGACTTGAAGCGGAAGTCGCGCGAGGTCCATGCGCCGACGGGGCAGATATCGGCGATGTTCAGCGTATAGCCGTTGTCGAGCGCCTTCCCCTCCTTCAGGTCTATGAAGGAATGGTCGCCGCGCTCCATCACTTCCAGCTCGGCGGTCTTCGTGACCTCGGAGCAGAAGCGGACGCAGCGCGTGCAGAGGACGCAGCGCTCGTTGTCCAGGACCAGGTGCGGGCCGAGAGCGCGGCGCTTCTGGCGCCTGACCTTGGCCTCGAGAGGGAAGCGGCTCTTCGCCCTGCTGTGCTCCATGTAGTAGTCCTGCAGGCCGCATTCGCCGGCCTGGTCGCAGATGGGGCAGTCGAGCGGGTGGTTTATCAGCAGGAACTCCAGCACGTCG
>JAKAMO010000020.1 GCA_021812825.1 bacterium | reverse complement strand
GGCCCCGGCGCGCCTACAGGCATGGACAGCAAGATACTCATCGTTGACGACGACGCGCATTTGCGCGAGACGCTGCGCGACCTGCTGGAGATGGAAGGCTACAAGGTCTTCGAGGCCGGCTCCGGCGCCGACGCGATGAAGATGGTCGTCAGCGACTTCTTCCACGTCATCCTGATGGACTTCAACCTGACCGACAAGACCGGCATCGAGGTCATCAAGGACATCCGCAAGCTCAACACCGACAGCCAGATCCTGATGATGACCGCGCACGCGTCCCTCGACACCGCGGTCAAGGCCATCCAGGAGTCCGTCTACGACTTCCTGATAAAGCCCGTCGATTTCAACTACCTGCGCCGCGCGATCAAGAAGGCCGAGGAGAAGCTCTACCTCGAGCAGGAGAACCGCCGCCTGATCGACATGCTGAAGAACAACAACGAGGAGCTCGACCGGCTCAACGGCATGAAGAGCAAGTTCATGTCGATGGCCTCGCACGACCTGTCCAACGCGCTGATGACGCTGCAGATCAGCTTCGAGATGCTGGCCGCCACCATCAGCCCGAACAACGACCAGAAGAAGAAGATGGACTTCATCAGCGCCAGCATCACGCAGATCTCGCGCCTGATAGGCGACCTGGTGGACTGGGCCTCCATCGAGCAGGGCAAGTTCCGCCTGGAGAAGAACTATTTCGAGATGGACAAGATGGTGGAGGAGCTCGTCGTCGGCCCCAAGGCGCGCGCGATGCAGAAGAACATAGAGATAGCCACCGAGTTCCAGCCCGGCCTCAAGATGGTCTGCGCCGACAAGCGCCGCATCGGCCAGGTGCTGATGAACCTGCTCGAGAACGCGATCCGCCACACGCAGCGCGGCGGTAAGATAACGGTCCTCGTGGGACCCTACGAGAAGGACCCCGACAACGTATGCGTATCGGTGAGGGACAACGGGGAGGGCATAGACCCCGAGGTCCTGCCGAGACTCGGCCAGAGCTTTTACCAGCCCGAAGGCGGCAAGTCGCCGCACGGGCGGCTCGGCCTCGGCCTGTCGATCTCCAAGGAGATCGTGCAGAGCCACGACGGCCGCATCATAGTGGAGAGCGAGGGCGTGGGCAAGGGCTCCGCCTTCAAGTTCGTGATACCGTTCGCCAAGGAACCGCCCCCGGCGGACGCGCAGAAGCAGGGACAGCAGGGCGGGGGGCGCAAGTAAATACCAGCAGCAGACAAGGAGCGCATTATGGCCGTTGCCAAGAAGAACGTGACAGTACTGATAGCCGATGACCAGACCCTCTTCCGCGAAGGCATCAAGGACCTGCTCGAGGACGAGAAGGGCATTGAGGTAGTGGGGGAGGCCTCCACCGGCCCCGAGGCGGTGGCTATGGCCAAGAAGATAAAGCCGGACGTCATCCTGATGGACATAAAGCTCCCTCAGATGGACGGCGTCTCCGCCACCCGGGTCATCCGCAAGGAATGCCCCTCCACCAACGTGCTGATCCTCTCCTCCTACGAGGACGAGGCCCACATCACCGAGGCCATACAGGCCGGAGCCAACGGCTACCTGTCCAAGATGCTGCCCGCTTCCGAACTGGTGCACGCGCTGAAGACCTTCACCAGCGAGGGCGTGATGATCCCGCAGCCGATCATGGGCAAGCTGATCCAGGGCCTGCGCCAGATGGGTTCCCCCGGCTACGACAGCGCCCCCGACAGCCTGACAGCCACCGAAATAAAGGTGATGGCGCTGCTCGGCAAGGGCAAGAGCAACAAGGAGATAGCGGCGGAGTTGAACTGCTCCGTGAAGACGGTGAAGAACCACCTGAACAGCATCTTTCAGAAGCTCGGCGTCAACAACCGCACCGAGGCGGTGGTCAAGGCCATAGAGAAGGGCCTGATCTCGCCCGAAGACAACAGGTAGTGCCGAAACGCGCGGGCGCGGCGGCCGGCCCCCGCGGGGCCGGCCGCTTTGCGTCTCCGCGGCCTGTTAATAATATAGAAACATTGCGATTGTATACTGTTTAAGCACTTGAATCGGCCCATTTTTGCTGGTATAACATAAACGGGCCGGCGGAAAGGCTGGTAGTGAAGGATGAATATCATCGCGGCGGACCTGCTGGGGCTGTCGCGGCGCGTCATGCGCCGCGCGGAGCTGGCGTTCTACGGCATTCCGCCGGTGACGCCGGCCGTGCTGGCGCGCAGGTCCGGCCAGACCACCATAGAGTACCTGCTGCTGCTCGCGATAGTGGCCGGCGTGGCCGCGATGATGGCCATACTGTTCCACCGGCGCATACTCGGAGGGATATTCACGATAGTGGGGCTTATCATAGGCGCCGGCCAGCCGAAATAAGGCGGCGGCCTGTAACTGACTGGCATATGGAAGCTGGAACTGCCGGATACGAAAGCAGCAAGAGGAAGGCCTCAGGCCTTCCGCGCTTCTGCTCGTCCCGCCGCGGCCAGATCCTGATCCCGTCCCTGTTCGTCATCCCCTCCCTGCTGCTGTTCGTCTACCTGCTCTTCGAGACCACCAAGATCTCCCGCGAGAAGATCCGCCAGCAGTTCGCGATAGACTCGGCCGCGTTCATACAGATGAGCGACTACACCAATCTGCTGAACCGCACGGCCTACGTCAACGGCGCCTTCCCGTACCGCATCTTCAAGGAAGCCTACGAATGCCCCGGTCCCGACGGGGCGAACGAGCCGCTGCATTACGCCAAGGACCCGGAAGGGCATACCATCTGCGCCTACGACATGATGTACCAGGCCGGGGCCTATCCCAAGTACAAGGGCGACGTTTCCGGCACGGACCCGCCCTCGCTGGACGACAAGAAGCAGTGGGAGATCGAGTTCTACGAGCCGGCCAGACCGGACGTGAACAAGAACACCCCGTCCATCACGCAGGCCTCCGGCATCAGGAGCGACAGCAAGCCGCCCACCGACGCCGATACCTTCCAGCTGGTCACCTACCGCCAGGGCGTGCAGATACTGGTGCCTTACACCGCCGCCGGCGGCTATTTCAAGTTCTACGCGCAGGTCTACAGCCTGCTGGGCACCGTGGAGAAATCGCAGTGGACGGTCTTCGACCGCCTCACCGAGAACTTCAACTTCTTCCGCAAGTCCTATTATCTGAACTCCAACGCCTGCGAGCCCAACATGGCCCAGGCCTGCGGCAACGACGGCGTCTTCAGCCCCAACGGTTTCGCCTATAACCGCCTCGTGAGCGGCACGAGCTTCCTGATGCACTATATCAGCAAGCTGGTCTTCGTGGGCCGGTTCCACAACCCCAGCAGCCCGTACGACTTCGGCCAGTCGCTGGGCATGCCGGCGCTGGACGATCCCAACATAAACATGCTCTCCAAGTACCCGCCTGACGGCCTGTTCCAGCTGGCCAGCGTGACGCCCGGCGCCCTGCAGACCCTCGGCAACGGCCTGGACGTATACCAGGGCTGGGACGCGCCCTCCAACTATTTCAAGGTGGATTTCAAGGGGATAGCCAAGTGCAAGGAGACCGGGCGGCCCTGCGTGCATGCCAGGATAGCCACCCAGTGCCCCAACCTGCAGGGCAACTGGGCCAATTCGGGCGGTCAGAACAACTGCGTGTGGCCCAACCCGACCCCCAAGTACCAGACCAGGCTTTACCCGTGACCCTATGACGAAGGCGCTGAAGACCATTTCCGGGCGTATAGGCAGGGCGGCCTCCTGTCTGAGGGACGGCCGTTCCGGCCAGGCCATGACCGAGGTGGTGCTGCTGTTCCCTATCTTCCTGATCATCGTCTTCATAACCGCCAAGATCTTCGCGCTGCTGGTACTGGTGCAGAAGATGGAGATAGCCTCCTATTACGCCGCCCGCCGCTGGCAGCTGGAGTCGCATTTGAACGCGGACTGGGTGGTATGGGACGAGAACACCCTGAAGCCGGACATCATCAAGGCGGTAAGGGGGTATATCGGATTTGATACCCCCGCGGTATCAAAATTCCTGAACCTGAAGGACCTGAAGATGGACGTGGTCCGTACGCAGGTGTGGAACGTGGTGACGCTGACGGTGGTGACCAACCCTGCCGGGGTCAAGCTGCTCTGCAAATATCCGAAGCAGGCCGTATGCGGTCATCCCTACGGGGCGGCCTGTATGAACGGCCACGACTACCTGTGCGCCGGCGGCAAGAAGCTGGAGGTTATAAAGTACGTCCCCAACCGGGACAGACCGATCAAGTTCGTTCTGCCCGGCCTGAAGTAAACCGTGTCTAAAAAAATGGAGGAAATATAAAGGTATTTTGAACGGGGAGGCCGTTGGCCGCCTCGGTTCATGTCCCTTTTCCGCTTATGTTCTGGTTCAAGATAAAGAACTACTTTATGCGGCACTGGCTGGCCATAACCATTGTCGTTGTCGTGCTGCTGGCGGTGGTCTTCCCGGTCTGGTACCTGGCCGGGATGGAGGAGAACACCCGCCGCTATATAATCGGCATGAACGTGGCCAGCATGCCTTGGATGGTCTTTAACACGCTGATCTTCGTGGGCTTCCTGTTCCTGATGCAGTCCGGCGGCTTCAGCGCGCTGAAGAAGACCAAGGTGGACGCCGGCGCGGTCAATATACGTTTCACCGACATAGTCGGCCTGGAGGAGGCCAAGCGCGAGGCTTGGGAGCTGGTGCAGCTCATCAAGGACCGCACCCGCGTGAAGGCGATAGGCGGAAAGATCCTGAAAGGCGCCCTGCTGGTGGGCCCTCCTGGCTGCGGCAAGACGCTGCTGGCCAAGGCGGTGGCCACCGAGGCCGGCGTGCCCTTCCTGTCGGTGGCGGGCTCCGAGTTCGTTGAGGTCTTCGTGGGCGTGGGTGCGGCCCGCGTCAGGAAGCTCTTCAAGCAGGCCAGGGAGTACGCGCAGGCCCACGGCGCGTGCATAATCTTCATAGACGAGATAGAGGTCATAGGGCGCCGCCGCATACTGTACGACGCGTTCGGCGGCGGTTCCGAGACCAACAGCACGCAGAACCAGCTGCTGGTGGAGATGGACGGCCTCGATTCGGCCGCCAACGTTATCGTCTTCGGCGCCACCAACGCGGTGGAGAACATACTGGACGAGGCCCTGCTCCGGCCTGGCCGCTTCGACCGCAAGATCTTCGTGGACAAGCCCAACCTGGCCGAGCGCGAGAAGCTCTTCGCGCATTACCTGGGCAAGATAAGTTATGACACCTCTATGGACGTAGGGCGCCTGGCGCGCAAGGCCGTAGGCAACTCCCCGGCCGACATCGAGAACGTGGTAAAGGAGGCGGCGTTGATAGCCGTCCGCAACGACTCCGACAAGGTGACTTACAAGGACATCAGCGCGGCCATAGAGCGCATAGAGCTGGGGGTGGCTCACCGGCTCAGCATGACCCCTCGCGAGCGCGAGCGCATAGCCTGCCACGAGGCCGGCCACCTGGTGACCATCTACCTGTCCCATCCCACGGACGACGTGTTCAAGGCCTCGATCCTGCACCGCGGCGGGGCGCTGGGAGTGGTGCACCATATGCCGATCGAGGAGTTGCACGTGCCGGACAGGGACAGCTACATAGGCTGGCTGCGGGCCTCTCTGGGCGGCTTCGCCGCGGAGAAGATCAAGTACGGCGTCACCTCCTCCGGAGTGGGCTCTGATTTCGCCAGCGCGGCCAACACGGCGCACCACATGGTGTGGGCTATGGGCATGGGCAAGAGCGGCTTCATCGGCAATTACTCTTCGGTCAGGAAATCCGAGCGCTCCGCCGCGATAGCGGACAAGCTGGAGCTGGAGACGCAGGAACTGCTGCGGGAACAGCTGGCGGACGTGGAAAAGCTGCTGAGGGAGAACTGGAAGATAGTGGAGCGCTTCACCGCCGAGCTGCTGGCCCGCGAGGAGCTGGATTACGACGAGATAGCCGCCATCTTCGCGGAGTTCGGCAAGCCGTCGCGCATGCTCAAGAGCGCCCTGCCGGCCACGGACGGCCCGGAAGCCCCGTCCACGGCGCCAGGGGCTACCCCTTGAAAATTCCGGTTTCCTCTGCTATAACATTGTGAACGAAAGGCCCAGGAGATGGCGGAAGCCAGTCCCCAGACCTTTATCTTTTGTTTGCCGCCGGAGGAGATATGCCTTCCGAGGAAAATAGCGAGACCGTAGAGCAGAAAAAAGAGAGGAAATACTGGCCTCTGGCCCTGCTGCTCACTCTGGTGCTGCTGGGCGGCGGCGGCTACTACGCGCTGACCGGTCTGAAGGACACGGCCCACAAGCTGGGCGGCGGTTCCGATTACGACCAGCTTTCCGCCAATAGCTCCATTTATGAAGGCAACGCGGGCGGGAAGAAGGGCGACGTTTTCGGCGCCGGGGAAGAGTTGCCCGGCCGCGCGAAGGAAGAGGCCTCCGCATCCCGCCTTAATCCTTCCCTTTTCAGGACCAAGGATGAGCTGCTGGCTGACGCCTCCGGCCGCTCCACGCAGGTTTCCGGTGCTTCCGGACAGGGGGGCGATGCCGCAGCGGATGAGGGCGGCTCTTACGGCGGCAGCGGAGGGGGACAGGCCCCCGACGCCGCTATGAGGGGCAAGCTGCAGGCCAGGGCCTCGTTTTCCGGGGGGGCCGGCGGCACGAATTCCAAGGGCCTTCCTGCCGGTATGGCGGGGTTCAAGGGCAGCGGTACCATCGTAGGGAAGGCCGAGATCCAGAAGGAAAGCGCGCAGGCCTCGGCGAACAAGGCCGCGAGGGGCGGCGTGCTCGAGTCCCTCAAAGGCGCTTTCCGCGTCTCCTTCTACGGCGCCCGCCTGGCCTCCAACGACGCCGCCAAGAGCTGGGTCTCCAGGGCCTTCGACGCCTCCCCCGAGGCCGAGACGGCCATCGAATACGACGACGAAGTGCGCTCGAAGCTCGACAGGGTCAACCCCTCCTCCATACCCGGCTTCCTGCGCGACCAGGACGTCAGCGTGGCCGAGGCCAAACACCTCGCCGACTCCGAGGTCGCGGCCCCCAAGTTCAACAAGGAAGGCACCGAGGAGGCCCTGAAGAGGGACGACAAATCGCAGATAGGCAAGATGCTGGCCGACATGTCCGGCGGCATGATGAACGGTCTTTTCTCCGGCATAGCCGGTACCGGTTCTCCCGGCGATCCCGGAGGCAACGGGGACGGGCCTGGCGGTCTGAACGGCCTGGGCCTGGGCGGCGGAGAGGACGGCGAGGAACCGCAGGGCATCAGCGACGACGACCTGCAGAACTGGGTGGACGAGAACGGCTTCGGCGAGGAGTGCGGCTGCACCAAGGAGGCCCCCTGCTGCTGTCTGCCCAACAGGGACGGAGCAGGCGTCTCCGACCGCTCCTCCCTGTGGGCCGGCCCCGATTCCGGGGACTTCTCCTCCGGCGATACGATGTGGGTATAGGTTGTATCATCTCCATGCTCCGCCCGGCGCCGGCCCGGAGGATCTCTCCCGTGCGATAGACAATGACCAAGAACGATATATTGACCACCCTGCTGCTGCTGTCGCTGTCCGCCTGCGCGTACAAGCCGCCCGAGGAGCGGACGCTGGAGATATTCCGGGAGCAGGGCTTTTCCGAACAGGACCCCGGCAGGCTGAGAATGCTGCTGAGGGAGAAAGGGGCGGCCGGATTGAAGGAGGCGGACCCTTACTCCGAGATAGTGGAGCGCAGGCGCGCCTTGAAGCTTTCCTCCGCCGCGCCAGCCCCGTCCTTCGGCATGCTGACGGGGATAAAGGACGGCGGCTACTGCCTGTTCAGGGTGTTCAAGGGCTCTCCGGCCGAGAAGGCCGGCCTCAGGGACAGGGACAAGCTGCTCTCCGTTAACTCGCAACCGCCGGGTTCGGAAGGCTTCCTGAAGGCGCTGGCGGGCGGCGGCCAGTTGGCCATAAGGGCGGCCCGCCGCGGCAGCGGGGGGGTGTCCGAATTCGACGCCGCCGTCAAGGCGGAGCCGTTCTCCGCGCCGGAGATATTCGGCTTCTATGAGCCCGGTACCCGCACGGCTTTCGTGCGGCTGGGGCTTTTTTACGGCGATTCAGCCGCTATAGCCGCCTCCGGACTGGCCGGCCTGGTAAAGCAGGGGGCCAGGAACGTGGTTCTGGACCTGCGCGGCAACAGGGGCGGATCGCCGGCCGAGGCGGCCGACCTGCTGACCCTTTTCGCCCGGAAGCCGGGTCCGGTGCTCAGGCTGGCTTCCAGGCATGAGCTGTATTCCAGGGATTATCTGGCCAGGAAGGCCGGCCCTTTCTCCGGTTTTCGCGTGGCGGTACTGGTGGACGGCGGTACCTCCATGACGGGCGAGGTCTTCGCCGCCTCTCTTAAGGAGCTGGCGGGGGCCGCTCTGGTGGGCTCGCGCACCGCCGGCAGGGTATCCGTTCAGAAGACCTTTCCTCTGGGCGAGGGCCGGGGTTTGCGCCTTACCGTGGCCAGGCTGGTCACGGCGTCCGGCGCGGACCTGGAGGGCCGGGGGGTGCAGCCCGACGTGCCGGCGGGCGGCGGCACGCCCGCCTGGGGCGCGGCTTCCCTTCTCTCCGATAAGGCGTATTCGGCCGCGCTGGAGTCGTTGCGCGGCGGTTCGAGGGCCCCTTGACGCGTCAACGGATGCCTCTTGACAAACCGTATCCGTCTGCTATAATATAACCGCGGAGAGGCGTGGTTCGCGGTGGCCGTCCGATGGGCATAGCCCCTGATACGGCACCTTCAGTGACGTGCCCCGCCCTTTTGGCTTGGTGCAGTGCGGCAGCGGTGCGGTGGTGCAGTTGCGGTCGCAGACAGACGCGGTGTGACGGTAGCGCGGTGTGTGTCCCAAAAGGGCGGGGTGTTTCAGTAGGAAGCCGGGGCAGTAGTTTTAGAAGCGTACCGATAATAGCAAAGCCGGCCAAAGCCGGCGGCGCAAAGCTAAGACCCGTTACGTGAACGGGGGTCAGGCTGCCGAAGACCAGGGACCGTACGGCTTTATGCCGGCGTTGCGGAACGGATTCAGGCCGTTTCCGCTGTCTTCGGGGTATCAGCCCAGAACCGGGTTGAGGCGAAGAGAGCGGAAACGGCCCTTTTTTGGGCCCCGCCGGAGGCAAGGATGTCCCACGCCGGAATGCCAGGCAGGATTATAATGGCGGCCCAGGGCCGTCCTCTTCCCGCGCGCCCGGGCGCGCGGCCCATGTCACGGCTTTTTAACGTTTGCGAAACAACGATTTTATATTATAATGATTTAATTACCGTGTCCGCCCCGCGCCCCCGTACGGCCACTGGCCGGAAAGTAGCGCAGAGCGGCTTGGTCGTTTTGCGTTTACCGATGCTAAAGACTATTATAACGATATTAATGATCGCAGTCGGCGCCGCCAAGGCCGCCGACGTGCCTGCGCCCGACCGCGCCGCCGACGAAAGCCGGCTGGCCGACAAGGACTTCCATAACCGCCGCAAGGCGCTGGAAGATGTCGGGGGTTCGAAGCAGCCCTGGAAGATGGACCTGCTGAAGAAGTCCCTTTCCGACGAAGATCCGGCCATCAGGGAGCGCGCCGCCCGCCTTATAGGCCGCTCCAAGGACAAGGCCGCCTACCTGGTGCTGTCCGATTCGCTCAAGTCCACGGACACCGTTACGCGCCTCGGCGCGCTGGAAGGGCTGCGCGATCTGGGCGACAGGCGCGCCGCCGCTCCGGCGGCCGCGCTGATGAGCGACAAGGACAGGAACACCCGCTGGAAGGCGGCGGAGGTGCTGGGCTCGCTCGGCTCCGACAACGGCGTACCCGCGCTGCGCAAGGCGGCCGTCGGCGACGAGGACGAGCTGGTCAGGATAGCCGCCGTGGAGAGCCTGGGCAAGATAGGCACCCCCGCGGCGCGGTCGGCCCTGAACGCCCTCAAGGCCGGGCCGGACCCTAAGCTGGCGGGCTGGGTCTCCAACGTGCTCAGGTCCATGGAGGTCCCGAAAGGCCGCTGAGGCCCGTGGAACGATATGCCGGCTATAGCGGGAGAACGGAGGAACTCGGCGGGCCTTAAAGGCCTCGCCTCCGTCCTTGCCGCCCGCTTCAAGGGCCGCGCCGCCGCCGCCCTGCTCCTGCTCCTCCCCGCCCTTGCGGCGTTCCGCCTGCCGGGCTACGCCGCTCCGCAGCCCATAAGCGGCGCCGACAGCACGGACTGGCCCGCCTCCAGGAAGGTCTTCTACAGCGAAGGCTACAAGCGTACCTGGGTGTTCTACGAGAACGCCAAAGGCTTCGCCAGCCGCTCTTTCAACGGCGCCACCTGGTCGGCGGAAGAGGTGGCCATCTCCACCATCGAGGCCGGCGGCAGCGTGAACCTGATGTACGGCAGCGTCTACTACGTGGCCACCGACAGCGTGGTCTACGCGGTGGCCAACGACCCGTCCGCGGATACCGATCCCACTAATCCTCCCCCAGCCAATAACATTTTCCTGAAGAAGGGCACGCTCAATGCGGACGGCAGCATCACCTGGGGCGGCCTGCAGACCCGGCCGATAACCGGCAACGTGGACGGCAGGACGCCTTCGGACTGCTACGCCGGCGGCAACGTGAGCATAGCGCTGATAGGCAACATGACCACCGGCGCGGTGGCCTGGGTCTGCGACGCCAAGCGCCGCGGCGGTACCCAGACCTCCGTGCTGGGCCAGCCGGACGTGGGGCTCAACCTCGTGGGCGGAACGGTGATATCGGTGGACCAGAACGACCGCACCAGCGAGGGCGCCGGCCCCTACAAGCAGTTCGGCACCATAGTGCCGGTGAACGACGGCGGCACCTGGAAAGTGATAGAGGCGCAGGTGGACCGGAGCGACCGCCCCGGCTCGCTGAGGATACACCGGTATAACGGGACCACCTACGAGGCCCGCGAATGGAGCACTGCCCCCGGCACCGGCGGCAACGACCCGTATTATGCCCCGTCCATGGCGTCAGAGCCCAATGCCTCGGTAGTGCATCTGGCCTTTATCGATAACACCGGCTCGCTGGTCTACATGCGGCGCACGGCGGCCGGCACGTGGGGCGTCGGGCCCCTCGCCATAGACAATCTCGGCGCCGCCTTCGCCACCCCTTACGGCCAGCCCTCGGTAGTATACGCCGCCAAGGACGCCGCCGACGCCGCCTCCTATAATAAGGTTTACATCATCTATCTCTCCACGTACGGCTCGGTCAATTACGCCGTAGGACCGGCCACGGCCACCGCCGCCGGCGAATTCTCGATAACGCGCGACTGGCAGCAAAGCGCCGGCGGCGCCACTTCCCCGCAGGCGCCTTCCTACATACAGCTGCCCTATCCCGTGCCCGTGGCCTGGACCGCGGGCGGAGTCGTGGAATTCGACAGGCTGCCCACGTCGAACAATGCCCCGCCCGGCGTGACCTCCGCTTCCCCGGCCACCGTGGGCATAGGCGCCGGTCTGGTGGACTACGCCACGGACCCCACCTACGACATCACCTTCACCGGCACAGGCTTCCTGAACAATCCTGCCCCGGGCGTCATGTTCTCCCGCAACGGTTCGGCGGTGGCCGGCGTGGCCATCACCAGCGTGACCTACAACAGCGCCACGCAGATCCAGGCGCATTTCACCGTGGACCAGTCCGTCGCCGGAGGGCCCATGGACGCCTTCATCTCGAACTGGGACGGCCGCGACGGCTTCAAGGCCGGAGTGGCCACCGTGACCGTGCCTTCCTCCGACCTCACCTACCCGGTGGAGCCCATACTTTATTCCAGCGGCATAGCGCAGATCACCGGCGTCTCCGGCCTGTCGCCGGCGGCGGGCCAGAGCAACATCGCCCCCGAAATGAGGATAACCCGCTCCGACGGCTACCAGTGGAACTCCGTGAACTACGTGGACCCCGCCATTTCCGGCCAGCAGTGGCTGCAGGTCACCAGCGGCATCACCACCTGGTCCAACGGCGGCTGGCCCAACGACGCCGCCGCGCAGGCCGACGGGGCCACCTACACGCTGGAGAGCCGCGGCAAGACCAGCGACAGGGGCTTCGGGAACCCCTCCAGCGCGGTGACGTTCAAGATAGACAAGTCGCCTCCCGGCGTCAACTTCACTATGCCGGTCCCCAACTCCAGCAACAGTTCCCTGCTCAGCATACAGGGTACGGCCGCCGACGCGGGGGTGGGCCTCCAGAGCGTGCAGATGCAGCTGATAAACTCCGGTCCCAACGGCACGATAGGCGAGGCGGTTGGCAACGACGATACCTACTGGACCGGCTTTGACGCCACGGGATTTCAGGTCCCCGCCACCTGGTACTACGTGGTCCAGCTGCCTTCTCCGCCGGGCACGCTGACCAATTACTCCTGCGGCGACGAATGTCTCAACAAGTCGCTGAACTTCATAGTCAAGGCCGTCCCGGACAACGTAGCGCACTCCAAGCTGCCGGCCTGGATAGACGGCAGGAAGTACCGCATCCAGGCCAGAGCCTCCGACAAGTTCAATCCCCAGACCGTGGGCCTGAGCCGCGATTTCTACTACGACGTCACCGCGCCGACGATAACCGTCACGGTGCCGGAGGCGCTGATGCCCAACGCGCCGGTCTCCCAGGGCGACCCGGCCAACGTCTGGCGCAACTCCTTCGACTTCCTGCAGGGCAGCCTGCTGGACAACGTGGTGGACAACGTCATCGGCACCCGCCGGGTCTACTACTGCGTCTACGAGCAGGGCGGCGCGGACAAGTGGGGCAGCGGCTGCGCTTCGCCAAGCCCCATCTATCAGTACGCGCAGTACGCACCGGCCTCTGACCCCTACCCGTTCAGCATCGGCGTCTCCACCGACTGGAAGAACGGCTTCTGGTACGACGTGGCGGTATACGCCGCGGACGCCGCCAATAACTCCACCGGCACGGCCCTTTCCCCGGCCACCAGCGGCTACTTCCTCTACGACAGCGAGATCCCCACCCTCGGGATAACCTTCCCGGTCTCCGGCGGTAATTACGGACTGAACTCCCTTGTCCGGCTGCTCGGCACCGCCAACGACGGCTTCTCCAAGGTGTCGAAGACCGAGTACACGCTGAGCCACCCGCCGCTGGCCAAGTGGGACAAGGCCTCCTCCCTGTGGCTGGACCAGACGAACGACATCTGGAACGTGGGCGGGACCACCACCACGGTCCCCTACGATGTGTGGCAGTCCTCCAATATAGCGTGGCTCTCCGGAGAGCAGTATACCTACGTGGGCCGCGCGCTGGACAAGGCCGGCAACTACTCCACCGTATATTCCACGGTGGTGTTCAAGTACGACGCCACGCCCCCGGCTACCGCGGTGCTCAACCCGCTGACCGGCGCCACCTATTCCGACACCGCCCTCACCAACATCTCCGGCACGGCCAACGACATGCCGGACACCACCCGCCAGTCCGGCCTCAACATGACCTGCATAGGCGTGCAGCGCCAGTCCGACGGCCTGTGGTGGAACGGCACGGTCAACGGCTGGCAGGCCAGCCGCAACGACTCCTGCCAGTCGCCGGCCGCTTCCTGGAACCACCAGAGCATGGGCGGCTTCTGGACGGGCGTTCCTACCGCGGACGAGTTCAAGGTCTACGCCTGGTCGAAGGACAACGTGGACCTGCCCGACGGCACTTTCCGGAACGTCGAGTCCTCGACCACGCTCAAGAAGACCTTCAAGTACGAGGTGCAGCCGCCCACCTCCACCATTCTGTCGCCTTCTGACAACTCCTGGTACAGCAATAACGCCGGCTACCAGCTCTCGGCGATAGTCGGCTCGGCCGTGGACCTGCCGCTCACGGGACTCGCCTCCGGCGGCCTGGTGAGCGGCATGCAGGCCGAGGTGCGCGACGAGGTCACGCTCACCTGCTGGAACGGCACCGATTTCAGCGGCGCCTGCGGCGGCGCTGCCACCTGGAAGGACATGGCCCTGGTGGCGGACAGTACCTATACTTATAACACCTCCACCCTCTTTGCGGCCGCCGTGGACGGCAGGCCTTACCGCGTCAGGGTGCGCGCGGCGGACAGCGCGCTGGACAAGGACAACATCCTCAAGTCCAACGTGGAATCAGTGTTCTCCCAGGGGCGCAACCAGAACACCTTCCGTCCGGACCGCACCCCGCCCACCACCCTCATACAGTCGCCGGCAACGGCCGACGTGTACGTGTTCAGCTCCCTTTCCGGCACCGCCGCAGATACCTACACCGGTGTCAAGCGGGTGCAGGTGGCTTATTACAGCCTTACGGCGCAGAAATGGTGGAACCCGGCCACCGTGGGCACTTTCAGCCTGGGCGACGGCATCAACCCGCCGCCCGAGTTGGCTTACGTGGAGGCCTCCACTTCCACCGCCACGCCCGTGCCGTGGACCGTGACCGGCTCCAGCGTGCCGGCGCTGGTCAACGGCCAGAGCTACCTGGTCTTCGCCAGGGCCACGGACCTGGTGGACAACAAGACCGCCTGGCCCGGCTACGCCGGCTTCACCACGCCGCCCGCGCAGTCCTCCCTCATCAAGATCAACAAGGTGACGCCGCTGCCGGACTCCACCATCTCCGTGCCGCCCAGCGGCGTGCCGTACTACCGGCCTACGGACCTGGCCGTCATCAGCGGCACGCTGCAGGCCGCGGACACCGTGCAGGTGATGATAACCGATCTCAGCGTCACCCCCAACCAGGTCTGGACCCCGGGCGGCTGGATCTCCACGGTCACCTATCTGGCCGGCTGTACCGACTCCACCTATGTGATCGGGAAGTCCACCTGCGGCTACTTCGGCGTGGACAGCATAGCGGCGCCGAACTGGAGCAGGGCCACCGCAGGCATCTGGCCAGCCGGCACCGCGTATTTCAGCGTGAAGTCCAGGGCCGCTTCCGACATCGACGGCATACCGGAGCTGACGCCGCTGCCGGAAAGATATTTCTATATAGACGGCGACGACCCGGCCACCACCCTCGCGGAACCGAACGCGCAGTACGAGCGCAGCGTCCCTTCGATCTACGGCCTGGCGTCGGACGTAGGCGTCGGCAAGGTGGTGAACGTGGAGGTGGATATCTCCACTATGTCGGGCACCTATTACTGGACAGGCTCCAGTTGGACCGCCTCGGGGGCGGTCTGGCTGCCGGCCGTGCCGGACGACGGGTTCTTCGACTCCAATTCCGAGGGCTGGCACCTGAACACCGGCCTGCCGGCCTTCGAGAACAGCAAGACCTACGAGGTCCAGGTCAGGATCACCGACAAGGCCGGCCGGCAGAAATATTTCCCCACGCCCTACCAGCAGTTCACCATAGACACCGCCTCGCCTACGGCCCGGATACTCCTGCCGGACGGCCTGCAAGGGGTCAATATCATCGCGGAACTTTCCGGCACCGCGGCGGACAACGGCCGGAACGAGAGCGTGCAGGTGGCCATACAGCAGTGGGGCAGCCCGCAGCTCTGGTACGACGGCACGGGCTTCAACGCGCTGCAGTCCAACCCCTACTGGCTGTACGTAGGCGGCGCGAACGGCTTCCTCTCGCCGAACGCCACCAGCTGGGCCTACGCCCCGGCCGGCCTGGACTCCGCCTCTCCCGGCGGCCTCAAGTACCTGCTGCTGACCCGCTCCACCGACGTGGCCGGCAACCTGCAGGACCAGTTCGTCGTGGACGTGTCCTCGCGCGTGGTCTTCGTGGACAAGGCGCCGCCGGCGACCTCCGTCACGCTCCCGGCTGACGACTCCAACGGCTTGAGCGGCCGCTACAAGTCGGCGAATATCGGCAAGACGGCCACGTCCTCGCGTTTCTACGGCTCGGCGTCGGACAGCTTCTATGCCGCCAACAACGCCGGGGTGGAGAAGACGCTGATACGCCTGTCCTACCTGCTCTCCGGGGACACCTGGTACTGGATCGGCACCTCTTTCAGCTCCGGCACCGCGGCGCTGTCCGCCTCCTGGGTCAACGCCTCCGGCGTCGGCAGCTGGATCTATCCCAACGATATAACCTGGCCGGCCGGGGACAGGGAATACGCCCTGGAAGCCAGATCGATGGACGCCACGCGCCCGTGGGACGGTATCGGCCAGGGCAACTGGGAGACAGTTCTCTCCCAGGGCCAGAACCTGATGAAGTTCGTGATCTGCGACACCCCTCCGGACGTGGCCATAACCACCCCGACCGAGCTCTCGCTGACCTCCGATACCAACATCTACGGCACGGCCAACGGGAACCTGGCCGGCTTCAACAAGGCGCAGGTGCGCATCTCCACCGGGACCGGCGCGGCGATAAAATACTGGGACGGCCTGGCGTCGTCCTGGGTGGCGGCCCCGGAGACCTGGAACGATTCCATCCGGATGGGCCCCACGTCCTGGTATTACACGGTGCCGGCTTCCATGCTGGTGGCCAAGACCACCTACACCGTGTCGGCGCGTGCGCTGGACTACGCCGGCAACTACTCCGTCATTTATTCCACGCGCGACTACCTGAACCAGCGCCCCGTCACCACCGTGCAGGAGCCGTATAAGACGGCCTATAATACCCTGACGCTGTTGAAAGGCGACGCCGTGGACAACACCGCCGTAGGCGCGGTAGCGTTCAGCATCTTCAACTACGACCAGAACAAGTGCTATGACCCGTCGCTCGACCCGCCGTGGAAGACCGCCGGCTGCCTTACCGACAACGACGCGCCGTGGATCTCCCCGCAGATGACGCTGTGGACCACCTCGGCCACCTGGACGTACGGCGTACAGAACTCCACCTGGACCAGCGGCGCCCATTACCGGGTCAGGGCCCGCTCCATGGACGGCGCGGGCAACTGGGATATCGTCTATTCCACCGGCGCGTTCCAGTTCGACACCGAGATCCCGGTCTCCAGCGTGACCTACCCGGCCAACGGTTCCCACCTGCCGCTGTCGGCCTATCCGATAACGATAACCGGCACCGCCTTCGACGGCTTCTCCGGGGTCAATAACGTCACGCTCTATCTGAGGAAGTCCAACGGCGACTACTGGACCGGCGTAGGCTGGCAGGCCTCGCCGGCGGTATCGCTGCCTACCGTGCCGCCGTATACCGGTTGGAGCAGGGACATCGGCAGCCAGGTCGCGGCTTACATAGACGGCGAGAGGTACAACATAGAGGCCTACGCCAACGACGCGGCCTCCAACTCCGAGGCTCTCGCCGTGAAGTCCACTTTCGTCTACGACGTCAGCCGCCCCACCAACGCCGTCACCTACCCGTACGACAACGGCTACATCAGCCAGACCGGCAAGGCCGCCGGCTCCTCCTACGACAAGCCCTACGGCATGGTGGGCGACGTGAAGGTGCGGATAAAGCAGCTGACCGGGCCCAAGGCGGGGCATTACTGGCGGGTGCTGGACTCCAGCTGGACGGTGGAGAGCGCGCCGGAGGTCTGGAACAGCGTCGTTTCCTACGGCACGCTCAGCCCGGCCGCGACCTGGTGGCAGCTGAACGCCACCCCCTGGCAGAGCGGCGAGACCTACGAGTTCAACTCCTACTCGGTCGACAAGGCCGGCAACGCGGAGCTCGTTTACTCCACCGCCACCAGCATCAAGGCCGATTTCACGGCTCCCACGTCCACGATCACGCTGCCGGCGGAGGGGGCCACTTACGGCTCGTCGCCTCTGCCGCAGGTGACCGGCACCGCCTCCGATGTGGCGCCGGGCGTAGTGGACAACGTCTTCCTGCAGTTCGCCTACACGCCCTCCGGGCAGGGCGGCGCGGTGGCCTGGACCTTCGACGGCCAGAACTGGCAGAACAACGCGACCACCTGGCTCCCCGTCTCCTCCGTCACGCTGGCCGCCGGGAACTGGACCTACACCATCCCGGACATCATCTGGCAGTGGAACAACGCCTGGTACTCGGTCCGCGCCTACGCCCGCGACAAGGCCGCCAATACCGAGACCATGATCTGGCGGAAGAACTTCTACTACAGCGCCCCGTATCCGGACACCTGGATCAGCGTGCCGTCCAACAACACCTTCACCAAGTCGAAGCCCCAGGTCATTTCCGGCGGCGCGACCAAGTTCGCCTACTCCATACTCTCCGGAGTGAAAGTGTCGGTCGAGAGGCTGAGCGACGGCTATTACTGGTACGGGAGCTCCTTCTCGGCCCCCGGCGCGATGCCGGGGCCGGCCGCGCCCCGCGCCTACTTCAACGTCAGCAACATCACCGTCCTGCCGGACTCCAGCCTTTACTGGGAGTGGACCGACAGCATCTCCACCTCCGCGTGGACGGACAATACTTCTTATTACTTCCTTTCCAAGGGCGTGGGCCCGGCCGGCGAGGAGCAGGCCATCGATCTCAACGGCAACATAGTGACGTACGACCTCACGCTGCCTGCCGCTTCTATCTCCTCTCCCGGTCCCGCGATCTACCGCAACGTCCCGCAGCTCTCCGGCAACGCTTCCGACACGGCGCCGGGGCAGGTGGAAAAGGCGGAGATAACCATACAGGACCTGTCCTATTCCACCACCTACTGGAACCCGGTCACTACGGCCTGGCAGAACGGAGTGGTCTGGGCCACCACCACTTTCAACGCCGGCGCCTGGTCCGTCAATACCGGGCTGCCCGCGTGGGCGGACGGCGCCGCTTACAGGATAACGCCGAAGGTCACCGACAGGGCGGCCAACGTGCAGACCGGGTCGGCGGTGGATTTCCTCGTGGACAGGACCTCTCCCACGGCGGTGCTGCAGAACTTCATCGCCGTGAACTCCACGGTGCCCGCCGTCAGCGGCCAGGTGCGTTCCTCGCTGGACGCCGTCTCCGGCACCGCCTGGGACATAGCCGGCCCCGGCGGCACCGCCGGCAAACTGGACAAGGTGCTGCTGCATCTCAAGAGGCCGGCCCAGGACGTAGAGCCCCTGCCGAGCTACTGGCGCTGGGATAGCGGGAACTGGGACGCCACGCGGCCGGAGGGCGACGATATCTACTGGGGCACCGCCGCCGTGCACGTGCCCAACGTCACCGTCTCCTCTTGGACGCATTCGCACATGCCTCCCCCGGGCTTTTTCACCCAGGGCTATTGGTACATTGTCTGGAGCCGGGCCAAAGATACTTCGCTGACCCCGGGCAACACCCAGCAGGTCTATGCCGACGGCGTCTCCTCCTTCACCATAGTCTGGGACGCCCAGCCGCCGGTCGTGGCGCTGACGGGCTACGAGGATACCGGCGGCTACGGGAAAGTGAACCCCAACGGCGCCTGGACCCTGAGCGGTAACGCCTCCGACACCCCGGCCGGGATGGGCGCCGTCACTAACATAAGGCTGCGCATCGGCCGGCTGGAGGGGAATACCACCTATTACTGGACCGGAGGCACGTGGTCCGCCACGCCCTCCGAGGTGTCCCCCGGCGCCTTCATTTCCGGCAACTGGGTCTATACGCTGCCTGCCGTTAACCAGGTTTCGGACGAGAAATACATGATAGCGGTGCGCGGCATAGACGACGCGGTGCCGCCCAATTCCGGTACTTTCGGCGCCGACGTGGAGGTGGTGCTGGACACCACGCCGCCGTCCGTGCTGATAACCACGCCGTCGGCGTCGGTACTGGCGCAGAAGGCCCCGTTCACCATCTACGGCACCGCCAACGCGGACCTGGCGGGGCACCAGTATACGGAGATACGCATTTCCACCGGCGTCGGCGCCGCCGCCCGCTACTGGAGCGGTTCCGCCTGGTCCGCCTCTCCCGATACCTGGATATTGACCACCAAACAGGGGCCGACCTCCTGGTATTACACCGTGCCCGGCGCGATACTCTCCGACGACACCCCCTATACGGCCTCCGCGCGCGCGAGGGACTACGCCGGCAATTATTCCACTCTCTACTCCACCTACGTCTTCACCTACGACTCGGTGCCGCCGCACGTCTCCCTGTCCTTCCCGCTGAACGGGGAGGCCTATTCGCGCATCAGGCTGTCCACGCCAGCGGCCGGCGCCTCCGACCAGAACGACCAGACGGACCCTTATTCCAAGGTGAACGCCGTCTACCTGCAGATCACCGATCTCGGCAACACCACCTGTTTCAACGGCGTATCCTTCGGCGCCTGCCCCTCCTGGCAGCCGGCTGCCGGGCTCGCCTCCTGGAGCTATAACAACGCGAACCTGGACCTCTCCGGGAACCGGCAGTACAAGTTCGAGGCCAAGGCCGTGGACTACGCAGGCAACGAGTCCGTGCCGGCCGCCGCGACGATCAAGTTCGACGTCAAGTCCCCGACCTCTACTATAACCTATCCGCTGACCGGATATACCACCGGCTTCACGCGGATAAGCGGCGAGGCCGCGGACGTGGCGGATACCTATCGCGCCAACCTGGGCACCTATACCGTTAAAGTGGCGCTGCAGCTGGTCGGCGGCAACTGGTGGAGCGCCAACAACCTCTTCGACGCCACGGACCCTGTCTGGTTCGAGACGGCGGTGGACACCTCCGCCTACGATACCGGCAAGAGCACCGTAACGTGGACCTACAACCTCCCCGCCGCGCTGCGCACCTACCTGGCGGCGCCGGCCAACCAGAACCTGCAGTACCGGCTGGTGCCGTGGGCCTACGACCTCGCGCTCAACCCGGAGTACGGCCCCGGCGGCGGCCAGCCTCTCGCCGCCAATATCCCGGCCGGCACCGGACGCGTGATCACTTACGACAACGAGAAGCCGGTCAGCTATATAACGCTGCCGTCGCTGCCGAGCTACAACTCTCTGCCCGACATCGCCGGTACCACCGGCGATAACGTCGCCGTGGCGCAGACGCGCATAACGGTGTTCATGACCTCGCTGAACAAGTATTACGACCCGTCGCTGAACCCGCCCTGGTCGACCACCGGCGCGTCCGAGAACTCGGCGCCCTGGCTGCCTCTGCAGGAGGTCCTGTACGCCAGTTCTTCCTCGTGGACCTACAATATCCAGAACTCCACCTGGACCAGCGGCGCCACGTACCGCATCCGGGCGCGCGGCCTGGACGTGGCCGGCAACTACGACACCATCTACACCACGGCCACCTTCCTGTACGACAACCAGGCGCCCGTCTCCACCGTGACCGTGCCGGCCGACGGCTCCCATCTGAACTATCAGGCGGCGCAGGTCCTGGGCACCAGTTACGATCCCGGCTCCTCCGGCGTCTCGAACATCTCGCTTTACATCACCAGAGACTCCGACGGCTGGTACTGGAACGGCGTCAACGGCTGGGCCCTCACGCCGCAGCCGCTGGGCGCCAATCCGCCCTGGACTGGCTGGGACCATGCCATAAACCCCGCCATGTACGCCGGGAACGACGGCAGGCGCTTCACCGTGCAGACCAGCGCCAACGACGCCGCCACCAACCAGGAAGGCTACGGGGTGAAGGCCTCGTTCGTTTACGATATAACGCGTCCCACGGCCGCCATCTTCTATCCGTACGACAACGGCTACATCAGCCAGACCGGCAAGATCTATGGCGGCTCGTACGACAGCCCCAACGGTATAGTGAACGACCTGAGGGTGCGCGTCAAGCAGCTGACCGGCCCGAACGCCGGCAAGTACTGGAGCATCGCCGGTTCCTCGTGGGCGGTCGCCGCCCTGGAGAACAGCGTGCAGTCCTACGGCGTTCTCAGTCCGGCCGCGACCTGGTGGCAACTCAACACGGCCCCCTGGCAGAGCGGCGAGACCTACGAGATCAACGCCTGGGCGGTGGACAAGGCCGGCAACTACCAGCTGGTCTACGCCACGGCCACCAACATCAAGGCCGACTTCACGCCGCCGGTTTCCACCGTCACCTATCCCACCCACGGGGCCGGGGTGCACGCCGAACTGAACGTCATAACGGGCTCCGCCTCCGATTTCGCGCCCGGCACGCTGGACAAGGTGCGGCTGTCCTACTACTGCGTGGACAGCGTCTGCGCCGGCAAGTACTGGAACCGCGCCACCGGCGCCTGGGATTCCGCCACGGAGCTGTTCTACGACGCCACTATAATCGGCAACACCTGGCAGGCCACGGGAGCTTCCACCCCTACCTGGTACACGGAGCTGGCCGGCGTGCAGTACCAGATCTTCGCCAAGGCGGTGGACCAGGCCGCCAACGCGGTCGCCAAGCCGGCGCAGGCGCTGCCGGACTCGCCGCTGATACAGTTCCGGCTCTATCCTCCGCCGCCGGTCTCCGACATAACCACGCCGCCTTCGGGGGTCCCGCATTACCGTTCCGACAATATCCCGCCCATAATCGGTACGGCGGTCTACGCCACTACGGTGGCGGTGCGCATAACGGATTACGGGCCGGACCTGAAGGAGAACGAGGGCAACGACGATCTGGCCTGGAACGGCTCGGCCTGGGTATCCACCACCGCGTTCACCGGCTACGCCGGCGTCAACACTTTCCCGAAGCCAGGCTGGACCATAACCCTGCCGACGTGGAACGGCAACCGGAAATACCGCGCGGTCTCCAAGGCAACGCATGAGATCTACGGTTATCCGGAGACGCCCGGCTCCGGCCGCGAGTTCGTCCTGGACGCTTCCAACCCCGCCGCCGCCATAACGATGCCGGACAAGATATATCTGCATTCCCTGGCGGCCCTGTCCGGTACCGTCTCCGACACCGCCCCGGGTACAGTGGTTTCGGGCTATTTCAGGGTCAGGCGGCAGGCCGCCGCCGAATACTGGAACTGGCAGGCTTCCACGTTCACCGCCTTGGCCGGCCAGTATACCGACCTGCCGGCGGTGCTGAGCTGGAACGACGTGCTGAAGACCGGCACGCTGAACTATACCACCGATTATTTCACCACGCACCAGGTCTTTGAGCCGGACCAGACCTACGTAGTGGAGCTGACGGCCGCGGACAAGGCGGGCAACTCCGGCGCGGCCGCCGCGGCGCAGTTCACGATAGACATAGCCTCCCCTACGGCCTACCTGGCGGTGCCTTCCACCAACGCCGTCAACGGCATGCGCCAGGTGGCCGGACTCGCCGGCACCGCGGTGGACAATTTCGCGAATTCCGACGTCTACGTCGCGGTGCGGCAGCTCGGCAGCCCGCCTCTCTGGTTCGACGGCTCCGGTTTCTTCGACAACGGCGCCAACCCGTTCTGGATCGCCCTCAAGGCCAATACCAGCGGCTATCTGTCGGCCAATGCCACCAGCTGGTCCTACGCGCCGGCTTCCTTCGACAACAGGTTCACGGACGCCCCCGCCGGCACTCCGGCGATGCGCTATCTCTTCCTGGCCAAGGCGGCCGACGTGGGCGGCAACGTGCAGGAGGTCCTGGGGGTGGGGGTCTCCTCCGCGGTGCTTATCGTGGACAAGGCCCCGCCTTCCTCGGTCTTCACGCTGCCCGCCGACGACCTGAACGGCGTCAGCGGCCGCTACAGGTCCGGCAACGTCGGCAAGTCCGGCACCGGCACCAGGCTGTTCGGAACGATGCAGGACAGCTACTACAGCGCGGATAACGCCGGCGTCGCCTCCGGCGTCATACGCCTCTCCTATCTGCTCGGGGCCGTCACCTATTACTGGGACGGCGCCTCCTTCGTCACCACGATCTCCTCCGAGGCGGCCTGGCAGCCGGTCTCAGTTTCGCCGGCGGGCGCCATCTGGAACTGGGTCTACCTGCCGGACGTGAACTGGAACATGGGCGAGGGCGAGTACAAGGCCGAGGTCAAGGCCATGGACGACGCGCGCCTGGCCGACCACACCGGCGCCGGCAACTGGGAGACCGCGCAGACGCGCGGGGTCAACGTCCGCTATTTCATCATAGACGACACGCCTCCGGGCGTGCTGGTGACCACGCCGGCCGCCGTAGCGGTGAACGCGCTGCCCGGCATAGGCGGCACGGCGAACGCGGCCGTGGCCGGCTTCGACAGGGCCGAGGTCAAGATCTCCACGGGCAGCGGCGTCGCCGAGCGCTTCTGGGACGGCTCGGCGTGGACAGCGAACTCCAACGACCCCAACGTCTGGCGCCAGGCGGCCACGCTGGGCCCGACCTCCTGGTACTACACCGTCCAGCCGGCGATGCTCCGGGACGACGCGGCCTATACCGTGGTGGCGAGGGCCTTGGATTACGCCGGCAATTATTCGTCGCTCTACTCGACCTTCACCTTCACTTACGACATAACGGGGCCGCTGGCGTCCATCGCCTATCCGGCCGACGGCGTCACCTACTCCGGAGTGCTGGTCTCGACGCCGGTGACCGGAGGCGGCACTAACAACCAGACGGCCGCCTTCACCGGCCCCAGCACCGCCGCCGTGGCCGTCAGCGAGGTGCTGGCGGACGGCAGCTACGTCAACTGCTTCGACGGCTCGTCCTTCACGCCCTGCTCCGCGCCGGTCTGGCGGCCCGCGCAGGGGGTGCCGACCTCCTGGAGCTTCAATTCCGCGGCGCTGGCCTTCACCAGCGACAAGAAGTACAAGTACGAGGCCCGCGTGCAGGACTACGCCGGCAACTATTCCGGCGTGGTCTCCGTCACCACCAAGTTCGACCTGGACAAGCCCACCTCTACGGTGCTCTCTCCGTCCGCGGAGTTCGTCAACTCCATACCGTCAGTCTCCGGCCAGGCCACCGACGAACGCTACGGCCCCAGGGTGTACGAGGCCGCGCTGGGCACCTACACCGTCAAGATCGCGGTCCGCCTGGTGGGCGGCAACTGGTGGAGCGGCAGCGCCTTCGACCAGCCCGAGCCTATCTGGTCCGAGGTCTATGTGGACACCTCGCCGTACAGCATCGGCCAGGCCACGGTCGCGTGGACCTATAACCTGCCGGCGCCGCTGCAGGGGGCCATCGCTACTAACAAGCGGCAGGACTACCGCTTCGTCACCTACGCCTACGACCTGGCGCTGAACAAGGAGTTCGGGCCCGCCTCCGGACAGCCGGCCGGCGCGGATATCCCGGCCCAGGCGGGGCGCGTCGTGCAGTTCGACAACGAGGTCCCCGTCGCCCTCGCCACTTCCCCGGTGAACCTGTCGGCCCAGTACAGCGCGCCCTATATCTACGGCGTCGTCACCGATACCGGCGTCATCGTGGGGGTCAAGGTCCTGGTGAAGGCCCGCGGCACCTACAACGCGATCTGGAAGGGCACCTATGGCGGCGTGATAGGCGATTGGGACACCAGCCCGGTCACCAAGTACGACCTCTGGCATGACGCCTCGTACGCCAACGGCGCCTGGAGCATAGCGCTGCCGGCCCTCTCCCCTGTCAACAACTCGAAGATCTCCGTCTGGGCGCGCGGCTACGACAAGGCCGGCAACTGGCAGGCCAAGCCTACGAACGTCCAGATAGACAACAACCAGAACGCCGACGCCAGCGCCGCGTACTATTTCACTTTCGACAACACCACGCCGCTGACCGACGTGACGGCCCCGGCGCCGTTCGCGATAGACACCGCCACCGGCATGATCCGCGGCACCGCGTTCGATCCGAACACCGGCGACGAGCCCAGCGGCGTCAACGTGGTCAAGCTGCGCATGGGCCGCTCGGACGGGCAGTACTGGAACTTCTTCACCAGCGCCTGGGTGGCGGCCAACGACTACTACGACATCGACACCCTGGTGGCGGGGGACTGGACCAAGGTCGTCGCGCCGGCCTCCCAGACCGACGGCTACCAGTACTACATAAACCAGTACGCCCGCGACCAGGCGCTGAACAACCTGACCGGGCTCTACACCTCAACCTTTACGTTCCTGGTCGACTTCTCGACTCCGGCTTCGAAGGTCACCTTCCCGGTGCACAACAGCTTCATCGGCGCGGTCCCCGCCGTGACCGGCACCGCCGACGACTCGGTGGAGAACCTCAAGGGTTATCCGGAGGCGGGCCGCATCTACGAGTCCGGCATCAGCACCTACAACGTGGCGGTGGAGCTGGCCATGCAGCGGCTCACCGACGGCCTGTGGTGGAAGAACACCGCCTTTACCGAGCCCGCGAGGTGGTGGAACGCCGCGGTCTTCTCCGGCGCCTCCTCCGGCACGTGGAGCTATGCCCTGCCCGGCGGGGCCATCGCGGACGGCACCACGTACTACGCGATGAGCCGCGTACGGGACCTGCTGGGCCATCTGGAGGACCAGTACACGACCAACTACTTCACCGGCGACGTCACGCCTCCCACGTCGATGACCTTGGCGCCGGTGGGCCAGGTCGCCTCCGTGAGTCAGATCTGGGGCACGGCGTACGATGTGCCGCCGGGAGAGCTGAAGACCTCGGACGTCGTAGTGGTGTCGCTGCGCCAGAACACCGGGACCGGCGCGCCCCGCTGCTACGATAACGTCACCAATACCTTCGCGGCCTGTCCCGGCGGGCTATACCCGAACAGCCGCATCTGGTTCGCCACCGCCACGCTCAACGTGAACCCCAACCCGCTGCAGTACAGCACGTGGACCTGGAACACCGCCGGCATACCGTGGATCAACGAGAGCCAGTACGACATGATAGCGCTGGCCGTGGACAAGGGCAACAACCAGAAGTCCAAGGGCACGATAGAGGTCGTGGACGTGAACTTCCTGCTGAAGACGCCGCAGGCCGTGGCCTACATAGACACTCCGATGGGGCCGGACGACAGGAACTACATGGCCGGGGACATGCTCAACATAAAAGGCAGCGGCACCAACCTGCGGGCGGCGGACAGCGTGCAGATCAGGCTGCGCCGCGACATAGGCCAGTCCGTGTGGTGGTACGAGCCGTCCCTCTCCTGGGTGAGCGTCGACACTTATACCTGGGTCAGCGGCGGTAGCTGGGTGCAGTCCATAAACGGCCCCGCGGCCTTCACGGTCGACAACGCCTCCTACACGGTCACGGTTACGCCGTACAACTCCGCGGGCGAGTTCGGCCTTAACGCCGAGCGCCGCATGGTGATAGACAACACCAAGCCCGTCGGTTACATCCAGTCGCCGAACGCGCCCAATATAAACGCCATGCCCGCTCTCTCCGGCACGGCCACCGACCCCGGCAACATCACGCAGCCCTCGCTGCAGAAGAGCTTCGGCGGCAACGTATACGTCAGGATCAAGGACGTGGAGAATGGCTATTACTGGACAGGCTCCAGCTTCTCCGTCAACACCGCCGACCTGGAGACCGACTATGTGCCGCAGGTCACTGTCAACTGGTCTACCGTGACGCTGGTCACCCCGGCCCTGCAGGACGGCAGGCGCTACAAGGTGCTGCTGATGCCTAAGGACAAGGCCGGCAACGTGGAGAGCAACGAGAGCGGCATGGCTTCCTACCAGGTGCTGTTCGACACCTCGCCGCCGGCGTCGTACATGGCCACGCCGCGCAGCTATCAGGTGCTGCGCAACATCACCGGCATCTACGGGACCGCCGACGACCCGATAGGCGTCTACTCGCCCAACGGCAAATCCGACCTGAGCAGGGTCGAGGTGCAGATCTACGACGTGCAGGCCGACAAACGCTGGCAGGACGGGTCAGGGGCCTTCGCTATCTCGGCTTCCACCTTCAACATCGTTTCCGGTACCGATACCTGGAGCTACACGCACGCCAACCTGCAGTCGGCGCTGCTGACCGGCAAGGAATACGTGCTGCAGACCAGGGCAGTGGACAAGGCCGGCAACGTGCAGGCCGGCTTCACCGGCGGGGTCTCGTCCAGGACCTTCATCTGGGACCGCACCCCGCCCACCTCCGCGATAGCCCAGCCTCTGGACCTGGGCCAGTACAAGCCGGGCAACCTTACCGGCGTGAACGCCTTCAGCGGCAGCGCCGCGGACACGCCGCTGCCTTTCGTGGGCGTGTTGCTGAGCACGCCGCAGATCCACCTGAGCTACATGGAGGGGAACACCACCTATTACTGGACCGGCTCCGCTTTCAGCTCCTGGACCGTCACTTTTGACGGAGCCTGGCAGGAGGTGATAGGCACCGACAGCTGGCATTATCCTTTCGACGGCGTCACCGGCGGCTTCGGCAACTGGGTCTCCGACAGGCAGTACACGCTGCGGGTAAGGGCCTTCGACAAGGCCGAGCCGATGGACGCGCGCGGCGGCAACGAGCAGAACCCGTGGACGGTGCACACCTTCGTGGTGGACGGCACGCCGCCGGTCTCCAGGATCTCCACGCCGACCGCCAACAGCTTCATACAGAACTCGCTGCCGCTGATAGCTGGCACGAGCTACGGCGGCCTGTCGGGCCTCGCCAACCCGCCGTCGGGCCTGAAGGTCCGGATCACGCACGTCTCCGGCGGCGACGTTTACTACTGGAACGGCACCGCGGCGCTCGGCTGGAGCTCGGGCACGGTGGTGGACCTGCCGGTGGACTACGTCTCCTCGGCGTCGACCATAACCTGGAGCTATCCGCCGGCCACCTATGATCCGCCGACGATATCCACCAACAACCACGTCTATACCATCTACGTGGCCGGCCTCGACAAGGCCGGCAACCAGGAGACCTACAACTCGATAAACGTGACGTCGGACTTCAACTACCCGACGATAAGTATCTCCACCCCTATGTCCGGCGGCGACGCCTTCTACGGCCCTTCCAGGGCCACCGGGCTGCTGCAGGGAAGCTACGCCGACGTGCCGGCCGGACTGGTGCCGCCGGTGATGGCGCAGATCTCCAACCTCTCCGAAAGCGGCGCCGTGAAGCCGAAGTGGGACGGGGCCGCCTCCTGGCAGGTGGTGGCCTCCACCAGGCTGGTCACCGTTACCGCCGGCGGGGCCTGGTCCTATTCTCCTCCCTCGTGGCCCGTCAACAAGCGCTACCGGGTGGAGCTGCAGGCCGTGGATTACGCGGGCAACCAGGTGCCGAACGACACTTACGAGCGCGAGTTCATCTACGACATCAATACGCCGTCCAGCACGATAATCTCGCCCGCGTCCGCCTATCAGAACGCCTCGCAGGCGGCCGCCTTCTCCGGCGCCGCGGCGGACTGGGTGAACTACTCCTCCACCGAGGCGATGAGCGGCCTGGCGCCGCAGGGCGTAGAAGTGCAGATAGTCGACCAGTCCGGCAACACGTTCAACGGCACGGGCTTCGCCGTGGGCTCTTTCTGGCGCAAGGCCGCCTTCACTCCCACTTCGCAGGTGACCGACGCCATCATAGGCGTCAATGTCGTCTCCGCGGCCAACTGGGCCTATCCTCCGGGCGGGGAGTCCTGGCCTCCCGCCCTGACCGAGGGCGGCGTCTACACGGTACGGTCGCGCGCGCTGGACCGCTCCGGCAACATTGAGAACTACCAGGAGAAGATCTTCGCCTACGACGCCTCGGCGCCCACCACCACGATAACGATGCCCGGTAATTTCTCCTACACCTCCATGCCGGCCATCTCCGGCACGGCGAGGGAGGATTTCAGCGTCCTCAACCCGGTCAACGGCGTGCAGGTGGTGATAAAGCGCAACACCGACAATCTCTACTGGAACGGGGCCGGCTGGGGCGCGTTCAGCGCTGCCAACTGGCGCAACGCCACCTCCATCTACGTCTCCTCGTGGACCTACGTGGACGCCGCCCTGGTCAACGAGTTCAATACGCTGGCGGGCTCGCTCGATTTCACGGCGTACGTCCGCGGCCAGGACGCGGCGGGCAATAAGAACGCGCCTGACACCCCCGCCCCGACCGGCGGCGTGTCGTTCAAGATGGACCGCTTCATCCCCGTCTCGCTGACCACCGCGCCCGCGCGCGGCAACGGGGCCGTCGCCTACCGGAACGCGCCGATCTCCAATATTTCCGGCACCGCGGTGGACTCGGACCCCGGCTTCCCGGCCGGCCTGAACAACATCTACGTTCGCGTGCGCCGCTACGACTCCGGCGGCACCCCCTGCGGCTACGACCAGACGTTCGGCAACTGGGTGGTCAGCGTCGGCTCCGACTGGATGGCCTACGACGCAGGCACCGCCGATTCCTGGATCAAGGTGCTGCCTACCGGCGGCTTCAGGGGCGCGAACGGCGGCGACTGCTACACCGGCGTGGACAAGGGCGACGGCTTCAGGTTCGAGGTGCAGTCCTACGCCAGGGACAACACCCAGCCGGTGAACGGCGGGCCGAACACCGAGATCGCCTACGCCACCGCCACGTTCGTGCTGGACTACACCACGCCCACCGCCTCGATCGCGCAGCCCGCGCACCTGTCCTACCGGCGCACCATATCGCAGTTCGACGGCTCCGCCGCAGACCCCGTCACCGGAGGCGGCATCCCGTCGGGACTCTCCACGATCGAGTACGAACTGACCGACACGGACGCCAAGCCCAACAGGTACTGGAACTTCAATTCCGCGGCCTGGCAGGCCGGCTACGTTTCCAGCGTGACGGCCGTGACCGCTAACTGGACGATGACCGCGCTGCCGCAGAACCTGCCGACAGGCAACAATTCCTGGGCGGTGGGCCGCTCCAGCGCGACCTTCCTGCTGCGCGCCAAGATCTCCGACAAGGCCGGCAACTATACCGGCTTCGGGGTGAACTACTCCACTTTCACTCTCGACCTGATGGAGCCGGACTCCAAGGTGAGCTCGCCGCCCACCGAGAACGGCTTCTACCTGGTGGTCAGCAGCATCACCGGAACCGCGGTCGACTTCACCTCGGGCATCTCCAGCGTGCAGGTCCGCATCCAGCAGGACGTTTCTCAGGCGCCGGAGAACAACTGCTCCGACACCAGCAAGAACGGCTGGTACTGGAACGGCTCCGACTGGCAGGGCACCGAGAAGTGGCTGGGCGTCAACACCTATAATTCCGGCGACAACTCCTGGACCTATAACGCGGCCGGAGTCGTCTTCAGGGCTTCCTGCTACTACATAGCCAGCTCCAGCGGCTCGGATAACGTGGGCAACGGCGAGTCGACTTTCGGCGCGCGCCGCT
>JAKAMO010000119.1 GCA_021812825.1 bacterium | reverse complement strand
CGTCTCCTCGCCGCCGACGAATGCGCCCGCGCCTTCCTTCAGATAGGCGGTGAAGGAGAAATCCGTACCGAGTATGTTCTTGCCCAGCAGGCCCTTCTTCTCGGCCTCTTCGATGGCGCGGTTGATGCGCCTTACGGCCAGGGGATATTCGGCGCGGACGTAGAAGACACCCTTGTTGGCGCCCACGGCGTAGGCGGCTATCATCAGGCCTTCGAGCACGGCGTGCGGGTCGCTCTCGAGCACGCTGCGGTCCATGAACGCGCCGGGGTCGCCCTCGTCGCCGTTGCAGATCATGTACTTCTCGCCGTCGGACGGCACCGCCGCCGCGAACTTCCACTTGGTGCCGGTGGGGAAGCCCGCGCCGCCGCGCCCGCGCAGGCCGGAAGCCGAGACCTCGGCCACCACCTGCTCGGGCTTCATCGAGGTCAGCACCTTGCGGAGCGCGGAGTAGCCGCCGGCCCTCTCGTAGGCCTCTATGGAATCCGGATCGATGATGCCGCAGTTGCGCAGCACGATGCGCTGCTGCTTGGCGTAGAAAGGGTTCGAAGCCGCGGGTTTCCCGGGTGAGATCAGCAGGCTTTCCGTGACCGGCTCGCCGCCGATGACGTGCCGCTCCATCACGCGGGCCGCTGTCTCGGCGGTGGCCTTGCCGTAGAAATAGGACTGGCCGTCCTGCACCACCTCGAGCAGCGGCTCCTCGTGGCACATGCCGTTGCAGCCGGTGGACAGCACCGGCACGTCCAGCCCCGCTTTTGCCGCGGCTTCGGTCACGGCCGCCAGCGTCTTGCGGGCGCCGGCCGCGACCCCGCAGGAGCCCATGCCCACCCGGACCAGCGTCACGCCGGGCGCTGGCCTGGCGGAGCCGGGCGCCTTGGAGGCCTTGCCGGCCGCCTCGGCGCAGGCGCAGCCGCCGGCCCTGGTCTCCTTGACCAGCTTCTTGACCTTGTCGGGGGTTACACCGCCGTGGGTCTCGTCCTGGACCATGACCACCGGCGCCAGGCTGCAGCAGCCCAGGCAGGCTACGTCCTCCACGGAGAACTCGCCGTCCTGCGTGGTCTGGCCGTGGCCGATGCCAAGCTCTTCGTGCAGGGCCGAACTGACCTTGTCGGCGCCCGCCACGTGGCAGGCTGTGCCGTGGCAGACCTTGATGTGGTGCTTGCCTACCGGCGTAGTGCGGAACTGCGCGTAGAAAGAGTAGACCGCGATTATCTCGGCCGGGGCCACGCCCATCCGCTCCGCCAGCCGCTCTATGGCGGGGCGGGGGAGGTAGCCGAACCGGCTTTGTATGAGCTGCAGAAGGGGGATGAGCGAGCCTTTCCTGTCGCCGTATTTCGCGGCGATTGCGTCCACTTCGCTGATGATGGCTGAATTCTGCATAAGGCAGGCTCCTTAGTGAGAGTTGCGCGGGTTCTTAATGTTAATTATACTAAAAAGCGAAGTTCACCCATATTACGGCACCCGGCGGCCGCGCCGGAGACCCCGAGGAGCGTTGAGATGCGCGAAAGATCCATCCGGCTGACCGGTTCCCACATCATAGGCTGCTCGTTCTCCCGCTCCGACGGAAGGACTTTCCGCGGCGTCGACCCGGCCGCCGGGAGGGAACTGCCCGGGACTTTCCGCGAAGCCGGCCGGGCCGAGGCGGACCGGGCTCTTAAACTGGCCCAGCGGGCTTTCGTGGAACTGCAGGACGTCCCCGTCGGCAGGATAGCGGGGATGCTGAAGCGCGCAGCGTCCGGACTGGAAGCCGGTGCCGAAGCCATAGTGGAGCGCGCGCACCTGGAGACTGGCCTTCCTTATGAAAGGCTCAGGTCCGAACTGTCCCGAACCTCCGGCCAGGCCCGGGTCTTCGCCGATCTTATACTCGAAGGCTCCTGGGTACAGGCCAGGATAGACAGGGCCGTCCCGGGCAGGAAGCCCCTGCCGAAGCCGGACCTGCGGACGATGATGATGCCTATAGGCCCGGTAGCCGTCTTCGGCGCGAGCAATTTCCCGCTCGCCATCTCAGTGGCCGGCACCGATACCGTGGCGGCCTTCGCGGCGCGCTGCCCGGTGATAGTGAAAGGCCACCCGGCCCATCCCGGTACTTGCGAGCTGGTAGGTCGGGTGATAGCGGAGGCGGTGCGCCGCTCCGGCCTGCCGCCAGGCATGTTCTCGCTGCTGCAGGCTTCCGGCTTCGAAGCGGGGCTGGCCCTCGTCAGGCATCCCCTCACCGCCGCTGTCGCCTTCACCGGCTCGCTGGCCGGAGGCAGGGCCCTGGCCGACGCGGCCGCCGCCCGCCCCGTCCCCATACCCGTCTACGCCGAGATGGGCAGCGTGAACCCGGTGTTCCTGCTGCCGGGCGCCCTGAATTCGCGGCCGGAGGAGATCGCGGAGGGGCTCTCGCGCTCCCTCAATACCGGGGTGGGCCAGTACTGCACCAACCCGGGCATGGTGATAGCCGCCGACTGCCCCGGCTTCTCCCGTTTCCTGGCCGCGCTCTGCGCCAGGGCCAGGGCCGTGCCGGCCGCCCCGATGCTGCATGCCGGCATACAGGCGGCCTACGACCGGGGCACCGCCAGGCTGGCCTCCATACCCGGCGTGCGCCTCGCGGCCGCGGCCCAGGAAGGGGGGACGGGCCCCAAGAAAGCCGTCTGCCGCGTCTTCACCGCGGACGTCTCGCTGATAAGCCGCCGGCCGGAGCTGAGCGAAGAGGTCTTCGGGCCCGCCACCGTGGTCTACCGCTGCCGGAGCGCGGCCGCCATGCTGAAGGCCGCGGACGGGATGAAAGGGAGCCTTACGGCCACCGTCCACGCCGCCACCGCGGAGCTGCGGAAGGGCTCGGCCCTCCTGCTGGCTTTGCGGCGCAAGGCCGGCCGGATAGTCTGCAACGGCTACCCCACCGGCCTGGAGCCCTGCCACAGCCTGCACCACGGCGGCCCTTATCCCGCCACCACCCACAGCTTCTTCACCAGCGTGGGGACCGCGGCCATCTACAGGTACGTGCGTCCGGTCTGTTTCCAGGGTTTCGATGGGCCCGGCCTCCCTGAAGAGCTCCTGGAGGGCAACCCCAGGGGGATAAGGCGGCTGCAGGACGGCGCCCTCCGGTGAGCCGGCCAAAATGCTATACTATTCCCCGGTAGGGTCCGCCTTTTCACGGACGAGCTTTGCGATACTTCCTTAAGGAGTCATTATAATGGCAAATAAAAAAGTTGCGATGGACGGCAATACGGCCGCGGCGTTCGTGGCCCACAAGACCAACGAGGTCATTGCTATATATCCCATAACCCCTTCCTCGGTGATGGGCGAGCTTTCCGACGCCTGGAGCGCCAAAGGCGACAAGAACATCTGGGGCACCATTCCCAACGTGATAGAGATGCAGTCCGAAGGCGGGGCCTCCGGCGCGGTACACGGCTCCCTGACCGCCGGCGCGCTGACCACCACGTTCACCGCCTCCCAGGGTCTGCTGCTGATGATCCCGAACATGTACAAGATAGCCGGCGAGCTCACCAGCACCGTCTTCCACGTCTCCGCCCGCGCGGTGGCCTCCCACGCCCTTTCGATCTTCGGCGACCATTCCGACGTGATGGCCTGCCGCCAGACCGGCTGGGCCATGCTGGCCTCGGCCAACCCGCAGGAGGTCATGGACTTCGCCCTGATCTCCCAGGCCGCCGCGCTGAAGACCCGCGTGCCGTTCCTGCACTTCTTCGACGGCTTCCGCACCAGCCACGAGCTGAACATGGTGGAGCCCCTTTCCACCGACGTGATGCGCAGCATGATCAGCGAGAAGCTGATCGCCGAGCACAAGGCCCGAGGCCTCAACCCGGAGAAGCCGGTCCTGCGCGGCACCGCCCAGAACCCCGACGTCTTCTTCCAGAGCCGCGAGGCGGTGAACCGCTTCTACGACGCCGTCCCCACGATGGTCAAGGAGGCCATGGGCCAGTTCGAGAAGCTGACCGGCCGCAAGTACAACCTGTTCGACTACGTGGGCGCCCCCGACGCCGAGCGCGTCGTGGTCGTGATGGCCTCCGGGGCCGACACGGTCGAGGACACCGTCAACTACCTGATCTCCAAGGGAGAGAAGGTGGGCGTGCTGAAGGTTCGCCTGTACAGGCCCTACTCCGAGGCCGATTTCATCAAGGCCCTCCCGAAGACCGTCAAGGCCATCGCCGCGCTGGACCGCACCAAGGAGCCGGGCTCCCTGGGCGAGCCGCTCTATCAGGACGTGGTCACCGTCTGCGCCTCGGCCTTCAAGGCCGGCGCGCTGAAGGAGCTCCCGGTCATAGTCGGCGGCCGCTACGGCCTCGGCTCCAAGGAGTTCACCCCGGCCATGGCCAAGGGCGTTTTCGAGAACCTCTCCGCCAGGAAGCCGGTCAACAGCTTCAGCGTGGGCATCGTGGACGACGTGACCAACCTGAGCCTGAAATACGACGAGAACTTCACCACCGAGCCCGCCGACACCTTCCGCGCGCTGTTCTTCGGCCTGGGTTCCGACGGCACCATCGGCGCCAACAAGAACACCATCAAGATCATCAGCGAAGAGACCGGCCAGTACGCGCAGGGCTACTTCGTCTACGACTCGAAGAAGGCCGGCTCGATGACGGTCAGCCACCTGCGCTTCGGCAAGTCCTATCTGCGCACCCCTTACCTGGTCTACAAGGCCAGGTTCATCGGCTGCCACCAGTTCAGCTTCCTCGAGAAGTATGAGATGCTCGACAAGGCCGAGGCCGGCGGCATCTTCCTGCTGAACAGCCCGTTCGGCGCGGAAGAGGTCTGGGACAGGCTGCCCATCGAGGTGCAGGAGGACATCGTCAAGAAGCACCTTAAGTTCTACGTGATCAACGCCTCCAAGATAGCCGAGGAGACCGGCATGGGCGCGCGCATCAACGTCATCATGCAGACCGCCTTCTTCGGCATCTCCGGCGTCCTGCCGAAGGACGAGGCGATAGCCGCCATCAAGGCGTCGATCAAGAAGACCTACTCCAAGAAGGGCGACGAGGTGGTCAACAAGAACTACGCCGCCGTGGACCAGACCCTGGCCGCCATCCAGGAAGTGAAGGTGGGCAAGGCCACCTCCAAGATCAAGCGGGCCTGCGAGGTCGAGGGCTTCCCGAAGTTCGTCCGCGAGACCCTCTGCGAGATGATCGCCTTCCGCGGCGACCAGCTGCCGGTGTCCCGTATGCCCGTGGACGGCACTTTCCCGACCGCGACCAGCCAGTACGAGAAGCGCAACATAGCGCTCGAGAGCCCGGTCTGGGAGAGCCACCTGTGCATACAGTGCGGCTTCTGCTCGCTGGTCTGCCCGCACGCCGCCATCCGCATCAAGGCCTATGACGGCGCCGAGCTCTCCAAGGCGCCGAAGACCTTCAAGTCCATGGACGCCAAGGCCCCGGCGCTTAAGGGCATGAAGTTCACCGTGCAGGTCGCCGTCGAGGACTGCACCGGCTGCGGCGCCTGCGTCTACAACTGCCCGGCCAAGGAGCGCAAGGACGGCAAGGAGACCGGCAAGAAGGCCATCAACCTGGCCCCGCAGTTCCCGCTGCGCGCCACCGAACGCGAGAACTTCAAGTTCTTCCTGTCCCTCAAGGACACCGGCTCGGCCAAGGTCAACCGCAACACCGTGCAGGGCTCCCAGCTGGTGCGCCCGCTGTTCGAGTTCTCCGGCGCCTGCGCCGGCTGCGGCGAGACCCCGTACGTAAAGCTGATGACCCAGCTCTTCGGCGACCATGTCGCCGTGGCCAACGCCACCGGCTGCTCGTCAATCTACGGCGCCAACCTGCCCACCACGCCCTACTGCACCCGCGAGGACGGCAGGGGCCCGGCCTGGTCCAACTCCCTGTTCGAGGACAACGCGGAGTTCGGGCTCGGCATGCGCCTGGCCTACGACAAGATGGGCGAGGAGGCCCGCGAGCTGCTGACCGCCATGAAGGCGGGCCCGCTAAAGGCCCACGCCAAGCTGGCGGACGACATCCTAAACGCCGACCAGAGCGAGTGGGCCGGCATCGAGCAGCAGCGCGGCCGCGTCGCCGACCTCAAGAAGGCGCTGGTCGCGGCGGGCGGCGAGCAGGCCGCCCGCATGGGCACGCTGGCGGACTACCTGATCAAGAAGAGCGTCTGGATCCTGGGCGGCGACGGCTGGGCCTACGACATAGGCTACGGCGGGCTGGACCACGTGCTGGCCACCGGCAAGAAGGTGCGCGTACTGGTGCTGGACACCGAAGTGTACTCCAACACCGGCGGCCAGATGTCCAAGGCCACCCCGCTCGGCGCCGTGGCCCAGTTCGCGGCCGGCGGCAAGCCGATGCCCAAGAAGGACCTCGGGATGATCAGCATGACGTACGGCAACATCTACGTGGCCCAGATAGCGATGGGCGCCGACTATAACCAGTCCGTGAAGGCGTTCGCGGACGCGGAAGCCTACGAGGGCTCGTCCATAATCATCGCCTACAGCCACTGCATAGCCCACGGGATAGACATGGGCGCCGGGATGAACGAGCAGAAGAAGGCGGTGATGTCCGGCCGCTGGCCGCTGTTCCGCTACAACCCGGCCCTCAGGGCCCAGGGCAAGAACCCCCTGACCATCGACAGCAAGCCGCCCACCATCCCGGTGAGCGAGTTCATGAACGGCGAGAACCGGTTCCGCACGCTGCAGAAGAGCAACCCGGAAGTGGCCGCCCGCCTCGCTAAGCTGGCCGAGGAGGAGTACAAGTGGCGCCTCAGCGTCTATCAGCAGATAGCGCAGATGTCCTGCGAGGTGCCGTCCAAGGAAGGGGAGAAAGTCGCGGCGTAACGGCCGGCGGCTTGACGCAGAGGGCGGACCGCACGGTCCGCCCT
>JAKAMO010000118.1:4040-6813 GCA_021812825.1 bacterium | reverse complement strand
CTCGGCGCCGCGTTCTTCGCGGCCGCCCTGGCGCTGCCGAAGGCCCCCGCGGCCGCCATAAGCGCGGAAGAAGCCCCGGTGCTGCGCCCCCTCACCGACTGAAACCCCGTGGGAGCCGCCGCGCCGGAAAATAAACCGCCGGGCGTCGCCCGGCGTTGGCTCCGTTACGCGCGGCCGTCTCCTAGGACAGCAGCAGCTCTATCATCTCTATAAGTTTCCCAGGCTCGAAAGGCTTGCGGATGAAGGCGTCCGCCCCGCAGCCTTTCGCGGCGCGCAGGCCCTTCTTCAGGCTGTCCGAGGAGAACAGGATTATCTTCGCCGCCCCGGCCGCGGGATTGGAGCGGAGCTGGCGGCAGACCTCCTCGCCCCCGAACGGCGTCATGTGGTCCTTGGCGAGCAGCAGTATTACGTCGGGCTTGAACGCCTCGGCTATGCTGGCGACGCGGTCGCTATGCTCATGGTCTATAGCCATCAGCACGTTCCTGCCGTTCTCCTTTTCGAGCGCGGTCACGCAGAGCTCCGTCAGCTCTTCGCCTCCGCCGACCAGCAGTATCCTCGCCGCCTTCACTGCGCTCTTTCCCGGGAAGTGATCATGATAAACCCCTTAACTACCGATATTCTACCAAACAAAACCGCCGGGCTTATCAGCCCGGCGGCCCGCCCTGCCCCCCCCGGCCCGCTCAGGGCCGGCCTTTCACCGGCGCCGGCCCGAGGGCCTTCTCTATGTCCTTCTCCAGTTCTTCAGGTTTTGTCGCCGAGGCGTAGCGCCCGATCACCTTGCCGGTCCTGTCCGCCAGGAACTTGGTGAAGTTCCACTTTATCGCCTCGCTCCCCAGCACCCCGGGCGCCGCGCGCTTCAGGTATACGTAGAGCGGGTCCGTCCCGGCGCCGTTCACCTCCAGTTTGCCCAGCACCGGGAAGGTCACCCCGTAGTTCAGCCGGCAGAAATGCTGTATCTCGGCGTTGGTGCCCGGCTCCTGGTTGCCGAACTGGTTGCAGGGAAAGCCCAGCACCACCAGCCCGCGGCCCGAATATTTCCTGTACAGCTCCTCCAGCCCCGTGTACTGCGGCGTGAAACCGCACTTGCTGGCCACGTTCACTATCAGCAGCACCTTCCCCTTGTGCGTCGCCAGCGGATAGTCCTCGCCTTCCGCGTCCTTCACCGTGAAGTCGTACACGCTCTTTTCCATGGCCTCCTCCTTGGCCGCCTTCGGCGCGTCCGCCCCGGCGGCAATGCCGCCGCAGATCCCCAGAAGTGCCGAAGCCAATACCAGCCTTTTCATACGGCCTCCTTTCCCCGCGCCGGGGGAAGTCGTACATATATTCAACATGAAAATCGGCCCGCGGGAAATGGCCTGAGCGCCACTTTTACTGACTTTATTCGTCTTTTCTTTCCGGAAAACGGAACGGCGGCGCCGTTAAGCGCCGCCGTCCTCATTCCCGCCTGCTTCGGGCTTATATCGAGAACGTGAACAGCTGCGACATGCTCTGCCCGTTGCGGACGTAACTCACCGTGACGGTGTACATGCCCGGGAGGGCCCTGTCGAAGAGCTGCAGGGTGTACTGAGGCGCCACCATGAAGCTCGCGCTGAACTGGGTCTCCTTCAGAGCGTCGATGAGCTCCTGCGCGGAAAGGCCCTGGACGTTGGAAGGTATGCGCATCACCTTCACGAAGAAGTCCACCCGCTGCCCCGGGTAGAAGGCCGCCCACTTGTCCGCTATGGTGATGTAGACCCGTCCGGCCTGGTCGAGGCCGCCGGAAAGCATGGCCAGGCCCTGGCCGTCGGGAGTGGAAACCTTGCGGCCGGTAGGCACCAGCGTGTACAGGTAGGACTTCTCGCCGGTGAAGAAAGAGCCGAACCCGCTGTTATCCTTCTGCGCCACGTTGTAATAGAACAGGGACTTGTCCAGGTCCAGCCTGCCGGGGCATACCGATATGGTCTCGGTTTCCCAGGGCTTCAGGTCGCGCGGAGCTATGTTGATGGTCACCTTCTGGCTGTAGATCCTGCCCGCGGCGTCGTAGTAGTAGATCTTGTTCGAGTACGGGTTGGGGGTATCGGCGTTGAAGGTCCAGTCGGTGCACTCGTAGACGGGACCGTGGTAGGGCGGCTGGTAGGGATGGTGGTCCCAATCGTTGCCGTGGTGGTCCCAGTCGTTGCCGTGGTGGTCCCAGTCGTTGCCGTGGTGGTCCCAGTCGTTGCCGTGGTGGTCCCAGTCGTTGCCGTGGTGGTCCCAGTCGTTGCCGTGGTGGTCCCAATCGCCGCCGTGACCGCCGGGGTTATTGTGCCCGGGGTTATCATGCCAGGGCCCCGGCTGCGGATGCGGCACTACGGGCGGGGTTATATGCCCCGGACCCGCCGGATCATAGCCGGGACCGCCCGGGTGAAAACCGCCGGGAGGCGGGGTCTTAAGGTCTCCGACCGACCCTACCACGTCCTCCACGCTCTGCTCGAAGCTCTGCCCGGACGCGAACGCGCCGGCGGAAAGGGAAAGAAGAACCGCTGCTGTTAACAGGTATGTCTTTTTCATTTCTATCTCCGTAAGCCGCCGGGGAAGCCCGGCGGCTCAATATCCAAGATCTTTCTTCCGTCTCAGAAAGGGAAGTTGGTGAAGGACAGCACGTACAGCGCGCCGTTCGGGAGTTCGCCGATGAGGGTGTGGGACTCCAGGTCGCCGTCCTCGGCTATCGAGTGCTCGTACGCCTTGACGCTTACGAAGTTCCGCGTGCCGGTGAAGGCCTTCTCGGCCTCGTCGGCTATGGAGCGGATGATCT
>JAKAMO010000118.1:0-4030 GCA_021812825.1 bacterium | reverse complement strand
CTCCGTCTCGTCGGCGTCCTCGGCCTCCAGCTTGGCCTCCGCCCTGAGGGCCGCGGCGAAGTTCTTCGCGGCCTTGTCGCCGGACGAGCGGCTGAACCAGCTCAGCTCGAGGTCGGACTCGTTGTTGCCGGTCACGTCGGCCAGGATGGCCTTCACGCCGGTGTTCCCGGGGTACTGCCGTATGGAGAAACTGCGGCCGTAATCGGTCAGGGCGGGCACGCCGGCGGCCGCGACGGCCTTCTGAAGGTTCGCCAGGCCGGCGGGAACGCTCTTGTCCATCTCAGCGGCGGAGCGACCCATGACGGAGTAAAGCCGCCGCACCTCTATCGTGGCCGAGAATTTCACTATGCCGGGCTTGCCGTTCTCCCACGGCCTCTTGGCCGTTATCCGCACCCGGGCCATGCCCTCGGCCTTGCCGGTGAAGCGGAACTCCACCTTGCCGCGGTCGCCCACCGGGCCCTGCCCGGGGGTCTGGTAGCGCCCGACGAGGGTCAGCTTGGCGCGGTCATAGACGGGGTCCTGCAGGACGTAGCCGCCGTCGCGCGGATCGCTGACGATCACCCTCAGCTCGCCGCCGATGGACAGGAGCACGGTCTTGCCGCTGTCCGCCTCGTTCAGCACGATCGGCTGGAAAGGAAGTATGCGCTCTGGCGATCCGGCCCGGCTCATATCCGGGACCGGCACCTGCGCCTGGGGCGCGCGCGCGGAATTCCCGCCCGCGTTCATAAGCTGCTCCAGCCCGGCGCCGGCCGAGCAGTAGCCGGCCGCGGACGCCACCACCGCGCCGAAGATAGCTAATTTCTTTATCATGGATCTGTTCTCCTTTATATCGGCCGCCGAGCGGCCGACCCCTATGAACAGATTCTAAAAAATACCCCCCGGGCCGATAAAAGGCTTACGGCCCACCCGGAGGAAGTTATTGGACCTATCCCTTTACGGGACCAAAGGGGATGTTTCGGGCGGCGCGGGGCCCTTAAAGCGGTATCTCAGGGCCCACGCCGTATACGGTAGTGGGCTCGCTCCTGCCCTTTACCGTCACTTCTCCGAGGTGGCGGGCGCCGTAGCCGTTCTTCAGCGCCGCGCGGGTGGCGCCGCTGATGATTATGCGGGAAGCGTAGCCTTTATCCTTGGTCAGGGACTGCAGCCTGGAGGCCAGGTTCACGCCGTCCCCGATAACGGTATAGTTGAGGCGGCTGCTCGAGCCCATGTTCCCCGCCACCACCGAGGCGGTGTTGATGCCGATGCCTATGCCGAGCCGCGGCAGGCCCCGCGCGGCGAAGTCCGCGTTCAGGGCCTCCAGCTCGCTCAGCATCTCCAGCGCGGTGCGCACGGCGCGGTCGGCGTCGTCCTCGTGCGAGACCGGGGCGCCGAAGACGGCCATCACCGCGTCGCCGATGTACTTGTCGACCACGCCGCCGTTGCGCTCCACGGCCGCGCTCATGCGCGTAAGGTATTCGTTGAGCGTCTCCAGGACCGCGCGGGGAGGCAGCTTCTCGCCCAGAGCGGTGAAATCGCGGATATCGGAGAACAGCGTGGTGACGACGCGTTCCTCGCCCTCCAGCGTCACTTCCTTGCGCCCCAGGAGCTCCTCCGCCACCTGCGGCGAGACCACCTTGCCCAGCAGGCTGCGCACGCGGTCCCTCTCGGCCAGGCCCTTCGTGGCCTGGTTGAAGGCTTCGGCCAGCTCGCCTATTTCGTCGCCGGTGCTCACGTCCACGGTGTGGCCGTAGTCGCCGGCGCCAACGCGCCGCACCCCGTCGAGGAGCACGTGCACGGGGCGCGTCACCGTGCGCGCTATCAGCACGCCCCCGGCCGCCGAGGCCAGCAGACCCGCCGCGAACAGCAGGAACAGCGTGGCCCGCAGGGCGAAGAACGGCTTAAGCTCCTCGTCCAGGGCCCGCTGCAGCACGGCGTAGAATTCCTCCCCGCCCTTGCCGCCTACGGACCGCACCAGCGTCACGAAGTCGCGTCCTTCCATCGGCAGCAGGAAGCTCTGACCGTTCTTCCATGTGCCTCCGTCCAGGCCGCGCAGCAGCGCGGCGGCTTGGCCGCCGGGCAGGGTAGAGGCGGCGCTCTTCCAGGCGCCCTCGTCGCGCCAAACGAAGGAGATATCCGTCAGCGTGGTCTTCCTTATCTCCTGCGCGAGCCTGTCGTCCACCAGGAAAGCGGCCCCCAGCCAGGCCACCTGCTCCGGCGCCATCAGCGGCACCAGCAGCGCCTGGTACGCCCGCCCGTCCATGAAGACGATGGCGGCGGCCGAGCCTTTTGCAGCGGCGGCGGCGGCCAGCCCCGCGAAAGGGGACGGCTTTCCGGCCGGCGGCCGGAGCGTGCCGGCCGTCATCCGTCCCCGCAGCGAGACCATGAACATCTCGTCGGCGCCGAGACGCAGCTTGTGGTTCTCCAGCGCGGAGACTATGGTCCCCTTGTCGCCGGTGGCGTACGCCGTCTTGAAGGCGAAATCACCGGAAAGAACGTCGGCGGCGGTGGTCAGGTAGGAGGTCCGCTCCTCCACGGCGCGAGCGAAGACGCGCGAGCCGACCTCGAGCTCCGCGGAGATGCGGCGGCGCGCGTTGCGGGCCAGGGCCGCGTTGACGGCGATGAAGCCTGCCGCCTGCACCAGGGTGAGCAGGCCCAGGAAGAAGAGCAGCACGCGGTCCTGGAACCGGCGCAGGCGCATGTCAGTAGGAGGCCCCGGGCAGCGGGCCGGGGGCCCGGCGCAGGCGCAGCCGCGTCTTCAGCTTGATCACGAAGTCGCTCTTTCCCCCTTCCTTCACGCTGACGCGCTGCGCGGTCTTCTCCACCGGATCGGCCAGGTCGGCGTGCCAGACGCGCACCTCGTAGTCGCCCGGCGGCAGGCCGCGCAGGGAGGCGGCCCCGTCCACGCCGGTCACGGCGAAATAAGGGGTTTCCAGCACCACTATATAGCCCAGCATCCAGTCGTGTATGTTGCAGCCCAGCGTGACCACTCCAGGCTTGTCGAACACCACCGGCGAGGCCGGCTTGCCCTTGTAGAGCGGCAGCTCGAAGGTCTTCGCCGCGGAGAAGGAATAGACGTGGTGGAAGATGTTGTCGTGGTTCGGGAAGCTGACCCTGGTGCCGGTCTGCACCGGCAGCACGTGCGGCACGAACTCCATGCCGCGCTGGTCCATCACGGCGGCCTGGGCCGGCGGCGGCGTCTTCCCGCCGGAAAGGTCCTGCGCGTAGACCACGGCGTCCTTCACCGGCCGCCCTTTCACGTCGGTAACCGTGCTGGCTATATCCCCGGCCCGCAGGCCCGAGGGCAGGGACAGCAGAACCGCGGCCGCCAATGCCGGTACAGCTTTCATAACGCACCTCCGCGTCTCAGAACCCATAGGATACCCCCGCCCGCAGGACCCCTTCCCTGTACGTTTCCGCCGGGGAGCCGCTGCGGGACCAGCGGCGCTCCAGACCCGCGGAAACGGAAGCGCGTTCGCCTACCGGGAGCCAGCCGCCCAGGCTGGCCGACGCGCCGGCAGCCCGGGCCCGGTAAGCCGCCCGCCGTTCCCCGAACAGGGATACCCACTTGGCGGGCTTGCCGGGAGGGGCGCCGTACTCCTCGTAGAAGACCGCGGTGCCCCGGCGCGAAGCCAGGCCCAGGTAAAGACCGGCCCCGCCGGGCAGCCGGTACTCGGCCCTCGCCCGCGCCGTCCAGCCGCGCACGTCGAATACGGCGCTGCGCGAAGCGTCCAGCCTGTCGTATTCGAAGGCCGCCGTCAGCTCCAGCGGGGCCGAAAGCCGGCGGCCCGCCTCCAGGCCGGCCAGGTAGCGTACGCCGTCCAGCGCGCTGTCTCGCCGCGAAGAGAGCGCGGCCGAGGCGTAGGTCCTGGCCCAGGGCGCGTAAGGCCCGAGGCCGAACTTACGGCGGAAGCCGGCCGAAAGCCCCGCGGAGGTCTCGTCCAGCCCGCCGAAGCGGGCGAAGCGCTCATGCCTGAGCTCGGCCGCCAGGTGGACCGCCCCGACATCCCCGAACTGGAAGCGCCAGCCGGGAGAGACGGCCAGCGCGGCGGAC
>JAKAMO010000019.1:29119-31012 GCA_021812825.1 bacterium | reverse complement strand
GGAGATAGTCTTCATCCTGGACAGGCTTTACCGGGAGAAGAAGGTGCCGCAGCTGCCGGTCTACGTGGACAGCCCGATGGCCGTCAGCCTGACCGAGATCTTCGACAAGCACCGCGACAGCTTCTGTTTCGACGACAAGTTCCAGGCCTACGCGCGCATGGACGGCGACCCGTTCGGCTTCGACTATATCCGCTACCTGCGCAGCAAGGAGGAGTCGCAGTCCCTGAACAACAAGAAGGGCCCGATGATCATCATCTCGGCCTCCGGCATGTGCGAAGGCGGCCGCGTGCTGCACCACCTGCGCAACTGCATAGAACGGGACGAGAACATCATCCTGCTCGTCGGCTACCAGGCCCAGGGCACGCTGGGCCGGCGCCTGCAGGAGGGGGAGAAGAAGGTGAAGATCTTCGGCCTCGAGCACGAGGTCGCCGCCAGCGTGGAGACCATGCACGTCTTCTCCTCGCACGCCGACCACGGCGACCTGGTTTCCTTCATCAAGGCCGTGAACCCGGCCAGGGGCGTATTCCTGGTCCACGGAGAGAACGACGCGCGCGCGGCGCTGGCGGAAGCGCTCGCGAAGGAGGGCGTGAAGAACGTCTTCCGGCCCGGGATGTACGAGCGCTTCGACCTGGCCTGACACTCGGGTCCCTGGCCGCGCGGGTAATTTCCCCTGACGTCATAGGGGAAAATAACTATAATATAGTCAACGATCTATGAAAAAACTGCTAACGAAAATCGGGACCAGTGCGCTGCACGCCCTCGGTCTCAAGAAGAAGTCCGGCTTCTACGGGCTCGGCATCGCCCCGAAGCTCATGGACATACTGGACGAGAAAGGCTTCGTGAAGCCCACGCCGATACAGCACAAATCCATACCCATAGCCACCGAAGGCAAGGACATGGTCGGCATAGCCCAGACCGGGACCGGCAAGACCATCGCGTTCTCGATACCGATGATACAGCGGCTGGCCGCCGGCCCCGGCAAGGCCGTGGTGCTGCTGCCCACCCGCGAGCTCGCGCTGCAGGTGGCCGAAGTGTGCCGCGATTTCGCGCCGGCCTTCGGGATGGGAGTGGCCTGCCTGATCGGAGGAGAAGGGAAGGAGCACCAGCTGCGCGACCTGCGCAAGAAGGCCAGGATAATCATCGGCACCCCCGGCCGCGTCTACGACCACATCGAGCGCGGCGACGCCAAGGTGCATGACGCCCGCATCCTCGTGCTCGACGAAGCCGACCGCATGTTCGACATGGGCTTCGCCCCGCAGATCAACCGCATCATCCGCTGCCTTCCGAAGGAGCGCCAGACTATGCTGTTCTCGGCCACCATCCCGGACGAGGTCATGCGTCTCGCCAGCCAGCACATGAAAGGGCCCGTGCGCATCGAGGTCGCCAAGTCCGGCACGGCCGCCCAGAACGTGGTGCAGGAACTCTACGTCGTGCGCTCCAGCTCCAAGCCGATGCTGCTGATGAAGCTGCTCGAGAAGTACACCGGCACCGTGCTGGTCTTCGTGGAGACCCGCTACGACGCGATGAAGGTGGCCGGCTTCCTCAGCTACGCCCACTACGCGGTGGCCGAGCTCCACTCCGACCGCAGCATGGGCCAGCGCAAGGAGGCCATGGAAGGCTTCAAGAGCGGCAAGTACCGCATCATGGTCGCCACCGACATCGCCGCCCGAGGCATAGACGTGACCGGCATAGAGCTCGTGGTCAACTATGAGATGCCGTCCGAGGACGACGCCTACGTGCACCGCATCGGCCGCACCGGCCGCGCCGGCCAGCCCGGCCGCGCCGTCACGTTCGCGATGCCCGAGCAGGGCGGCGACGTGCGCAGCATCGAGACCCTCACGGGAATACCGATGACCCAGGTCACCCACCCGGACGTTCCGGCGGAGACCCTCT
>JAKAMO010000019.1:0-29109 GCA_021812825.1 bacterium | reverse complement strand
ATCATGCCGCCACCAACCGCGGCTGGAACCAGCGCGCCTCCCGCAGGCCCGGCGGCGGGGGCGGCAGGCGCCGCCGCTGAGAACAGCAGGCAATAAAAAAGGCCGCCGGAGGGCGGCCTTTTTTTGTCCCCGGAAGTCTACTCCTTGGCTGTGCCGTAGAGCTTCTCGAATTCGGCCCTGTACGGCCTGACGTAGTCCGGGTCCATGGTGAAGATGGTGTTCTCGGTATTGCTGTTCTCGGCCATGTTGGTCCAGTTGAACGAGCCGTTTATCAGCAGCCGGCCGTCGAGCACCGCGAACTTATTGTGCATCTGGCCCTTGTCCTGGCCGCGGCCGGGCTTGAAGCGCAGCTCCATCCGGCTCTTCCTGGCCTCTGCCGCGAACGGGAAGTCCTGGCCGGCGAACACCATCAGCTTGACATGCACGCCGCGCCCGGCGGCCCGCTTCAGCGCGCCCATGATGCTCTCCGAGGTGAAGGTGAACATGGCCACGTCCGCCTCGCTGCGGGCGGCGTCTATAGCCCTCACTATGGCCTGCTCGGTTCCGCCGCGTGGGGAGAAGATGTAGTCGGGCAGCAGCGTCCCGTTGAAGTCGAGCTCCACCGTCGGATCGGCCGGGGGAGGCGTATTGGAGGCCGCTGCGGTTCCCGGGCCGGAGACGGGGCGGGACTGGCCCCACAGCCAGTCGAAGTCCCGCTGGTAGCCGCCTATCAGCTCCCGGGACGCCGTGAACATGATGTTCTCGTAGCTGTAGTCCTGGGCGAAGCCGCTCCAGTTGGCCGAACCGGTCTCGAGCAGGGAGCGGTCGAAGATCGCGAACTTGCAGTGCATCGTGCCCATGCTGCCGCGGCCTTTCATCGCGCGGGTCTCTATGCCGGAATCTATCACGGCCTGGATCTGCGGACCGGCCTTCGGGAAGACATGGGCGTGATCGAAGATGACCCGGACCTTTACCCCGCGGGCCTTGGCCCTCACCAGCGCGGCGGCGGCCTCGTCTATCTGGAGGTTGTAGAGGGCCACGTCCAGCGTGCGGTCCGCGCGGTCTATGGCCTTGATTATCGGCGCGGCCAGGCTCTCCTCGTCCGTGAAGACGTAGGCGGGCAGGCCGGAGAGATCGTAGGAACCGTAGGAAAGGGCGGAATAGGCCGGGGCAGGCACGGCCGGGGAGGCGGGGCGCTCGACGGAAGGGGCGGAGAAGTCAGGGGGACTGACAGGGGGCGCGCAAAAGGAGGGGGCAGCAAGGAAAACCAAAAGAAGGGCTCGGATGGCTACTTTCATCTGTGGCCGACCTCCGCTTGTATCATGTATATACTCTAGCGCTTCCTGCAGCGGTGCGGCAGAGGCTTTGGACCCCCGCGGCACCCGTCTTACGGCCCAGGCCGGGATGGGGCTTTGGGGAGATGATTGCGCGCCCCCTTTATCGCTATAATATGGACATGAAGGCTCCGGCCGGCATATCCATACGCAAGATCACGCGCGAGTCGGGCGAGTGGAAGACTCGCTACGCGGCCTTCTACGCCGATTTCGACCTCAAGGACGTGGACGGGCTGGACCACGCCTTCTTCGCCGCCTACTCCGGCGAAGAGATCGCCGGACACAGCGTCGTATATCTAGAGGAAGACCGCTGGGTGCTGGATGGGCTGAGGGTAAAGCCGGAGTTCAGGGAAAGGGGCATAGCCAAGGCGCTGACCGCAGCCCGCATCCGCTACGCGGCCGGCAGGGGGGCGAAAGAGGTGTGGTATTCCTGCGAGGACGGGAACCTGGTCACCACCTGCTGCCACCTGCGCTTCGGCTTCGAGAAGATGCGCAAGGAAGGCCCGGCCTGCCGGGCCGGCACCGCCAACTGGTACCGGCTGAAAATAACTCCGTCCCTCTTTAAGAAATTCCCGGACCTCAAGCCACCCGCCGGTCACTCTGTCCCGTAGGCTTCCTGCTTCTTCAGGGCGACCGTTATCTCTTTGGCTTTGACGAACTTCAGGTAGGGCTTCGGCTCGCTCGTCAGCACTCCCACCGACACTTCCACCTTCTCTCCTGGCGCGAGTGGCTCGCTGTGGCCGTAAGGCTTGCTCCAGATGACGGCGCCAGTCTCGTCGCGGAAGACCAGCACGCCGTTGAACGCCAGCAGCCTGCGGTTGCCGAGGTTCTCGAACCGCACATAAAGCCGTATCCCGGCGCGCTCCTGTCCAACCAGCTGCTTTTTCCTGAGGAAAGTTACCCCGACCGGTTCGGACGGCGGACGAACCTCGGCCCTCTCGGCGGGCCTGGGAGCGCCGCCTTCCTCCAGCTTCGTGACGCGCTTCTCCACCTTGGTCATGCGCTTTTCCAGGCTGGTGACCCTCTTCTCGGTAGCGCCTTGGGCGGCGGCAAGGGGCGGGACGCAGAGCAGGGCCGCCAGCAGGACATACTTCATGACTAAATTATAGCAATGTGGCCATGGACTGGCCATACGTCATACCCCCGGCGCGCCAATTATGGTATATTGCGGGGGAGGGTTAATATGGACGGGGAACAGGATAAATACAGGACCTTTTTCGGCAACGTACCGGCCATGGTGTGCTTCGTGGATTTCGACGGGCGCATCCTGGAGCTCAACCGCGCCTGGGAGACCTCCACCGGCTTCAGCCGCGAGGAGCTGGCCGGCCAGCCGTGGGCCGGCTTCATACACCCCGAGGATATCGAGGCGGCCTGGGCCGGGCAGAAGAAGGCGATGAGCGGAGAGCCGGCCACGGCGCAACTGCGCATCCGCTGCAAGGGCGGTTCCTACAAGTGGTTCCTCATCTCCGGCTACGCCGACAAGGACCGCAGCGTCCTTTACACCGCCGCTTCCGATATTTCCGCCCTTAAAGAGACCGAGACCTCCCTGCGCGCCAGCGAGCATCAGCTACGCCGCATCATAGACAAGGCCCCCATCTCGATGGCCATCGTCGGGATGGACGAAAAGATAGAGTACATAAACCGCAGGGCCGAGGAGACCTTCGGCTACCCCAGTTCCGAGATCCCGACGATGAAGGACTGGTGGGAGAAAGCCTACCCTGACGAGGCCTACCGCAAGGAGGTCCTAGCGGACTGGATGGGCCGGGTGATGGACGGCATAAAGCGCAACGGAGAGATAGCCGGCAACCAGTACCGCGTCACCTGCAGGGACCGTTCGGTAAAGACCTGCTTCATCTACGGCGTGATCGCGGCGGGCAAGGTCTTCGTGATGTTCGAGGACATCTCCGAGCGGGTCAAGACCGGCGAGATGCTCCAGACCAGCGAGAAGAGGCTGAAGAGCATACTTGAAGAGGCGCCGGTGGCCATAGCCGTAAGCTCAAAGGGAGGGAAGCTGGAGATGCTGAACAGGAAGTTCACGCAGATCTTCGGCTATACCCTGGAGGATATCCCGGACCTGGAGACTATGGGGCGAGAGGTCTATCCGGACGAGAGATACCGCCAGGAAGTGATCTCTTACTGGGCCGAGGTCCAGAGCGCCTCCCACGATCCCGGGGAGGAACTGCATCCCAGGGAATTCCGGGTGCGCTGCAAGGACGGGACATACCGGACGGTCATCAGCTCTACCGTAGTGACCGATGACGATAAGATCGTGACCATAAACGAGGACGTCACGGAGCAGGTTGCCGCGGAGCAGGTCCTGCGGGAAAGCGAGACGAATCTCCGCAGCGTGCTGGAGCAGGCCCCTATCGGCATCATGCTGCGCACTTTGGACGGAGGTATCGAATTCCTCAACCGCAAATTTACGGAGCAATTCGGCTACACGGTGGAAGACATCCCCACGGCCGGAAAATGGCAGGAGTGCGCATTGCCGGACGAGACTTATCGCCGGGAAATGATGGTGCCTTACCTCCGCAGGCTGGGGGAGGTGCGCGAGACCGGCGGGGAACTGCCGCCGATGCAGCTGCGCATCACCTGCAAGGACGGCACGGTGAAGCAGGTCAGCCTGACGGGCATGATCACGCGGGACAAGAAGGTCCTCACTCTCCTGGAGGACATCTCCGAGCGGGCCAGGGCGCAGGAGGAACTGCGCTTCAGCGAGAGCACCCTGAGGAGCGTCATAGAACAGGCTCCTATCTCGATAGCCGTCTATAGTCTGGAAGGCAAGCTGGACTTCCTGAACCGCAAGTTCACGCACACCTTCGGCTACCTTCCGGAGGAGATCCCGACCGCCGGGGACTGGATGCAAAAGGCCTATCCGGACAAGGCGTACCGCGAACAACTGAACGCCAAATGGGCCGCTCTTCTTGAAAAGGCCGTAAGGACAAACGGCGAGATAGAGGGCGGGGAATATCGCGTCGTGGCCAAGGACGGCACTGACCGCACGGTCTTCATCCACGGCGTGGTCACCGCCGGGAAGAAGGTGGTCTGCCTGCTGGACGACGTCACTTCGCGGGTTCGCACGGAACGCGCCCTGCGCGAGAGCGAAAGCACGCTCCGGCGCATACTCGACCAGGCGCCGATAGCCATCGCGGTCCACACCCTGGAAGGCAACATAGAGTTCACGAACCGGAAATTCACCGAGGCCTACGGCTACCAGCTGGAGGATATCCCGACCCTGGAGACGTGGATGAGGCGGGCCTATCCCGACCCCCAGTACCGGGAAGGCCTGCTGGACATGTGGAAGCAGTGGATGGACAACTCACTGCGGACGGGGCAGGCCATGCCCGGCACCGAGGTGCGCGTCCGCTGCCGCGACGGCCGGACCAAGTACGTCTTCGTCACGGGCGTGGTCACTCCGGACCGCAAGGTGGTCTCCATACTGGATGACATAACCGGCCGGGTCGAGTCGGAGCGTGCCCTGCGCGAGAGGGAATCCCTTTACCGCGCGTTGGTGGAGACCACCCGTACCGGCTATGTGGTGATCGACGGGCAGGGCCGCGTGGTGGACGCCAACAGGGAATACGTGCGGCTGGCGGGTTTCACCGACCTCAAGCAGATCATGGGGCGCAGCGTGCTGGACTGGACCGCGCCGCACGAGAAGGCCCGCAACGCCGCCGCCGTGGCGAAATGCGCCAGGGACGGGCACATACACAATTTCGAGGTCGAGTACGTGAACCCGGAAGGCGAGACGACTCCGATAGAGATAAACGCCACCGTGGTCAGCCGCGACGGCGTGAACAATATCCTCACGCTGTGCCGCGATATCTCACAGCGCCGTCGCCGCCTCGAGGAACTCAGGGCTTTCAACGAAGAGCTTGAGAAACGCGTCGCCGAGCGCACGGCCGAGCTCAAGAAGGCCAACATCGGGCTCAGCATGGAGATCGCCCAGCGCATGGACGCGGAGAGGAACACGCAGAAGCTCCAGCAGGAGCTGCAGCGCGCCCAGAGAATGGAAGCGCTGGGCCAGCTGGCCGGAGGCATCGCCCACGACTTCAACAATATCCTGGTGGCCATCAGCGGCTACGCCGAGTTCCTGATGAGCACGCTGCCCGGGGACTCTCCGGGCAGGGCGGACCTCTCCGAGATCATGCACGAGACCGAGCGCGGCGCGGCCCTGACGCGCCAGCTGTCCACGATAGGCCGCAAGGAACCCGAGAACCCGCGGGACGTGGATCTGAGCCATGACATCGAGGACGCCTGCCGCATGCTCAAGCGCCTGATAGGCGCGGATATACGCCTGGAGACCAGGCTGGTCCCCGGTTTGCCGCGGGTCTGCGCCGGTGTCGGCCAGATATCCCAGCTGGTCATGAACCTGGTCCTGAACGCGCGCGACGCGATGCCGGACGGCGGGCGCATAATCGTTACCACGGGCCTGCAGGACTTCACCGGCGGCGACGGCATGCCCATCACCCCGGCGCCGGGGAAGTACGTATTCATGGAAGTCCAGGACGACGGGCAGGGTATGACGCCGGAGACGGCCAGGCAGGCCTTCGAGCCCTTCTTCACCACGAAGGAGTCCGGAAAAGGCACCGGCCTGGGGCTCTCCGTGGTCTATTCCATAGTCAAGCAGGCTGGAGGAGGGATAGCGTTGACCAGCTCCCCGGGCTCCGGCACCGCCATCAGGATCCTGCTGCCGCCCTGCGCAGCCGACCGGACAGCCCCGTCCCGCCGAAAGCCTTAAGCACCTCGAACCATGCCAGGCTCACGGCCCCGCCGCCCAGCGCGACGAGCAGGTCGTGACCGTGCATGAACCCGAAGTGGAACAGACCGCGCAGGAAAGGCACGTAGAGCGTGAGGCCCATGACGGCCAGCGCTCCGGCGCAGACCCACCACAGCGTCAGGTGAGCCTCTTTCAGCGTCCTGGCGAAGTTGTCCTTCCAGGACAGATTGGTGATTATGAGCATCAGGTTGGCGAAGACCAGGGCCGTGAACGAGAGCGCGCGGGCCTCCTCCTCGCCTTTACCCAGCCGCAGCGAGAGCAGGAAGATCCCGAAGACCACGGCCAATACGCTGAAGCCCTGAAGCAGGCTGAGCATCGCCATCCCTTTGGAGAACAGCGGCTCGTCGGGGGAGCGGGGCGGCCGCGACATGATGTCGTGCTCTTCGCGCCCGGCCTCGAACACGACGGAGCAGGCCGGGTCTATTATCAGCTCCAGGAAGGCGATGTGCGCCGGCAGCAGCACCACCGGCATGCCGAAGAGGACGGGCAGCAGCGACATGCCGGCTATCGGGACGTGCACGGAGAGAATGTAGGCGATGGCCTTCTTCAGGTTATCGTAGATCCTGCGGCCCAGGCGTATCGCGTGCACTATGCTGGAGAAATCGTCGTCCATCAGCACTATCGCGGCGGCCTCGCGGGCCACGTCCGTGCCGCGCCCGCCCATCGCCACCCCGATATGCGCGGATTTGAGGGCCGGCGCGTCGTTGACGCCGTCCCCGGTCATCGCCACTATCTCGCCGTTGGCCTTCAGCGCGTCCACGATGGCGAGCTTCTGCTCCGGCACCACCCTGGCGAAAACGGATATTCCTTTTATCCTCTCACGCAGCTCCGCCGGGGCCATCCCGGCCAGCTCCGGCCCGGTCAGGACTTTCTCCGGATCGCGCAGCCCGATCTCCCGGGCTATGTAAGAGGCCGTGCCCGGATAATCCCCGGTGATCATCACCACCCTGATGCCGGCCGCTGCGGCTTCCGCCACGGACGCCGGAACCCCGTCGCGTACGGGGTCCATGAACGCGCACAACCCTCCGAACTCGAACTCGAAATCATGCTGGGCCTGCGGCAGGCCCGTCTTGTCAGACCACGCGCGCGCCACGGCCAGCACCCGCAGTCCCCTCGAGGACAGCCCGGCCACCGCCTTCATCACCCCGGCGGCCGCTTCCGGCCCGAGATGGCAGAGGTCTATTATCGCCTCCGGCGCGCCCTTGGCGGCCACCACGTAGCGCATATGGTCGGGAGACTCCCACGCGTGCGCCAGCGAGAGCAGCTCTTTGGACAGCGGATATTCGCGCACCACCTTCCAGTCGCGGTGCAGGTGCTCGGTCCCCGTAAGACAGCCGGCGCCGAAGCGCTTCAGCTCCTTCTCTATCGGGTCGAACGGGTCCTCCTGGCTGGCCAGTATGGCGTATTCGGCCAGGGCGTGGAACTCCTCGGGCAGCTCGTTGGCGCCGTCGCTGACCCTATGGAAGCCGCCGTCGGTCCAGAGCTCCCGCAGGCGCATGGAGTTCAGCGTCAGCGTCCCCGTCTTGTCGGTGCACAGCACCGTCGCCGCGCCCATCGTCTCTATGGCCTGCATACGGCGCGTCAGCACGTTCTTGCGGGAGATGCGCCAGGCGCCAATGGTGAGGAAGATCACCAGCACCACCGGGAACTCCTCCGGCAGCATAGCCATGCCCAGCGTCAGTCCGGAGAGGAAGCCCTTCAGCCAGGTCCCGCGCGAAAGCCCCATGACCAGCACCACCGCCGCGCAGAGGACGGCGCCGGTCACCGCGAAGATGCGGACTATGCGCCCGGTCTCCCGGTTCAGCGGCGTCTCTTCCTGCGCTATGGATTCCAGCGCTCGGCCTATGCGGCCGATCTCCGAGCGGGGGCCGGTGGCGGCCGCCCTCACCAGAGCCCTGCCCTGCACCACGAGCGACCCGGAGAAGACGTAGGGGAGATCGTCGCCGCCGGGGCGGGGTACGGGCGCGGCGCCGTCCCACGGGGCTTTACGGACCGGCACGCTCTCGCCGGTAAGGAGCGATTCGTCGGCGCTGAAGTTCACGCAGGCCAGCACGTGAGCGTCCGCGGGCACGCGGTCGCCCTCGGTCAGGTAGATCAGATCGTCCCTGACCACCTCCCGGCCCGGCACGCGCAGCTGGCGGCCGCCGCGGATGACCAGAGCCCGGGGGCTGGCCAGGCCGCGCAGGGCGTCCAGGGCGTTCTCGGTCTTGCGCTCCTGGTAAAAGGTGATGCCGATCACCACCAGCACGAAGGTCAGCAGCATCATCGCGTCCTTGACCCCGCCGAGAACGAGGTAGATGCCGCCGGCGGCCAGCAGCAGCAGGAGCATGGGCTCCTTCAGCACGCCTAAAGCGAGGGAGAGGATGGACCGCTTCTTCTGGGAGGGGAGCTCGTTCAGGCCTTCCTCGGAGCGCCGGGCCAGCACTTCGGCGTCGGTCAGCCCCTTGGCGGAAGCCAGCAGTTCGTTGAGGTCGGGCATCGTTCCTTCCATAGATTAGCCCGCGAAAAAGCCGCGGGGGGTATAGTCCCGCGGCTTTCCCGCTGCCTTCCGGCCCGGCCGCGCCCCAAGGGGGCCGCCTGATCTGTGCGATATTCTAAGAAAAGCCGCGCGTCTTTGCAACCGCCGGCGTTTGCCCCGGGATAGTTAGAAAACATATAATATGGTTCCTAACTATTTATGCGCCAACCAGAAGACCGTAGAAAACTGCTGCTGCGGAACATGCCCAGAGGCGCCCGCCTGCGGGGACTGGCCGCGTTATACCCGGAGACCGACCCCGGGGCCATGGAGGTCTACGGCGCGCTGCTGGAGATCTCCTCCGACATACTCGCGGCCAGCAACTCCGCCCTGGCCCGCAGCGGCATGTCCCAGGCACGCTTCCGCCTGATGCTGCACCTGCGCAGGGCCGGCTCCGACGGCCTGCACCCGATGGACCTCGCCAGCGCCCTGGGAGTGGAGCGGGCCACCGTGACCGGCCTGGTGGACGGGATAGAGAAGGACGGACTGGCCAGGCGCCTGCCGTGCCGCGGGGACAGGCGTTCCATACTCGTGGCCCTTACGCCGAAGGGCGCGCGCCTGATGGACGAACTGGCCCCCGAGCGCCTCCGCCGGGTCGCGCTGCTGATGTCCGGCCTGACCCCCGCGGAAAAGAAGGCGCTGGTCAGGCTGCTGGACAAGGTGGGGGAAAAGCTCCACGCCTTCGCTACGATATGAGAATACTTCTTCTGCTGCTGCTCACGCTGCTGCCCGGCTTCGCCGCCGCCGAGGACCTTAGCCTCGGACGCGCCGTCAACCTGGCCCTGGACAACAACCTCCATATGAAGCTGGCCCGCGCCGACGGGGAGACCGCCCGCGCGGAGGCCCTCTCCCGGGCCTCCAGGCTGCTGCCCCAGGCCTACTTCTCAGCCTCGCAGAGCCGGACTTTCAGGGAGAACCTCAGCTCCATAGGCTTCGGCGCTCCCGGCGGCGGCCCCAACCTGATAGGGCCGTTCGACACTTTCGACGCCAGGCTCGCCCTGGTCCAGTCGCTGCTCGACCTCCCCTCGGCCAACTCCGCCCGTTCCGGAGCCGAGGCGCGCCGGGCCGCCGACCTCAAGGTACAGCTGGCCTCGGAGCAGGTCTCCGCGGCCGCCGCCCTCGCCTATCTGGACGTGCTGCGCTCCTCCGCGGCCCTGAATTCCGCCTCCGCGGGCTTCGAGCTGGCCGGCAGCCTCCGCTCCCTTGCCGAGAACAAGCATGACGCCGGCACCGCCACGGGTCTCGACGTCCTGCGCGCCAGGACCCGCGAGGCGGAGGAGAAGCTCCGCGTCAGCAGGGTCTCCACGGCTCTCGACGACGCCTGGCTGAGGCTCAAGCGCCTGCTGGGCCTGCCTTTCGGCAGGGACCTGCGCCTCACCGAGGACCTGGCCTACACCTCTTATGAGACCCCTGAAGCAGGAGCGGCCGTGAAAGAAGCCCTTTCGGGGCGCCTGGAGATACAGATCGCGGCCGCGGCGCTTTCCGCTTCCTCCTACGCCCTGAAGGCCGCCAGGGGAGCCAGGCTGCCGGCCCTGGCCCTCTCCGGCTCGGCGGCCATGAGCGGCAACAAGCCCGACGGCAACGCCAGGCTGGTCGGCGACATGGGCCTTTCGCTGAAGATGCCGTTGTACGCCGGCGGCCGGGTGTCGGCCGGAGTGGACGCCGCGCTCTCCGCCCGTGAACGGGCGGAAAGCCTGTACGCCGACGCTTCCGCCATGGCGGAGCAGGAGACCCTTTCGGCCCTGAGCCGCCTGTCGGCGGCCGACGAGGAGGTGGCCACAGCTTCGATGACGGTGACGATGGCCTCCCAGGAGCTGGAGATGGCCCGCAACCGCTTCGCCGCCGGGGCGGGGGACAACATAGAGCTGGTAGAGGCGCAGACCTCCCTTTCGCGCGCCAGGGACGCCCTGGTGGACGCGCTGTCCCGCGGCAAGGAGGCCAACATCCGCCTTACGCTGGCCCTGGGCCGCATGAAGGACCTTAAGTTCTGAAGCCGAGCCGTTCTTCCTAGGAGAGATATGACCGACAATACCACTGCCGAGCCGAAGCATCACCGCAGGAAGCCGCACTGGGGCGTGCTGGTCCTCATAGCCGCCGCGGCCGCCATAGCGGGCGGCTACTACTGGGTCCATTCAGCGGCGCACGAGACCACCGACGACGCCACGATAGAGTCCCACGTGCTGCCGGTCAGCTCCAAGGTCTCCGGCCAGATCGTCGAGGTAGCGGTGGACGACAACCAGCACGTCGAGAAGGGCGCGCTGCTGGCCCGCATAGACCCGCGCGACTACCAGGTGAAGCTGGACCAGGCCCGGGCCGAGCTCGCCGCGGCCGATGCCGAGGCCGCCCGCGCCGAAGCCGACGCCGAGCGCGCCAGGCAGCTTTTCGGGAAGGACAACGTTTCCCGCCAGGTCTACGACAAGGCGCTGGCGGACTCCGGAGTGATGAAGGCCCGGGCCGAGCTCGCCGGGAAGAAGCTGGCCGCGGCCGAGCTGGACCTCTCGTACACCCGCATCACCGCGCCCGAGTCCGGCAAGGTGACCAAGAAGAACGCCGAGCAGCGCGCCTTCGTCCAGGTGGGCCAGCCGCTGATGGCCATAGTCACCGACGAGGCCTGGGTGGTCGCCAATTTCAAGGAGACCCAGCTTACCCGCATCCGCCCCGGGCAGGAGGTCACGGTCGAAGTGGACACCTATCCCGGCCGGAAGCTCAAGGCCCACGTGGACAGCATCCAGTCCGGCACCGGCTCGCGCTTCAGCCTGCTGCCGGCCGAGAACGCCACCGGCAACTTCGTAAAGGTGGTGCAGCGGGTCCCGGTCAAGATCGTCTTCGACGAGCCCCTTGACGGCCTGATGCTGGTGCCCGGCATGTCCGTGGTGCCTACCGTGCATCTCAAATAATGGCCGCCGAGGCACCTGCGCAGCGCGGCTACTGGAAGCCCGTCCACTCCCCGTGGCTGGTCAGCTTCTCCGTCATGCTGGGCATGTTCATGCAGGTGCTCGACACCTCCGTCGCCAACGTCTCCCTTCCGCACATAGCCGGCGGGCTTTCCGCCTCCACTCACGAGGTCTCCTGGGTGCTGACCAGCTACATCGTGGCCAGCGCGATAGTCCTGGCCGCCTCCGGCTGGCTCAGCGCGCTGATAGGCCGCAAACGCTACCTGGCCATCTCCGTCGGACTCTTCACGGTATCCTCCGCGCTCTGCGGCATGGCGCAGACCCTGCCGCAGCTGGTCTTCGCCCGCATCCTGCAGGGCATAGGCGGCGGCGGCCTGCAGCCGCTTTCGCAGGCCGTCATGCTCGAGAGCTTCCCGCAGGAGAAGCGCACGCAGGCCATGGCGGCCTACGGCCTGGGCATAGTCGTGGCGCCGATCATCGGACCTATACTCGGCGGCTGGATAACCGACAACTTCTCCTGGCGCTGGATCTTCTACATAAACCTGCCGGTGGGCATACTGGGACTGGCCTTGCAGCATATGTTCCTGGAGGACCCGCCCTACCTGAAGCGCGCTAATATCGCGAGCATAGACCGCTGGGGCCTGTTCTTCATGATGATAGGTCTCGGGGCCTTCCAGCTGGTGATGGACAAGGGTCAGGAGGTGGACTGGTTCGCGGACGCCTGGATACGCTTCGGGACCTTCGCGTTCTCCGTCTTCCTGCCGCTGTTCGCGTGGTGGGAGGTGCGCCGGCAGCAGCCGCTGCTGAACCTGCGGCTGCTGAAGAGCCGCAACCTGGCGCTGGGCTCGTCGCTCTCCGCCGTGCTCGGCGCGGTGCTGATGGGCTCCACGGCCATCCTGCCGATCTTCATGCAGACGCTGCTGGGCTACCCGGCCTTCCAGAGCGGCATGGCCATGATGCCGCGCGGCATCGGCTCGCTGATCTCGATGATGGTGATCAGCCGGATGGTGCGGGGTTTCGGCAACCGGGTGATGATAGTCGTCGGCTTCATCGGCATAGCCGTGACGCTGCTGATCTTCTCGAGGTACAACCTCGACATCTCCCGCTACAACGTGATGGCGCCGCTGTTCTTCAACGGCCTGATGATGGGCTTCATCTTCGTGCCGCTGACCACGCTGTCGATGGCCAACCTGAAGCAGGCCGACATACAGCAGGCCAGCAGCATCTTCAGCCTGCTGCGCAACATCGGCGCCAGCTTCGGCATCTCGATCATGTTCACGATGCAGGCCAGGATGGCCCAGGTGCACCAGACCGCGCTGGCCTCCCACGTGACCGACTACGGCCAGCAGTTCCAGTACTGGTCGGCGCAGATAGGCCGCCTGTTCCACTCCGGCGCGGCCGCCTACGGCTTGGCCTACAAGAACATCATGATGCAGGCCGTCCTGCTGTCCTTCCTGGACTGCTTCAGGTGGCTCTCCTACACCGCGCTGATCACCGCGCCGTTCGTGCTGCTGTTCCACGGCAGCCGCCACATAAAGACCCAGGCCGAGATCGAGGCCGTCTGGGAATAAAAAAGGCCGCCAGGCGGCGGCCCTTTCGGATATCTCCTCCCGCTATTTCCTGTTATAGAAGCCCAGTATAAGGCCCAGAGCCACCGACCACAGCGCCGCCAGCCCTATGCGGTAGTGCACCGGGAGCATGAAGGTCACGGTGTGGGCCGGCACCCAGAACCAGAGCAGCGAAAGGAAGGCCTTGTCCAGGTTCGCCCAGTTCGGCGCGCCGTCGATGAAGTTGTCTATCAGCCGGTGCGAGATCACGAGGAAAGGCCCGAACTGCAGGTTCATCGCGAGGGATATGGCAAAGGCGGTCCCGAACGCGCCCAGCTCCGGCAGCAAGCCGTGCGCGGTCAGGGCGGGGATGAACGCCACGAAGCCGGTGAAGGCGTACTTGATGGCCACGGCCAGCAGCGCCCAGCCGGCCATGCGCAGCAGCGTGCCGCGCGCGCCGAAGGGGGCGAAGACGCGGCGGGCGGCCAGCCATCTGGAAGCGGTCTCTCCGAGTGTTCCCAGCACGGCGAACTGCGTCATGGCCGTAGTTATCGGGTGCGTTTTTACCAGTTCCACGTACCATTCCATGCGCATATGTTACCATTTCCCAAAAGGTACCAGGTACCTTTTGAACTTTGAGCGAAAATCCATCAAAAAGGTACCTGGTACCTTTTTGTGGCTTTTGTATAATGGGGTAGAACAGGAGGGAATATGGCCAAGAACGAGCAGGGCGTGACCTGGGACCTTACCAGCTACTTTCCGGCCTTCAACGGCCCGGAGATGACCGCTTTCAAGAAGAAGCTGGCCGCGGACATAGCCGCGCTGCAGAAGAAGGCGGCGAAGCTCGCGCCCCTTTCCAGCAAGACCGCCAATGACTGGGAGAAGCTGATACTGGCGGCCGAGAACGCGGAAGCGCGGCTGAGCCATATCTTCTCCTATGTGGGCTGCCTCTCGTCCGCCGACGCGGCCAACGAGGCCTACCAGGCCGAGGAAGCCAGGCTCTCCTCTATGGCGGCCGAGTACTCGAAGTTCGCGGTCGACCTGCTGCGCGCCTTCAAGGACGTCCCGGAAAAGGTCTTCGCCGCCTTCATCAAGCGCGACAGGCTCAGGGACATAGCCTACTCCCTCAAGCGCACGCGCGAGAGCGCCCGCCGCACGATGACCCCGGCCGAGGAGAAGCTAGCCGCCGACCTCTCCGTGGACGGCTTCCAGTCCTGGAGCCGCCTGTACGACAAGATCTCCAGCAAGCTGACCTTCGAGATGAAGTGGCCCGACGGCAAGACGGAGACGCTGCCCATCTCCCGCTGGCGCGCGCTGATGTCGGACCCGGACCGCCGCGTGGGCCGCGCCGCCTTCGAGGGCGGCAACAAGGCCTGGGCAGGCATCGAGGACTCCTGCGCGGCAGCGCTGAACGCGCTGGCGGGCACCCGCCTCACGCTGTTCAAGCGCCGCGGCATGAAGCATTTTCTGGACGAGTCGCTGTTCGGCTCGGGGATAAAGCGCTCCACGCTGGACGCCATGTACAAGGCCGTCAACCGCAACCTGGAGCCCCTGCGCGACATCCTGCGCGCCAAAGCGGGGGCCATGAACCGCCGCGGCATCGCCTTCTTCGAGCGCGAAGCCCCGCTGCCGCTCAAGGACAGCAAGACCTACACCTGGGCGGAAGGGTCGGAAAAAGTGGCCGGCGCCTTCGGCCGCGTCTACCCGGCGCTGGGCGCCTTCTACCGCGATTTCGTGGCCAAGAAATGGCTGGAGAGCCAGGCGCGCGGCGGCAAGCGGCCGGGCGCCTTCTGCTCCACCTCGCATTTCATCGGAGAAAGCCGCGTCTACATGACCTTCAACGGCGCTCTGAACGACGTGACCACGCTGGCCCACGAGATGGGCCACGCCTGGCATGGCGAGCTGCTCAAGGAGAAGCGCCCCTGGGCCGCCGGCTACCCCATGACACTGGCGGAGACCGCCTCCATCTTCGGAGAGCACCTGCTGGCCGAGGGCATACAGGGCGACCCGGCCGTGCCCGAGGCGCAGAAGCTGATAATGCTGGACGAGTACCTCACCGGCGCGGCCGTCACCATACTGGACATCACGGTCCGCTTCGAGTTCGAGAAGGCCTTCCACGAGGAGAGGCAGAAAGGCGAGGTCTCCGTGGCCCGCCTCAAGGAGCTCATGACGGAGGCACAGAAGAGGATCTTCGGCGACGCGCTGGAGCCCGGCGGCGAGGACCCGCTGTTCTGGGCCTCCAAGCTGCACTTCTACATCTCCGGGGTCTCGTTCTACAACTACCCGTACACCTTCGGCTTCCTGCTGGCGGCCACGCTGTTCCGCAAGTTCAAGGCGGAGGGGGAGTCGTTCCTGCCGAAGTACGAGGCGTTCCTGCGCCTCTCCGGCTCCGATACGGCCGAAGGCGTAGCGAAGCGCGGCCTGAAGGAGGACCTGGGCAGGCCGGAGTTCTGGGAGACCGCGATAAAGGGCCTGGCCGAGCCGCTGGCCCGCTACCGGAAGCTGCTCGATGAGCTGAAGGCCGCGGCCTGAGCGCCTTAACGGCGAAAAAAAGCCCCCGGGAGACCGGGGGCTTTTTCTTTCCGGGCGCAGGACGTCAATCGTCCGTGGTCAGGCCGCTGAAGTAGTTGCGGTCGAGCACCGTGGAGCCCTCTTCGCCGGTGGCCTGGGGCTTCTCGCCTGTCCAGTAGCGGGGGGACAGCATCGTGCCGGTGTTCAGGTAGGTCTGGTCGTCGGAGAGGATCACGTTGCAGTCGCGCAGGTAAGGCATCGCCGGGCAGCCGTACTGGCTGAACACCGCGTAGCGGTAGTCGAAGCCGCCTTTGCCCACCTCCTTGCGCCCCTGCGAGGAGAAGTACTTGAACCCCACCACGTCCGGCCCGTACTCGGGCAGCATCTTCCCGGTGCCGCTGATGTAGCCTAGGAAGGTTACCGCGTGGCCGGTCTTCGTGGTGCGGTTGATATTGACGAAATCCCCGGGTTTGAGCTGGTCGAATGTCCGCCGCTCGCCCATGCCGAAGTTTATCAGCGCGTCCGCGGTGCCGTCGGCGTGGAAGGCGTGGTTGACCCAGATGTGGCCCTTGATGTCAGTTATGGCCAGGCCCTCGAAGCTGCTCTTCGGCAGGTAGTCGTAGACCGAATAGTCCCCGGTCTCCCCGGCGTAGATCTGGAAGGCGGTCAGGATGACCTCCATCTGCGCGGCCACGCACATGGTGAGCCGCGCATGCCTGGCGGGTATAGTGCCGTACTTGTAGTACTCGATGTCGTGCGTCAGTATGGAATTGATGTCGTAGCCCAGCTTGCCGTAGTTGTTGTAGAGGTAATCAACCGCCTTCAGCACATAGGCGTTGAAATAGCGCGGCTCGGGCTGGGGGTCCTCACGCAATGGGACCGGGATGGCAGTTGCCGGAGCGGCCATGCGTAGCTGCGGCAGCGTGAGCCGCTCGAGCTCGAAGCCCGGCTGGACGGCGCCGGCGGCGCCGGAGAGCAGCAGAAGGAGGGGGAGTATAAGCCTGGTCATTTGACATTCCTCAAGTCGTCCGCCAGCCCAAATTATACAACTTAGGCGGCGGCTGTCAACAGGAATGCCGGGCTATTTCTTCTTTACCTGGGGGATGTACTTCCCGTAGCCCTGCTTTTCCATCTCCTCCAGGGGGATGAAGCGCAGGGCCGCCGAGTTGATGCAGTAGCGCAGGCCTCCCGGGGCGGGGCCGTCGCTGAAGACGTGGCCGAGGTGGGAATCGCTGGAGCGGGAGCGCACTTCGGTCCTCTCCATGCCGTAAGAGGTATCGCCGCGCTCCTCAATATCGGCCCCGGCCACGGGCTTAGTAAAGCTGGGCCAGCCGGAACCGGAATCGAACTTGTCGGCGGAGACGAACAGCGGCGTTCCGTCTATCACGTCCACGTAGATGCCCGCCCTGTGGTTGTCCCAGTACTCGTTGTGGAAAGCGGGCTCGGTGCCGCAGTTCTTGGTGACGTCGCGCTGCAGCGGGGTGAGCTTCCGGAGCTTCTCGTCCATGGGGGCCTCCGCAGGTGTCTTCGAAGTGCACGCGCCCAGCAGCAGCGCAGCCGCGGCCGCGTACAGCGCCCTCACAGCGCCTCCAGCGGCCGGCAGGCCACCAGGTCGGCCCCGAGACCTAGGAAGTTCTCGGCTATCACCGAGCCTTCCCTGACCGGGGAAGTGACGGTTATGCGCCTGACCGCCTGCATGGCTTCGAAAAGCTTTTCCTTGGGGATCGGGGCGGAAGTGCGGACCGGGAGCATCTTCAGCTCCAGGCCTCTCGTCAGCACGCTAGTGGTCAGCGTGCGGGTCGGCGCCTCTATCTCCTGGCGGGCGTAGGAGGCGCCGCGGTTGCATTTGTGCCCGGCCAGCGAGATCAGCCTGGCGCCGTCGGCCTCTATCTCCAGCCGGCAGCCCTGCGGGCATTCTATGCAGGTCATCGTCCGTTTCATGTCAGTTCCTCGGGACGCTCCGGGGCGGCGCCGAGATATTCCGCGGCCATGCGGCCCGCCAGCGAGCTGTCACGGGTGACCCAGTCCACCAGATCGTAGACCCGGCACGCGTTGCCGCAGGCGAATACCCCCGGCACCGAAGTGAGGTTGACCTTCTCCGCCACCGGGGTATTGGTCTTCCTGTCGATATCGGCCCCGGCCATCTCCAGCAGCTCGTTCTCCGGGATCAGGCCGACGGACACCAGCACGGTATCGCAGTCCATCTCGAAGCCGGAGCCCGGGATGTCCTTCATACCGTCGTCAACCCGCACTATCGAGACCTTCTCCACGCGGTCGCGCCCGTGTATGGCCGAGATCCGGTGTCGGAGATAGAGGGGGATGGAAAAATCCTCGAGGCACTGTACCACGTTGCGTACCAGGCCGCGGCTGGCCGCCTGTATCTCTATCACGCCCTTCACCTTCACCCCTTCCAGGGCCATGCGGCGGGCCATTATCAGTCCTATGTCCCCGGAGCCCACGATGACGGCCTCGGTGCCCGGTATCCAGCCCTCCATGTTGATCATCTTCTGGGCCAGCCCGGCAGGGTAGATGCCCGCGGGCCGCGAGCCGGGTATCGGGATCATCTCGCGGGTGCGCTCGCGGCAGCCGGTGGCGAGTATGACCGCGCCGGCCTTAACTTCCTCCAGCGCGCCGGGACGGAGGTAGGAAAGCTCGCGGTCCCGGGTCAGCCTGACCACAAAGGAGCGGAGGCTCACCTCTATGCCGTGGTCCTCTCGCACCTGGCGCACGAAACGGTCGGCGTACTGCGGCCCCGTCAGCTCCTCCTTGAAATGATGCAGGCCGAAGCCGGGATGTATGCACTGGTTCAATATGCCGCCCAGGTGCTGGTCGCGCTCGAGCAGCAGCACGTCCTTGACGCCCGCGGCGCGCGCGGCGAGGGCCGCCGCCATACCGGCGGGGCCGCCTCCGACGATGACCAGTTCCCTGTTCTTCAAGATAGGTCCTAGTTCTGGCTCAGGTTGGCCCAGCCGGCGCTCTTCCAGATGAAGTCCACCATCTCCGGCGTGACGTCGTTCACGAAGGTGACCAGGCGGTCCGAACTGCCGTCGTGGGCAGGGGCCAGGCAACAGTCCCCGGCCTCTATGTCGTAGATAGAGGACGGCTCGTCGCCGCGCAGCTTCTTCTTGATGAACTTCTTCGCCTTGGGGGTATGGTTTCTCAGGTATATCAGCGTCATTTCCTTTCGTCCTTTATGAGCTCGGAGCCGGGACCGCGCTTGGTGATGGCCGTGGCGGGCAGGCCCAGTTCCTCTTCCATGATCTTCATGATGCGCGTGGTGCAGAAACCTCCGTGGCAGCGGCCTGCCTGCGCGCGGGTGCGGAACTTGATGCCGTCCATGGTCCGCGCCCCGCGCTTCACCGCGTCGCGTATCTCCTGCGCGCTTACCAGTTCGCAGCGGCAGACTATGTCGCCGTAGGCCTGGTTCTTCTCTATCAGGTGGCGGGTCTCTTCGAGCGGCACCTGGAACAGGTGCACCGGCTTCGGCCGGAGGCGGTGGAACTGCTCCTTCGGCTCCAGAGCCAGCCCGTGCCGCTTAAGGATGTCGGCCGCCATCACGGCTATGGCCGGCGCAGCAGTGAGTCCGGGAGACTGTATGCCCGCCACGTTCACTAGCCCCGGGGCGGAGTCTTCGTGGCGGATGATGAAGTCCTTGCCGCTGGCGGGCCGGAGGCCGGCGAAATACGCTATGATGTCGTCCTTCGAGACGGACGGGATCAGGCGGCGCGCGCCGGCCAGCACCTCGGCCAGGCCCTCGTCGGTAGTGGTGAGGTCGCCCTTGTCGGCGGTCTCGTGCGCCGTCGGGCCTATCATCGGGTTGCCGTCCGAGGTCTTGATGACCAGTATGCCCTTGGTGTCCCCGGACGGAAGGGGGAAGATGATGCGGCCGGTCATGTGCTCGAGCTTCTTGTCCAGCAGGTACTCCTCGCCCTTCCTGGGGGTTATCTTGAAAGTGGGGGCCCCGGCCATCGCGGAAACCTCGTCCGCGTACAGGCCGGCCGCGTTCACGAGGAAGCGGGTCTCCAGCACCTCGCCGCCGGCCTCCACGTAGAAGCCGCCCTTCTCTATGCGCGTGATGCCGGAGACGCGGGAGGAGGTCCGCAGCTCCACGCCGTTCCTGACGGCGTTCTCCACCAGCGCGTAGACGAAGCGGTAAGGGCTGATGATGCCGGCCGACGGCACCAGCAGGGCGGCCTTGACGTCTGGCCCGAGGTTCGGCTCGTTCGCGTCCAGCCAGGCCCGGTCAACCAGACTCATTCCCTTCACGCCCATGGCCTCGCCGTCGCGGCGTATCTCCTCCAGGCGCGGCAGATCGGCCTCGTCGAAAATGACTACCAGCTGGCCGCACTGCATGAAGCTGAGGCCCAGGTCGGGAGCCAGTTCCTCGCGCAGCAGGCGGTTGCCCTCCACGCACAGCCAGCCTTTCAGCGAGGTCGGCGGGTTCTGCGTCCCGGCGTGGACGATGCCGCTGTTCGATTTGGAGACGCCGAATGCCGGCTCGGCCTCCTTCTCGAGGAGGAGCACCTTCAGCCGGTAGCGGGAGAGCTCCCTGGCGACAGCGGCGCCGGTAACGCCTGCGCCCACTATCACGACATCGTACGCCATAGGCCTATTCTACAAAATAACCCCGCGGCGCACCCGGCCCGGATATTTGCCTTGCCTTTTCGCGGGCCCTTTAATAGAATTTATCCGAGCCCGCTGGGACCCCCGGTCCGTGCCGGGTTTGCCGCCAGGGGGGCGCGCTGATTATTTAATGAAAATATCCGTTATATTATTATCCCTGTCCGTTATCATCGCACGGGCGGCATCGCCCGCGGCCGCCGGTCCCGAGTTCAACCCGGAGGATGAGTTCTTCGACCTGGAGCGCGCCAGCCTCCAGGAGCTGCTGGACATAAGGACCTCGCTCGCCTCGCGCAGCGCCATGAAACTGCGCGAGACCCCGGGGCTGGTCACCGTGATAACCCGGGAGCAGATACAGGCTTCCGGGGCGCGCGACCTGATAGACGTCCTGGAACAGGTACCCGAGCTCTCTTTCGGTATGGACGTACAGGGCAACCTGGGCCTCGGGGTGCGCGGCAACTGGGGCAACGAGGGCAAAGTCCTGCTGCTCTGGGACGGCCAGCCCTATAACGAGCCGCTCTACTCCACCATCCAGTTCGACCGCTTCCCCATAGACCAGGTGGAGGAGTTGGAGATCATCAAGGGGCCGGGCTCCGTGCTCTACGGTGGCAACGCCGAGCTGGCGGTCATAAACATCAGGACCCGGCCGCCGGCAGGGCTGAACCGCGGCAGGGCCTACGCCGCCTACGGGCAGGGAGCAGCCGCCCGGTCAAGGACATACGCCGGCTTCGCCTGGGGGAAGGCCGACGACGCTGCGGAATACTCGGCCCAGGCCTTCTGGGGAGAAGGCCAGCGCAGCGACAGGCGCTATACGGACTTCTCCGGGGTTTCCTACAACATGAACCGCACCTCCGACCTGCGCCCGCGCGGGGTGAACCTCTACGGCCGCCGCGGCGGCACCTCGCTGCGCCTGATAGCCGACCGCTACCAGCTGCGGGACCGCGACCATTTCGGCGATGTGCTGACCACCGGTTCCTCCAAGGTGGAGTTCCCGGGCTTCTTTTCGGAACTCCGTCACGACCTTCAACCGACCCCGGAGCTCAGCCTCCATCCTTACCTGAGCTACTCCGACCGAGGTTCCTGGATGGAGAAGGACGAGTACTTCACGTACGACAAGCACGTTCGCTCGCTCTCTGCCGGGCTCAGCGCGCGGTACGCGCTGTCGTCCGGGGCGGAAGCGTCCGGAGGGGGGGAGTTCCTCCACGAAGCGGTCTCCGTCGACTCCGCCACGGACCCGGACTCCAGGTACGCGCGCGGCAACGGCAGGGCCTACGACAACGTGGCCATCTTCGGTCAGACCACGCTGAACTGGCCGCTGGGCATAGTTACTGGCGGCGTCCGCTACGAGAAGCACTCGCATTACGGCGCCTCGCTGGTGCCGCGGATCGCCGTTACCGGCCTGACCGGCGATCTCAACTTCAAGGCCATGTACAGCATGGCCTTCAGGGCTCCTTCCATCGAGAACATCCGCCTCAACCCGGCCATAGAGCCCGAGCGCACCCACACGCAGGAGCTCGAAGCCGGCTACAAGGCATCCGACACCCTCTACCTGTCCGCCAACGTCTTCAACACGGTCATAAAGCACCCCATAGTCTTCACCTACTTGGCGGGCAAGGAGGCCTACGGCAACTTCTCCCGGACCGGCACCGCGGGCGGAGGCCTGTCGCTGAAATACAAGGAGAAGGCCGTAATGGCCGACCTCGGCTATTCCTACCAGGAGAGCTGCGCGAACCGCGTCGCCCTATACTCGGTGGCGGGGCGCCAGTCCTACATGCTCGCCTTTCCCCGGCATAAGCTGACCTTGGACTCGTCGCTGCCCCTCGGGAACGGTCTGAGCCTGAACCCTTCGGCCTTCTACGTCTCAAAACGCTACGGGTACGGCGGGGACGGGTCCCTGCGCGTTTTCGGCGAGCGCACCATCGCCAACCTCAACCTTCACGCCAGGAACCTCGCGGCTAACGGGCTGTCGCTCAGCCTCGGAGTGCGCGACCTGTTCAATTCCGGCTATCGTCACCTGCAGCCTTACGACGGCGGCCACGCGCCGCTGCCCGCGCCGTCCCGCGAACTTTTCCTGAAGGGGGAGTACGGGTTCTAGCCGCTCCACCCGCACCCCGATAATTGGCTACAATAGAGCCGCTCATGCGAAGACCACGTCCATCCATCCTGACCTTGACCGGCGCCCTGCTGGTCCTGGGAACCTGCTTCGCCTTCGCGGAAGAGGGAACGGGGGAATTCTGGGATTTCATGGGGGAAGAGGCCCGCAACCTTACGGTAGCCTCCCCTATACCGGAGAACGTCTTCGACAGCGTTTCCAACGTGACCGTGATCGACCGCAACGCCATCGAGCACTATAATTTCGGCTCCGTCTCCGAAGCACTGCGCACCGTGCCCGGCATGACCGTGACCCGCACCTATACCATCCATAACGTTCCCACGGCGCGCGGGGCGCTGCAGGAGCATTACGCCAACAAGGTCCTGGTAATGGTGGACAATGTCCCGATGTGGAACGCGGTGACCGGCGAAGGGGACCTGGACCGGGTGGATATAGACTCCGTAGAGCGCATCGAGGTGCTGCTGGGGCCCGCCTCGGTCCTGTACGGCTCGAACGCGCTGACCGGAGCGGTCAATATAGTGCTGCGCAAGGCCAGGACCGAAGGCTCTATCGGGCAGGTCGGGGGCGGCCTGGGCTCCGGCGCCGGCGTATACGGAGGGGCGCTCGGCGTCTCGCGCGCCGGCGGATCGTATGCCTGGAAGGGGAAGGACGCTTCCTACATGTTCTCCGCCAATTCGCGTGACGCCGTTCAGCCCTCCATAGCCTTCAGGGACGAGACCGGCCTCCAGCACTCCGTGCGGGAGTATCTCAACGCGAGGACGTTAAATTTCTCCGCCGCCGCCGGCGGCAACTCCCTGCTGGTCAACGCCTTCCGCAGCGACCAGAATTTTCTCGGCAACGCCATCTCCCTGGCCAGCGGAGAGCTGTTCAACGAGGCCAAGGAGGGAGCCGTGGCCTCCTATTCGTATACCTTCGCTCCGGGCTGGGGTGACCTTAAATATTCCGCCGCCTACGACTGGCAGCGGCGCAACATCCCGAGGGACTCCTCCAACAAGCTACGCTCAGACATAGTGGGGGCCAGGCTGAGCAATACACTGAGCGCCGTGGCCCCTCTCGGCGGCGGCTTCTATCTGGAGAGCGGCGCCACGTACGAGTACCGCTCCGCGCAGCGCTACCTCAATTACGACAGCAACACCGGCACCCCCCGGGACGACAACAGCATGAACGCCCGCGGCTCCCGCGAATCGTCCCTCTACGCCCAGCTCGGGCGTGAGGCGGGGGACTGGAAGTTCCTGGCCGGCAGCCGCTACACGAAGGACAGCAAGGCCGGCGACAATCTCTCGTCGCGCGCCTCCGTGATACGCCGCTTCGGCGACCGCGACAGCCTGAAGGCCATGTTCAGCCAGTCTTTCCGCTCGCCCACTCCCTTCGAGCAGTATTTCCTCACCTCGACCGTAACGGTAGTAGGCAACCCGGACCTGAGGCCCGAACGCACCGAGACGACGGAGCTTTCATACCTGACGGCGTTCGGCCCGCTGTTCTTCCATCTCACTGCCTATCACGCCCATTACATAGACACCATCTACCGCAACCGCGGGGATTTCACCCGCGACGGCGTCAGCTATCCCAACGCCAACCATTACCAGAACGCGCCCGGCTTCGCGGCCGACGGCCTCGAGCTCACCGCCCGCTACGCCGTTCCGGCCACCAGCGCTTTCCTGACGCTGTCGCGCCTGCGCGGCACCCGCGGCGACGAACATCCTATACCCGCTTCCGGCTCCCTGCCCGCCTCCGCTTCGTGGAACTTCAAGTACTCGCCGGACTATACGGCCTCGGGCGGCATATCGCACGAGTTCGGCAGCTTCTTCGCGGCCGGCAATTTCAACCTCCTCGGCAGGAGCCGCTCGCTGCGGACCGCGCTGGGCTCGCAGTTCTGGGCCGACCTGAGCGCAGGCTATCATAAAGGCCCGGTGAGGCATACCATCTCCGTGAGGGACGTTACCGACCGCGAGGTGCAGGTACCCGAGTACGTGCGCCTGCGCGTGGTGGAGACCCTGCCGCTCTACACCGGCAGGCGGCTGGAATACACTTTCGATTACCGTTTCTGACGATGAAGAAGGCTATACCCATACTGCTCCTGCTCGCCGGCACCCCGGCGGCCCACGCGGCCCCCGGGGAAGGTGAGGTCGTAGCCGTCCTTTCCCATCACGGTGGCGCGTACATGGAGGCTTTCTCCGCCTTCCAGGCCGGTTTCGGCGCGGAAGTGCCGCACCTGGACGTCTCGGACCAGCGCCCCGCCATCCCGCGCGGCGCCAGGCAGATAGTCGCTTTCGGCGCCCGCGCGGCCGCCCAGAAATATCCGTCCGACGTGGACCTTGTATACTGCCTGGCGCCCGGCTACTTCCTGGACACCGGCGCAAGGACCGCCAGCACCGTGAAGATCAGCATGCGCCCGGCCTCGGCCCAGTTCCTGACCAGGCTGAAGGCCATACAGCCCTCGCTGCACCGGCTCACCGTCCTGTGGGTAAGCGAAGGCTACACTCCCCACATGAACGACCTGAGCGCGGTCGCGCGTGCCTCCGGCATAGAGGTGACGCTGATACAGGTCCAGCGCATCTCACAGCTCCCGTCGCTGCTCCGCAAGGCCCTCCCCGGCATGGACGCTTTCTTCCTGCCTCCGGACCCGCTGCTGGTGACCCCGGACACGCTGCAGATCTTCCGCCAGTTCTCCTGGGGTAACTCGGTCCCGATGTACGCCACCACCAGGGGCCTGGCGCAGGAAGGCGCCGTGGCCGCCATCGGCGTCAGCTTCAAGCAGGCCGGGGCGGCCGCCGCCCAGGCGCTCATGTCCCTCAGGGCCGGCGAGCAGGTTCCCGATATAGTCTACCCGCAAGAGGTGGAGATGACGCTCAACGCCTCCGCGGCGAAGAGCTGCGGGATAACCCTCTCCCGGGAGATACTCGGCCAGGCGGCCTACCTCTTCCCATGAAGCTCTACGCCAAGATCATCCTGCTGCTGCTGGCCCTGATAAGCATAGCCTTCTGGGCCAACATCCATTTCTCCCGGAAAGCCGTCGCCACCGCGATGAGCGGCCAGATAGGCGACGCCGCCGACGGCGTCGCCGGGCACATGTCGGAGGATTTCAGGATCGCGCTGGTCTCCGGCAGCGAGATGAAGGGGCTGCGCGCGCTGCAGGCCTATGTAAAGAGGACCGGCGCGCTTTACTGCGGCCTGCTGGCCCCTGACGGCACCGTGCTGGCCCACACCAACGTGGCCGTCACCGGCACCAAGCTGGACGACGCGCTCTTCCACCGGGCCAGGGACTCCCGCGCCATGGCGTGGGACCGCACCGTCTTCAACGGCGAGGAGATCCTGGACGCCGTCATCCCGGTGCAGCCCAAGAGCGCTTCCGGCGAGGACCTGATGTTCGTGGGGCTGGAAGGCACCACGCCGGCGCCCGGCTTCCTGCGGGCAGGACTGCCGCTGGCCCCCGCCAGGAAGGCCGAGGGGCAGATACAGTACCATCTGCTCGTCATAGGCCTGGCGGCGGCGGTGATAGCGGTTATGCTGGGGGCCCTCTCCGCCCATTTCATACTGCGCCAGGTGAACCTGCTGGCCGGCGGCATACAGAAGGTGCGCGGCGGCCATTTCGGCGTCACGGTCCCGGTGGTATCGGGGGACGAGCTGGGCGAGGCGGCACAGAGCTTCAACAAACTCTGCCGCGACCTGGCCGACACCACGGTCTCGCGCAACTACCTGGACTCGGTGCTGGAAAGCCTGCCGGACCCGCTGCTGATAACCGACGAGGAAGGGTGGATCATCAAGCACAACCGGGCCGCCGCCGAATTCTCCGGCTACGACTTCGCCGGACCGGAGAAGATAAACCTCAAGGACATCCTGGAGCAGCACACCGACGGGGCCGGCGAGCCCTTCGCGCTGCTCTCCTGGAGCGGGCGCATAAACGAGCTCGACCTCTGGGTCAAGACCAAGGACGGCCGCCGCCTGCCCGCCATGCTCTCGGCGGTCTTCATCGGCACCGAGGGGCACCGCCAGGTCGTTTCCCTGCTGAAGGACACCTCACGCCACCGGGAAGCGGAGGCGCGCATGTCGCAGTACCTTAAGGACCTGGCCGCCGTCAACAGCGAGCTTGACGCCTTCGCGCACACCGTTTCGCACGACCTTAAGGAGCCGCTGCGCGGCATAGAGATGTTCTCCGGCATGCTGCTGTCCGACCACTCCGCCCCGCTGGACCCGCAGGCCGCCGACTACCTGGGCCGCATCGCCCGGGCCGCCGGCCGCATGCGCACTCTTATCGACGACCTGCTCAGCTATTCCCGCATCTCCCGCATCCGCAACCCCTACGAGACGGCCTCCACGCGCCAGCTGGCCGCGCAGGCGGTCTCCGAACTGGCGGCTACCATAGAAGAGCACAAGGCCGCGGCGGAGGTCTCGGACTCGCTGCCGGAGATCTACTGCGACCCGGTCAAGCTGCGCCAGGTCTTCCACAACCTGATCACCAACGCTATAAAGTACAACGACCGCCCCGTACCCAAGGTGAGGGTCTCCGCCGAGAAGTTCGGCGAGTACTACTGGAAGTTCGCCGTAAAGGACAACGGCATCGGGATCCCCGCCCAGTACCTCGAGGAGATATTCACGATGTTCAAGCGGCTGCACGGCCGCGGCGAGTACGGCGGCGGCACGGGCGCCGGGCTGGCCATAGTAAGGAAGGTCATAGAGGAGCACAACGGAAAGATCTGGGTGGAGTCCGCGGAGGGGGAGGGGAGCACGTTCTTCTTCCTCCTGCCGGAGGACCTGCGCCGCAAGCCATAGGAGAGTACATGACGAAGGAATCCGAACAGTTCACCATCCTGCTGGTGGAGGACAACGAGGACGACATACTGATAGCCAAACGCGCCTTCTCGGAGTTCAAGTTCTTCACCAACGTCGAGGTGGCCCGCGACGGCCACGAGGCGCTGGACATGCTGACCGGCGGCGGTTCCCGCGCCGGCAAGAAGCCTCTGCGCCCGGCGATGATACTGCTGGACATCACGCTCCCGCTGATGGACGGCATCGCCCTGCTCAGACGCCTGAAGTCGGACCAGGCCCTCAGGGCCATCCCCGTGGTGATGCTGACCACCTCCTCGCGCGCCGAGGACATCGCGCGCAGCTACGACGGCGGCGCCGCCTCCTACCTGACCAAGCCGGCCTCGCTGGAGGAGTTCCTGCAGCTGGCCCGGAACTTCGAGGCCTACTGGATCTCGATCTCCAAGCTCCCCGCACCCTAGAGAGGCCCCATGGACAAGAAGAAACCCCTTAAGCTGCCCCCGATAGCCGTGGCCAAGTGGCGCGCCATAGCGGACCTGCTGGCCGAGCTGGCCCGGGTCCCGGCGGCCACCATAAACATCCTCGACGAAGAGGACTCCATGCGCGTGATCGGCGGAGAGCGCGGAGGCGAGGCGCAGGGCGCCCCGGACCCCCGTATCAACCTCGGCCTGAAGACCTACTGCAGCGCGGTGGTGAACTCCAGAGAACCGCTCACCGTTCCGGACGCCACGAAGAGCGCCTTCTGGAAGGACAGCGAGGGGGCCAAGGCCGGCTACATCGCCTACGCCGGCGCCCCCATCTTCCGGCCCGACCAGGAGATCTTCGGCAGCATCTGCCTGTTCGACAAGAAGCCGAACGACTTCTCCGGCCCCATCCAGAGGGTGCTGAAAGAGTTCTCGGAGATCATCACCGACCACCTCGAGCTGATACAGGCCAATATCAAGCTGGAAGAGTCGCTCAAGGAGGTCCGCACGCTGCAGGGGTTGATCCCCATCTGCGCGCAGTGCAAGAAGATCCGCGACGACAAGGGCTTCTGGCAGAAGGTGGAGACCTACCTGGAGGGGCATTCGCAGGCCCGCTTCACGCACGGCCTCTGCGAGGACTGCATGGAGAAGCTCTACGGCCACGAGAAATGGTTCAAGGACAAGCACCCCGGCCCGGGAAAATGACCGAGATCTTCGCCAAAGTCACCCTGATACTCGCCGGCTCCGAACTGCTGGTAATGGCGCTGCTTTCGCGGCTGGAGCTTTCCGGTCCGGTGGCGGCAGTGACCGACCCGCTGGCCATGATGGCCATAGCGCTGGGGCCGCTCTATCTCCTCATGCGCAAAGAGCGCCGCCGGCTCGAGAGACAGGAGTTCCTGAACGCCAAGTTGTACGACATCGTCGACCGGCTCTGGAACGCCTCCGTGAACTCCCTTTCCCGTGACGCCTTCCTGGCCGAGGTGCTGCGGGAACTGCTGGACACCGCCCCGATCTCGCTTCAGCGCAAAGGCGCGATCTTCCTGTACGAGAACGGGAGCCTCCGCCTCAAGGCGGAGATCGGCTTTTCGGAGGCGCAGCGGCGCGCCTGTGACGTCATGCCGCCCGGGCGCTGCCTCTGCGGCGCCGGCCTTGAAGCCTCCCGGCCTGTCCACGCGGAACACGCGGACGGCCGCTATCACGCCGGCCCGGGCGGGCACTATTGTTTCCCGATAATGTCCGCGAACGCCCAGCTCGGGGTCCTGAACCTGTACCTGGCCCCCGGCCGCCCGCACGACGCCGCCGAGGAGCTTTTCATCTCTTCGATCTGCGCCATCATAGCCAGGATCATAGAGGCGAAAAAGCTGGAAGGTTCCCTGCGCCAGATGCAGAAGCTGGAGGCGCTGAACCGCTTCGCCGCCGGCATCGCCCACGATTTCAACAACATCCTGATGGCCATACGCGGCTATTGCGACGTGGCCGGCCGCGCCCTTCCCGCCTCCTCCCGGACCGCGGAGGATCTCCGCGAGATAGCGGCCGCGGTGGAGCGCGGCACGCAGCTGACGCGCCAGCTGAAGCTATATTCCCGCCA
>JAKAMO010000117.1 GCA_021812825.1 bacterium | reverse complement strand
ACCAGGTCGTAATTGGCGTTGGTCTCCACGGCCTTCATGAACTTGTCGTCGAGGGCTATCGAGATGTTGAAGTTCTCCAGCACGCCCTGCTGGGACTTTATCGTGATGAAGTCCTTGATCTCCGGGTGGTTGTACGGGATGATGCCCATGTTCGCGCCGCGGCGCGTGCCGCCCTGCTTGACAACGTCGGTCAGCTTGTCGAAGAGCTTCATGAACGAGATCGCGCCGGAGGCCACGCCGTTGGTCTTCTTGACCACGTCGCCCTTCGGGCGCACGCGGCAGAACGAGAAGCCGGTGCCGCCGCCCGACTTCTGGATCAGGCTCTGCGCGGTCAGCGCCTTGGCTATGCCCTCCATCGAGTCCGGAACGGGCAGCACGTAGCAGGCCGAGAGCTGCTGCAGGTCGCGCCCGGCGTTCATCAGCGTGGGGGAATTGGGCAGGAAGTCGAAGCCGGCCATCAGGTTGTAGAAGTCCAGCTTCCAGCGGTCGGCCGCCTCGCGGGCCTCCGGCACGTCCTTGTAGGCCTTCTCGAGGTTGGCCACGAACTTCATGAAGTTGGCCTCGCGCTCCGAGGATTCGGCGAGACCCTCGTGGAAAAGAAGGGTGCGGGACTGGGTGCCGTCGGTGGCGGCCGGCACCGTGCGGACGGCGACCCCCTCGAAGACGCCCCATTTCTCGGCGTCGGGATGGAAGATCAGCTCGGAAAGCGAAATGTTGTGGGCTACGCGCTCGAAAAGTTCCTCGGCGCTCTTGTCCTCGCGCAGGTACTTGTCCTTTATAACCTTAGCCTGGTTCTCGTTAACGTGTATCTCTTTCTTGCCCAGTGTCATCGTCTTCATGCGTTGTCCTCGGTTGGTATTTCCCAGGACTTCTCGGTAAATTCGGTCTGACTGCCGCCCGGCTCAGGCCACCCCCGGCGCTTACGAGCCGAACGCTTACGTCCTTAACCCAACACCAAAAAGCTTATGGAATACTGCTAATGTAACAATAGCCAGGAACGGTTGTCAAATCTGCCGACGAAGGCCCTTTCGAACGGCCCGGCCGGGACAAAATTGTTATAATTCCGGGGGGCGGCCGGGCTCATTATGGAGAAGAAAAAAAAGACGTCGCTGGAGCTTTCCCCGGGACAGCTGCCGCGGCAGGACCTGCGGCTCTTCTCGGCGCTTTCCTCGACGGAGAGAGACCTGCTGCGACAGGAGGCCGAGCTGCTGGCGGACCCGCTGTTCGCCCGGCTCTCCGAAGCGGCCCCGGACGGCAGCGCGCCGGTCCTGCGCCGGCGGCTTCCGGGGGCCTCGTACGCGTTCGCCGCCGCCTGCGGGGACGACGCTCTGGCCGCGGCCGCGGGGCTGGCCGGGGCAGGGGAATGGCTGGCCGACAGGCCGGCCATGCTGGAGCTGGCCCGCCGCGTGGGGCGGGTCAATTTCGAGAAATATTTCCTGGGCGGGCTACCCGGTTCGTCTTCCGCGGCACGGGCCTGCGGGCTGACCGAGGCGGAGTTCTCTTCTCTGAAGGCTTTCACGGACGCTTTCATTCTGGCCCATGAGCGGGTGCGGCCGGAGGCCCTGCCGTCGCTCTATCTGCGCTGCTCCGCGGTGGTCGCCGCCGAGGGGGGGCGGCTTTCCGTCTCCTATACCCACCCGTTCTACGCCAGAGGCGCGTACTGCATAGACCGCAGAGCGCTGGCCAGGTTGTTGAAGTCCGGAGCTCTGGACCGTGCGGAAACGGCCCGGGCTTCGGCGCTGCTGTCCAAGGCCCAGCGCCTGTCCTGGCGGCGGGCCGGTCTTCACCGCGTCGTCACCGCTCTGCTCGAGGCGCAGGCCGGCTTCCTGCTCGGCAGGACCGGGCTGCTCCCGCTTACTCAGCGGGAGATAGCGGCCAGGACCGGCCTGAACCCTTCCACGGTATGCAGGCTTATCTCCGCCCGTACCCTGATGACGCCCGAGGGGGAGGAGGTGCGCCTTACGGACCTGTTCCTTGCAAAAAGCGCCTATATAATTGATAAAATAAAAAGCATCTTAGGGGACGGCTCTGCAACTATGACCGACAGCGAGATAGCCGGCGCGCTCAGGCGCAGCGGCATCCGCGTTCCCAGGCGCAGCGTTAATTTCTACAGGAAGAAGACCGGCGGATGAGCGAAACAAAAGAGAACCAGTTGCAGGCGCTGCAGCGCAGCCTTTTCGAGGCGGTATTCCTCAGGTCCCAGGACCCGATGCTCGTGCTCGATAGGTCGCTCAACGTGGCGCTGATCAACTCGGGCGCGATGAAGCTGCTGGGCTGGAGCGGCCAGCCGGTGGCCGGCAAGCCGGTCTCCGAACTGGTGCTGGAGAAGGACCTCCGGGAGTTCGAAGAGCTGACCGAGAAGGCGGTCAAGAGCGGTACGGTACGGAATTACCGGTTCTACATGCTGACCTCGTCGAAGAGCATCGTGCGCCTCTACCTGACCGTGCAGGCCCTGAAAAGCGAGCCGGGGGAGCTTACCGGCTTCTGTCTTTATCTGTCGCAGGTCTCTCCGGACGAATGGTCCGCGCTGAAGGACCCGCATGTTTTCCGCAACGCGGTGCGCAAGCTGAACCGGCTCACCTCGATGGGCCAGCTCACCTCTATGTTCGCGCATGACATCAAGAACCCGCTGCACGTTATACTTTCCACTTCGGAGCTGCTCCGGGCGCAGGAGGGCCAGCCGGAGGCGGTGCGCAACGGCGCCGAGCTTATAGAGCGCAACGCCAGGCGCGCCTCCAAGATAGTGAAGACGCTGCTGGATTTCTCGCGCAGCGGGGCCTGCCGCCTCGAGCCGTATTCCGTAGAGACCGCCGCCGAGTCCGCGCTGGAGCTGATAGACAGCGCCGCGAAGGCCTCCAAGGTCAAGCTGGAGAAGAAGTTCCGCAAGACCCCGAAGGTGTTCCTCGATCCTCATTACATGCACAGCGTCATCTACAACGTGCTGAACAACGCGGTCCAGGCGCTCAGCGGCTCGGATAAGGGAGTGGCGGAAGTCTCCACCGGCTGGCTGGAGGACGACAAGGAAGTGTTTCTGAACGTCTCCGACAACGGGCCCGGCCTGGAACCGGGCATGCTGGAGAACCTCTTCCGCCCGTTCTTCACCACCAAGGAGACCGGCACCGGCCTCGGGCTTTACCTCGCCCGCCAGATAATGGACGAGCACGGCGGCCGCATCCTGGTCTCCTCCTCTCCCGACGGAGGAGCGCTGGTCAGCCTGCGCTTCAAGAAGACCGTCTAGGCCCTTTCCGATGGGAAACATACTTATCGCCGAGGACGACGCGGACACGCGTTACGTACTGAAGGCCGCGCTGGAGAGCGGCAGGCATAACTGCGCCGCCGCGGCTTCCGGGACCGAGGCGCTGTCTCTCGCCGAAACGCTGACTTTCGACGCGGTGGTGCTGGACCTGGTGCTGGGGGATTCCGACGGCCTGGTCATCCTGGAGAAGCTGAAGAGCGACGATCCCGGCCTGCCGGTCGTGATCCTCACCGGCCACGCCGACGTGCAGAGCGCCGTGAAGGCGATGAAGCTCGGCGCCCTCGACTACCTGATAAAACCGTTCGGCAACGAGGAGCTGCTGCTGATAATGGAGAAGGCGGTGAAGGAACGTCGCCTGAAGCGCGAGTTCGACGCGCTGCGCAGCCACGTGAAAAGAGCGTACGGCTCCGAGCCCGTGACCGGCTCGAGCCGGGAGATCAAGAACACCGCGGCCCTGGCGCGCCAGGTCGCTTCCACCGATCTTACCGTAATACTTTCCGGCCCGTCCGGCTCGGGCAAGGAGGTCTGGGCGCGCGAGATACACAGGCTGAGCTCGCGCGGGGACAGCCCTTTCGTCGCGCTCGACTGCGGCGCTTTGCCGGAGAACCTGGTGGAAAGCGAGCTGTTCGGTTATGAGCGCGGCGCCTTTACCGGGGCCGACCGGCGCAAGCCCGGCCTTTTCGAGGCCGCCTTCGGCGGGACCCTTTTCCTCGACGAGATCGCCAACCTCTCCCCCGGTACGCAGGCGAAGCTGCTCCGCGTGCTGGAAGAAAGGCGTATACGCCATCTGGGGGGCAAAAAGGATATTCCCGTGGATACGCGGGTGATAGCGGCAGCGAACCGGGACCTTCCCTCCTGCATCAGGGAAGGCTCTTTCAGGGAAGACCTGTACCACCGGCTCAACCAGTTCACTTTGCGCGTGCCTTCGCTCGCCGAGCGCAAGGAAGACATCCCTACCCTGGCGGCCTATTTTTTGAGGGAGGCGGAAAAACTGGTCAATAAAAAAATAGAATCCATTTCCGATTCCGCCATGGAGGCGCTTTCCGCCTATTCCTGGCCGGGGAATGTCCGCGAGCTTAAGAACGTCATCATCCGCGCCGCGCTGCTCAGTGACGGCAGGATACTTCCGGAGCATCTGGGTATGGGCGGCGCCGCGTCTTCCGTTCCGGCCGGGGGGGCGGCCATGCCGGCCAATTTCGATCTTAAGGAAAATCTCCGCCTGGCCCGCGCTTCAACGGAGCGCCGTCTTATTGCGGCCGCCCTGGCCGAAACAGGCGGGAATAAGCTGCAGGCTGCCAAGCTCCTTTCCATAGACCGCAAAGCCCTGTACACTAAGCTTAAAGAATACTCGATAGAGTAGTTGTAGATTTTTTTCCACAATTATTATGTAGAATATATTCTACAGTGTGGAATATGTTCTACACACGCGTTTAACAAGAATTTTACTTTTCGGACTTATTTCCCTTATTGTATATCTCCTATAATTTAGGCATGCTAAAAGCGCAAACGGCTATGAAGAAGCCCTGCCGCGATACAGCATCTGGTCAAACTTTCAGTGAAAATAGCGGGAGCTATCCGGGAACGGTTTCGGATTCTCGCTGCCGCATAGCATTTGGCAAGATCGTTGCTATACTTAACGTTAGGGGATATTGTCTATAGAATTTTCCTGTTTCGGTATTTTTCCGGAGGCATTATGAAAACGCTGAAAGCGATGCTTGGGATACTTACGGGTCTGCTCCTGCTGCCGGTCCTGGCGGCTGCTGCCCCGTCCTACATCAACTACCAGGGGAGGCTCGTGGACGCCAGCGGCAACCCGCTGAGCGGATCGTACTCGATCACGTTCAATATCTACGGCGTCTCCAGCGGCGGCAGCGCGGTCTGGACCGAGGTCCAGCCCAGCGTTTCCGTCGATAACGGCATCTTCAGCGCCAAGCTCGGCTCCGTGACCGCCCTGCCTCCCTCGGTGTTCGCCTCCGACACCAGGTACCTCGGCGTGACCATAGGCTCCGACGCGGAAATGTCCCCGCGCGTCCAGCTGCTCTCCGTCCCGTACGCCATCTATGCCGCCAGCGCCGCCAGCGTCGGCTCGGCCGGCCAGACCGTGGACATCTCCACCGGCGTCAACGTGACCGGCAATATCAACGCCTCCGGCAACGTCATCGCGGCCAAGTTCGTAGGCGACGGCTCCGCCCTGACCGGCGTCAGCGTAGGCGGCAGCTCCATAATTCTCCCCATCGTTTCCACCCATATCGCCTCCGGCGGCGTTCTCAACGTGAATCTCGGTACCGGCATCGACGCCGCCAAGATCGGCGGCGGCACGGTAAGCAATACCGTCTTCGCCTACCTGGCCAATGTTACCAGCGACGTGCAGACCCAGATCAGCGGGAAGCTCTCGCCCACCGGCGACGGCTCCAATCTCACCGGTATAATCCATTCGAGCGCTACCGGCACCTACCCGCTGTCCATAACCGGCAACGCCGCAAATATAACCGGTAATTTGGCGGCCGGCCAGGTTGCAGCCGGACTACTGGGCCCCAATGTCATCGCTTCTTCGGTCTCTCCTACTGCGTTATATACATTTTCCACCTGTGCCGCTGGTGACGTGCTTAAGGCTTCCGGGGGAGTGTGGGCCTGCGGCACCGATAATACCGGCGCCGGTGGTACAGTGACAGGCAGCGGCACTACCGGCCAGATCGCTTACTGGACCGCCGGCTCGTCGCTCGGCACCACGGATTATATCGGCGCTCGGATAATGCTGGGCCTTGTGCCAGGCACCAGTGTGCAGGCTTATAGCGCCAATCTGGCGACTTACTCCGGCATAGCGCCTTCGGCCAACATGCAGTCTTTTCTCGGCTCAGCGGATTACGCTACGATGCGCACCAATCTGAGCCTGGTCCCCGGTACCAATGTATTGGCGCCTAATGGCGACGGTTCCGGCCTGAACGGTGTGATCACTTCTACCGCCGCTATTGTCGCAACGCTGGCTACCAAGTACGACAACTCTAATTTTGTGGCTGGTACCAACTATCTGGCCCCTAACGGCAACGGTTCGGGTCTGACGTCGTTGACCGCGGGTAACATAGCGGCCGGCAACTTAGGCGCCAACGTGATAGCCTCGTCGGTGGCGGTGGGGTCGGTGTACGACAACGCGATAGCGGGCATGTCGTCGTCGAAGCTTACCGGCGCGCTGCCGGCTATAGACGGTTCCGCGCTGACGGGTGTGACCGCCACCAACGTGACGGCTGCCGGCGTGCAGGCCGGTTCGCTGGGTGCCAGCGTAATAGCTTCCTCAATAGCGGTGAACGGGGTGTACACGAACGCGATACAGGCGCTGGCGGTGACCGACGCCAAGATCAACGACGTGGCGGGCGGCAAGATAACCGGCGCCGGGAGCATAGTGGCGGACCGGATAGCGGCGGGCAGCCTGGGCGCCAACGTAATAGCTTCCTCAATAGCGGTGAACGCAGTGCAGGACGGTTCGATCGTGGGCGTGAGCGGCAGCAAGGTGTCCGGCAACATCAGCGGCAACGCGGCCAACATAACGGGCAACCTGGCGGCATCGCAGGTGGCGTCTGGTTCGCTGGGCGCG
>JAKAMO010000116.1 GCA_021812825.1 bacterium | reverse complement strand
CCTGCCGGCCTCTTCCCTCAGGGCCAGGTTCTCGATGCCGCCGACGCACCTGCGGATGAGCTCCCTGCCCTTCCGGCGCAGCCCGGCGTCGCCGAAGTCGCTCAGGTACTCGGCGAAGGTCAGGGCGGCGTTCAGGTCGCAGAACTTGTGGATGTGGCCGGGCTTGGAGAGCTCCATGAATCGCTCTCCGGTGCGGCCGCTGCGGTAGCAGGCCGTGCAGAAGCTGGGTATCAGGTCGCTCTCGGCCGCGGCGCGCACCACCTCGCGCAGCGGGCGGGCGTCGTGGATGTCGAACTGAGGCTGCCTGGCGCCGCTGCAGTAGCCGCCGGTCACCGGCACGGAGCCGGCGGAAGCCTGCGAGACGCCGATGTCGAAGGCCCTGCGGCGGATCTCGGGACTTTCCCGGGTGGACAGGATGATGCCGGCGTAGGGCATGGCCAGCCGGAGTATGGCTATCAGCTTCAGGAAGTCGGCGTCGCTGACGGGATGGGCCGGCTTGTAGCTGACCGAGGGGGCCTCGCGCAGCCTTGGCACGGAGATGGTGTGGGGGCCGACGTTGTGCACTGCCTCCAGGTTCCTCGCGTGCGCGGCCAGGCCCAGCAGCTCGAAGCGCCAGTCGTAGAGCCCGAACAGGACCCCCAGGCCGACGTCGTCTATGCCGCCCTCGAAGGCTCGGCCCGGAGCCCCGAGCTGCCGCTCATAGTCCGCTTTGGGGCCGGTGTGCAGGCTCTCGTAGGTGGGGCGGTGATAGGTCTCCTGGAAAAGCTGGTAGGTGCCGATGCCGGCCTCCTTGAGCTTTCTGTAGTTCTCTGGTGTGGTGGCGGCGATGTTGACGTTGACCCTGCGGATGTTGCCCTTCGGGACCTTCACCGAGTAGATCCTCTTTATCACGCTTACGATGTAGTCTATCGTGTTGCGGGACGGGTCCTCGCCGGCCTCGAGCAGGATGCGTTTGTGGCCCTGGCCTATCAGGAACCTGGTCTCCCTCTCCACCTCGGCCAGCGTCAGCTTGCGCCTGCTCATGCTCCTATTGGCGGAGCGGAAGTTGCAGTAGCAGCACTCGTTGACGCAGTGGTCGGAGACGTAGAGCGGCGCGAACAGGACCAGCCTGCGCCCGTATATCTCGCGCTTTACTTCGGAGGCGGCGCGGAACAGCCGCTCGGTCAGCGCGGTATCGGTGACGTGCACCAGCCTGGCGACGTCGGCCAGGGCGAGGCCTTTCTTCTTCCGCGCCTTCTCTATTATCGCGGCGATCTCGCCGTTCGACGGGTTCTTGGCCCTGTCGAGCATGTCCTGCAGGAAGCCGGTCCTCAGCGATAGCGGCACGGTCATAGGTTCCTCCGATCCATAGTTGTCTGCCTGTGCCCGGCCGTGGCCGGGAAAAATAGTTCAACGGGGCCCGAATTCCAGCAGGCAGCCCAGTATCAGCCGCGCGGAGCTCTCTACTTCCCGCGACAGGCCGGCGCCGTAGGCGGTGTTCTTGGGCTGTATGCCCAGAAACACGGTGCGGGCGCTGGTGTCCTCGCCTATTATCCCGGCGACTACGCTCAGCGGTATGGAATGGGTGGAGAGGGTGCCTTCTCCGATGTGTTCCGGAGCTATGACGCGCACCTCGCCCGGGCTGCCGCCGAAATCCGCCGCGTCGATGAATATCACCTTCGCCGGCTTCAGCCCGGCGGCCTTGTCGACCACGCTCTCCGGCCTATCGAAGGCGTTGATGAGTCTGAAGCCCAGCTCCCGGCCCAGCAGGCGGCCGCCGATGAACGGCCCCACCCCGTCGTCGCCCCTGAACGGGTTGCCGACCGTTATCACGAGGGTGTCGCCGCCCTCGCAGGGGGCCAGCGCCTGCCTGGCTTCAGCGGTTAACGTAGGTGACATTGAGCATATGCGTCGAGCAGGAGATGCAGGGGTCGTAGGCCCTTACCAGCATCTCGAGCGCGAGCGTTATCTCCTCTTCGGTCTTGTGCAGTATCTCCGGCAGCAGTTTCTTCATGTCGTGCTGGATATTGTTGATGTTCTGGTTCGTCGGGATGATGCAGTTGGCGTTGACTATGGCGCCCTTGGCGTCCGTCTGGTAGTTGTGGAACAGCGTCCCGCGCGGCACCTCCACGGCGCCCACGCCGTCCCCGGCGCGGAGCGGGACCTTGCCCTGTTCGTTCACCCCGACCAGCACCTGCTCGTCGTAGTTGATCCCGCGCTTGCGCAGGTCGTTCAGGATGGCGATCGCGTCCTCCAGGCAGTGCACGCACTCCACCAGCTGGGCGGCGGTGTTGAGGTAGGGGTTGCGGCAGACGGGTTTCAGGCCTATCCGCTCGGCCACGGCCTTGGCGTCCGGGTGCAGCTTGGCGGAGTTGAGATTGAAGCGGGCCAGCGCGCCTACCGCGTAGGACTCGCGGCTGAGCTTCGTGAACTTGGCGGAGGAGCGCGGGTCCACGAACTCGTTGGTGACCTTCCTGTACTCCTTCTTGCTCATCCGCACGCCGTCCGTGGAGCCGATGTCCCCCTCCAGGAACGGGTACTCGGGGCCGTCGTTGACCATGGCCACGTACTCGGTGTCGCGCTCGAACTCCGGGAACTTGAAGCCGGCGGCCAGGTCCACGGTCACGGCCATGTCCGCGCGCATGCCGCGCAGGATGTTCAGCATGCGGTCTATGTCGTGCTCGGAGGGCAGCTTGGTGAAGCCTCCGGCGACGCAGGAGATCGGGTGCACATGGCGGCCGACCAGGATCTCGCAGAGGTCGTTGCAGTCCTTCTTCATGCGCAGTGCCCGCCTGACCACCTTGTTGTGCGTGGCCACCAGCGGCACGAAGCTCTTGACCCCCAGCATGTCCGGGGCTACCAGCAGGTAGATGTGCAGGATATGGCTGTCCAGCGTCTCGAAGTGCATCAGCAGCTTGCGCAGCTTCAGGGTCTGGTCGGTGGGGGCTATCCCGAGGGCGTCCTCGGCGGCCTGTATGGAGGCCAGCGAATGGCCGCACGAGCAGATGCCGCAGATGCGGCTGGTGATGTGCTGCGCCTCGAACACCGAGCGGCCGCGCAGCATGCCCTCGAAGAAGCGCGGGGCCTCGACGACGTTGAACTCGCATTTCTCTATGCGGCCCTCCCTGACGTTGACCACGATGTTGCCGTGGCCCTCGACGCGGGTGACGTATTCGCTCTTGATGTCTACGTTCTTGTTAGCCATTATTTCTTTCCTTCCCTGCACTTGTTGTACATGTCCATCTTCGCGGCTATCATCGCGGGGGTCACGTTGTACTTGGCCATCACGTCCTTGGCGGCGTTCTCGCGCGGGTTGCTGATCATGCCGCGGCAGCCGTAGCAGACGTTGTTGTTGTTGACGCACCAGGAATTGCAGCCCGCCCTGGTGACCGGGCCCATGCAGGTCACGCCGCGCTCGTACATGCAGACGTTCTCGTTGAACTTGCACTCCACGCAGACCGGGTGGTCCGGCACGGTATAGGGCATCCCCTTCAGGATGTGCTTGAGGACCTCCACCAGCTCGGGGATGTAGGCCGGGCAGTTGTTGATGGTGTAGTCCACCTTGACCACCTGGTGCAGCGGCCTGGTCTTGGCGGTGGGGAAGCTCTTGTGGTCGGCGCCGTAGACGTACTTGCCTATCTCCTCCAGGTCGAACGAGTTCTTCATCCCGTTCACGCCGCCGGTGGCGGCGCAGGCGCCGAAGGCCACCAGGACCTTGGCCCTCTCCCGGATCTTCTTGAGCCGTTCCGCGGAGTGGTCGTCGGTGACGCTGCCCTCCACGAACGCTACGTCGTACTTCCATTCCCACTTCTCGGACATGACCTCGCGGAACTCCACTACGTCCACCAGCTCGAGCACGTCGAGCAGGGTCTCGCCCATGTTGGCGAGCTGCAATTGGCAGCCCTCGCAGCAGGACAGATCGAAGAAAGCGACTTTAGGTTTTGACATGGCGGTCCTCCGGGTCACATCTTGGCTACGTTCTTTATCCTGTCGTAGCTGAACACCGGCCCGTCCTGGCAGCAGTAGTAGTTGTCGATGCTGTCGATCTGGCAGTGCCCGCACTTCCCCATGCCGCATTTCATGTGCCGCTCCAGGGAGAGGATGATGTTGCGCTCGGCTATCTTCTTCTTCAGCAGCTCGGAGATCACGAACTTGTACATGACAGGGGGGCCTACCACCACGGCGAAGGTCCTCTCCGGGTTGATCGTGACGCCCGGGATGATGGAGGTTATCAGGCCGATGTTGCCGGCCCAGTCCGGGCTGCCCTTGTCCACGGTCACGTTGAAGTTGACGTCCACCCGCTTCTGCCAGAACTCCAGGTCGTCGGCGAAGAGCATCTCGCTGGGGTTGCGGCAGCCCAGCAGGATGTCCACCTTGCCGAACTCGCGCCGGTTGTCGATCACGTAGTTTATCAGCGAGCGCAGCGGCGCTATGCCGAGGCCGCCCGCCACGAAGATCAGGTCGTTGCCGGCCAGCACCTTGACCGGGAAGCCCTTGCCGAACGGGCCGCGGATGCCGATCTCGTCGCCGGCCTCGAGGGCGTGCATAGCGTTGGTGACCCGGCCGGCCGCGCGCACGCAGAGCTCGAAGGAGCCGCGCTTGGTGGGGGAGGAGCAGAGCGAGATAGGGGCCTCGCCCACGCCGAAGACCGAGACCTGGACGAACTGGCCTGGCTCGTAGTCCATCGCGCGGCCGTTGTCCAGCTCTATCTCGAAGAGCTTCTCCGAGGGGGTCATCCGCTTGACGCGGATGATGCGGCCTTTCCTGACGCGCCAGTTAGAGTTGACGAGCTCTTCCTTTATCATGCGGCCTCCTTTACCAGTGCTGTAAGCGTTTCCTTGAGCCGGATGCCCGCCATGCAGGTCCGGGTGCACCTGCCGCAGCCGGTGCAGAAGAAGCGGTAGTACTTGCCGAGCGAGAAGCGGAACTTGCGGTAATGGCGGTGCCGCAGGCGCTCGGCCTGGCCGCTGCGGAAATTCTCGCCGCCGGCCACCTTGGCGAAGGTCTCGACCTCGCAGGAATCCCAGGTCCGGACGCGCTTGCCGCTCTTCAGGTCCAGGTTCAGCGTGTCGGCTATGTCGAAGCAGTAGCAGGTGGGGCAGACGTTGGTGCAGTTGCCGCAGCCCAGGCATTTGTCCCCGATGGCCTTCCAGACCGGGCTGTTCTCGCTCTTGTCGAAGATGGCCGGGAGCTTCTTGCGGTCGACGTTCACCTCGTCCTTGAAGCGGGAGCGCTTGGCGTCCCTGATGGCGTAGAGCGCCTCCATCTGGGCCTGCGTGGCGGGCTTGAACAGGTTGCTGCTGTCCACCAGGTCGTCGCCGGCCTGGGTGTTCACGTGCGCCATGAAGACCTCTCCCATGTCGGTGAAGAACAGGTCGTAGCCGCCGTTGGGGAAGTTCGAGTTCATCAGGTTGCAGCTGGCGTGCTCGTCGCAGTACTCGGTGCACTCCAGGCCGATGACGGTTATGTTGTCCTTGCGGCGCAGGTAGTTGTAGTCGCGCGGTCTTTCGGAGAAGACGATGTTCAGGCACTGGATGCCGTTCAGGTCGCAGGTGTGGACTCCGAAGATGACGGTGTTCTCGTGCTCGAGCAGGGCCTCGGCGTTCTCCACGTGGCCGGTGCTGAAGCTCAGCATCGTCTCCTTCTGCGGCAGGAAGTACTTCTTGGGGGGCAGTATCGTGGGTATGTGCTTGAGGGCTATGTCGTTAGCGGAGGTGACCTCCGTGAAGGCGTAGTTGCCGTAGCCCTTGCTGACCGGCGCCACCACCTTGTGATTGCGCGAGAGCTTCACGATGAAGCTGTTCAGATCGTCTTTTCGCAGGATGAAGTACCGCGTATGCGTTCCCATAAGATGCCTCCGTGGCCGGGGACCCGGCCTGGACTTTCCGTCGGAAAATCCTTCATGACCATTGTACAACATGGGGGACACGCTGTAAACAAAAACGGTCAAGCCCGGTATTGAATTTAATCAGCCCCCGGGGGGGAGAATGGTCAAGCGGAGCCCTGCCCGCGGCTGAGCTTCCGACGATGCGCGATAAGCGGTTCCGGGCCCCCCGGCCCGGCTCCCCCCGTTACCCGTAGTTGTATTATATTTGGCCCGCCGCCGCAAGCTGGAGGCCGCGCTTATTCTATAATAGACTGGTATGAAAAAGAGGCTGGACGTCGCTTGCGTGGAGCTCGGGCTTTTCGAGAGCCGGGAAAAGGCCCTGCGCGCCATAATGGCGGGGCTGGTCACGCTCAACGGGCGGCCGGCGGACAAGGCCGGCATGCCGGTCCGCGACGGCGACGTGGTGGACCTGGCCGCTCCCGGCTGCCCGTACGTCTCCCGCGGCGGGCTGAAGCTCAGGGGCGCGCTGGACGCGTTCGCCCTGGACCCCGCCGGCAAGGTCTGCCTGGACGTCGGGGTGGCCACCGGGGGCTTCACGGACTGCTTCCTGCAGGCCGGGGCTTCCAGGGTCTACGCGGTGGACGTCGGCGAGGGGCAGATCCACGAGAAGATAAAGGCCGACCCGCGGGTGGTCTTCATGCCGCGCACCAACGCGCGCTTCCTGAAGCCCGGGCTCTTCCCGGAACGGCCGGAGCTGTGCGCCATAGACGTTTCTTTCATCTCGCTGAAGCTGATACTGGGGCCGGTGCTGTCCGTGATGGCCCCGGGCGGCAAGGTGGTGGCGCTGGTCAAGCCGCAGTTCGAGCTGCAGGCCGCCGACCTGCGCAAAGGCATCGTGAAGGACGAGGCGACGAGGCTGGGCGTGATGTCCGGGACGTCCTCGTCGGCGGCGACGCGCGCCGCCGGCGTCCAGCGATTCGCCACCCGCTGGCTATACAGGATCTCGTCGTCGCGCCCGTCATAGGCGCTCCAGGCGAGCAGCCAGCTGTGGTCGCGC
>JAKAMO010000115.1 GCA_021812825.1 bacterium | reverse complement strand
GCTGGGATAGGTGATCTTCTCCGGGTCCATCTGGCCCGGCTCCACTATCTCCTCGGCCTCAAGTATCACGTGGTCGGCGGCCATCGCCATCGCCACGTTGAAGTTCTTCGACGAGCCTGAAGCGAAGCCGTTGCCGTACTTGTCGGCCTTGTTGGCCTTCACTATGGCGAAGTCCGCGCGCAGCGGCTTCTCGAGCAGGAACTTGCGCCCGTCTATCTCCATCACCTGCTTGCCCTTCTCTATCGCGGTGCCGAGGCCGGTGGGGGTGAGCACCCCGCCGAGGCCCGCTCCGGCCGCGCGGATGCGCTCCACGAAAGTGCCCTGCGGCACCAGCTCTATCGCCAGCTCTCCGCTCTTCATCTTCTCGCCCATCGTCCTGTTCATGCCGATGAACGAGCCGATGAACTTCTTCACGCGGCCGGCCAGCACCAGCTGCACTATGCCGTCCTCGCCCTTAGGGGTGTCGTTGGAGATTATCGTGAGGTCCTTAACGCCCTTCTCGTAGACGGCCTGGAGCACGTCCATCGGGCGGCCGCAGGAGATAAAGCCGCCTATCATGATAGAGGCGCCGTCCTTTATTCCCTCCACGGCCTGCTGCGGTGTCTTTATGGGTTTCATCCTACCTCCGGAAGCCTAATATTAGCCAAATTATAACAAAATCGGCGCGCCGGGCTTAGCGGCGCTCCGGGTCCGTTTAACGACGGACGGTCTGGGGCGCCTTCGACAACAGCGCCATCCACTCGTCCACCGGCATGCCCTCGAAGCGCGCCGGGTCGGCGAAGGAGTCCTTGATCGCCGCGGCCTCAGCGTCAGTGAAGCGCGTCTTCAGGTTCGCGTCGAACTTCTTCAGCAGCTCGGGGATGCCCTCCTTGCGGCGGCGGCGGTGGCCTATCGGGTATTCCACCGCCACTTTCTCCGTGGCGCTGCCGTCCTTGAAAACTATCTGCAGCGCATTGGCGATGGAGCGCTTGTCCGCTTCCAGGTATTCCTTGGTATAGCGGGGCTCCTCGGTGAGGACGAACTTGTCGCGCAGCGCGTCTATGCGCGGGTCCTTTGCGGCGGAATCCTCGTAATGCTCGGCTTTCAGCTCCCCGAAGATCAGGCCTATGGCGGACATGTACTGTATGCAGTGGTCGCGGTCGGCCGGGTTGTGCAGCGGGCCCTTCTTGTCTATGATGCGCAGAGCGGACTCGTGCGTGGTCAGGCGCACTTCCTTGATGTCCGCCAGCCGGTCCTTCACCTGCGGGTGCAGCTTTATCGCGCATTCCACCGCGGTCTGCGCGTGGAACTCGGCGGGGAAGGAGATCTTGAACAGCACGTTCTCCATCACGTAGGAGCCGAAAGCCTGCGGCAGGGAGAAAGGCTTCCCCTTGAACAGCACGTCGTAGAAGCCCCAGGTCTTCGCGGTCAGCACCGACGGGTAGCCCATCTCGCCCTGCAGGGTCATCAGCGCCAGCTTCACGGCGCGGCTGCACGCGTCGCCGGCCGCCCAGGACTTGCGGGAGCCGGTGTTGGGCGCGTGCCTGTAGGTGCGCAGGCTCTGGCCATCCACCCAGGCCTGCGAGACGGCGTCAGCTATCTGCGCTTTGCTGCCTCCCAGCAGCTTCGCCGACAGCGCGGCGGAGGCGACCTTCACCAGCACCACGTGGTCCAGGCCCACGCGGTTGAAGCTGTTCTCGAGCGCCAGCACGCCCTGTATCTCGTGCGTCTTGATCATCGAGGTCAGCACGTCGCGCATCGTCAGCGGCTTGCCGCCTTCCGTGCGGCGTTTCTGCGAAACGTAGTCGGCTACGGCGAGGATGGAGCCGAGGTTGTCGGACGGGTGGCCCCATTCGGCCGCGAGCCAGGTGTCGTTGTAGTCAAGCCAACGGATGATCGCGCCGATGTTGAAGGCTCCCTGCACCGGGTCCAGCACGTAGTCCGTGCCGGGCACGCGCACGCCGCCGGGCACCGTGGTGCCGGGGACCACCGGGCCCAGCAGCTTGGTGCAGGCGGGGAACTTCAGCGCCAGCAGGCCGCAGCCGAGGCTGTCCATCAGGCAGTAGCGGGCGGTCTCGTAGGCCTCCGCGCTCTTTATCTCGAAGCCGTGAGCGTAGTCCGCTATCTTGGCTATGACCTCGTCCGTGGGGGGACGCTCGTTGGATATATGGCTCATTTCCTTTTTTTCTCCTTCAGGTGTTTTCCGCCCATGAAGCCGCCGTAAGCCTTCTCGTCCAGCCGGGCGTAGCTGTCGTAATCGAGCAGCTCGTAAAGTTCCTTGCGGGTCTGCATCTTCGGCAGCAGGCCTTCCTGCGTGCCTTTGCGGGCTATCTCGGAATAAAATTCCCCGCAGGCCTTCATCGTGATGCGGAAGGCTCCCATCGGGTAGATGACCAGCTTGTAGCCCATGCCGAGCAGGTCCTCCGCGTTCAGCAGCGGCGAGACCCCGAACTCGGTCATGTTCGCCAGCAGCGGGCCCTTCACGGCCTTCGCGAAGGCCGCGAACTCCTCGCGGGTCTTCAGCGCCTCGGGGAAGATCGCGTCCGCGCCTGCCTTCAGGTAGGCTTTGGCCCGCTTCACCGCCGCGCCGAAGCTCTCCACCGAGCGGGCGTCGGTGCGGGCGATCAGCAGGAAGTTGGGGTCGCGCCGGCTCAGGACGGCGGTCTTTATCTTTCTTTCCATCTGCTCCGAGGGGATCAGCTGCTTGCCGGACAGGTGGCCGCAGCGCTTCGGGAAGACCTGGTCCTCTATGTGCAGGCCGGCGAGTCCCGCCTGCTCGAACTCCTGCACGCAGCGCGAGACGTTCACGGCCTCGCCGAAGCCGGTGTCGGCGTCGCAGACGCAGGGGAGGTCCGTCGCGCGCGCGATATAGCGGGCCATCGTGGCGAACTCGCTGAGCGTCAGCATGCCTATGTCAGGGTAGCCCGCGCCGTTGTTGAGCCCGGCCCCGGAGATATAGACGCCCTTGAAGCCCGCCTCCTGCACCAGCCGCGCGGTAAGCGCGTTGAAAGCGCCGGGCAGGACGGCCCCTTTCCCGCGCACCAGGGCGCGGAGGCGCTTGCGTATGGATTCTTCGTTGCGCATTGTGACTCCCTGTGACCAGCTTTTTGAAAAATAAATTTTACCTTATTATGGCGGCGCCTTTGCGGAAGCCCCGGTCCGGTTTTAATTGCGGCGCAGTTTTTGTAGGATATATCGCCAAGGGGCGGGGGAAAAGGCCAAGCCTTTACCCGCCTCTCGCACGCATGCCGGCGCCGCCGCCGGCCAGAACGGAAAAACTTATGGCCCAGCGCGAAAACAAGCAGGACAGCGGCCGGCTTCCGCCGGACACCCCGGAAATACCCAGCACGTACAGCGCCTCCTCGCCGGAGGCCGCGGCCAACGCGAAATACCACAGGGAACTGATAGACGACCTGCGCGGCAGGCTGGGGGCCGTCTACAAGGGCGGCAGCGAAAAAGCCGTTGAGCTTCACCGCAAGCGGAAAAAGCTGACGGTGCGCGAGCGGATCAACAGGCTGCTGGGGCCCGGGGAGCCGTGGCTGGAGCTTTCCCCCATGGCCGCGGCGGGCATGTACGACGACGAGGTGCCGGGCGCCGGCATAGTCACTGGCGCGGCCCGCATAGGCGGACGCTGGTGCATGGTCGTGGCCAACGACGCCACCGTGAAGGGCGGCACCTATTACCCGGAGACCATAAAGAAGCACCTGCGGGCGCAGGAGATAGCTCTCGAGAACCGCCTGCCCACCATCTACCTGGCCGACTCCGGGGGCATCTTCCTCCCCAAGCAGGCCGAGGTCTTCGCCGACAAGGGCGACTTCGGGAGCATCTTCTACAACCAGGCCGTCATGTCCTCGCTGGACATACCGCAGATCTCGGCCGTGATGGGCATGTGCACGGCCGGCGGGGCCTACCTGCCGGCGATGTCCGACGAGAACGTGATAGTGCGCGGCACCGGCACCGTCTACCTCGGCGGCCCGCCGCTGGTCAAGGCGGCCACCGGGGAGGACTCCACCGAGGAGGAGCTGGGCGGCGGAGAGATGCACTCGCATATCTCCGGCGTCACCGACCACCTGGCCAAGTCCGACGAGCACGCGATACGCATCGTGCGCAGCATCGTCGAGAACCTGAACACGCCCAAGGCGGACGTCCAGGCGGGCTTCGAGGAGCCGCTTTATCCCGCGGAGGACCTCTACGGCATAGTCAACCGCGACCTGAGGCGCCCGGCCGACATCAAGCAGGTGATAGCCAGGCTCGTGGACGGCAGCCGCTTCCACGAGTTCAAGGCCGGCTACGGCAAGACGCTGGTCTGCGGCTTCGCCCGCTGGATGGGGCGGCAGGTCGGCATCGTCGGCAACCAGGGGATATTGTTCTCGGAGTCGGCGCAGAAGGGCGCCCACTTCATAGAGCTCTGCGGCCAGCGCGGCATCCCGCTGGTCTTCCTGCAGAACATCACCGGCTTCATGGTGGGCAAGAAGTTCGAGCAGGGCGGCATCATCAAGCACGGCGCGAAGCTGGTGCAGGCAGTCTCCACCGTGCCGGTGCCGAAGATAACGGTTATCGTCGGGGCCTCCAACGGCGCCGGCAACTACGCCATGTGCGGCCGCGCTTACGGCGCGCGCTTCCTGTTCGCCTGGCCCAATTCCCGCGTCTCGGTGATGGGCGCCGCCCAGGCCGCCGGCGTCATGGCGACGATAAGGCAGGCCAAGCTGGGCCGCCCGCTCACGGCGGAGGAAGAGGACGAGATCAAGAAGCCGATACTGGAGCAGTACGAGCGCGAGGGCCATCCCTACTTCGCCACCAGCCGGCTCTGGGACGACGGCATCATCGAGCCGGCCGACACGCGGAAGGTGGTGGGCTGGGCGCTGGAGATGGCCGCGCTTTCCCCTCAGCCGCTGATAGGCGCCGGCCGTACGCCGGTCTACCGCATGTAGGGGGACGGATGAAAAAATACGAGACCATAGAGACCGAGATCTCCGGCCCGACGGCCACCGTCTGGCTGGCCAGGCCGGAGCTGCGCAACGCCTTCAACGAGCGCATGGTGGCCGACATCACGTCGGCCTTCCTGGACCTCTCCGTGCACCAGGAGGTGCGCGCGATAGTCCTGCGCGGCCGCGGCAAGGCCTTCTGCGCCGGGGCGGACCTGAACTGGCTCGGCAGCGCCGCCAAATACACGCGCGAGCAGAACTATGACGAGAGCATAAGGCTCGCCCGCTGCTTCAAGGCGGTCTATACGTCGCCCAAGCCCACTATCTGCGCCGTGCACGGCGCCTCCATCGGCGGGGCCAACGGCCTGGCGGCCGCGTGCGACTTCGCTTACTGCACGGACGACGCCGTCTTCTCCCTGAGCGAAGTTAAGATAGGCGTGGTGCCGGCCTGCATCTCGCCCTACGTGATAAAGCGCGTCGGGGAATGCCGCGCGCGGGACCTGATGCTGACCGGCCGCCGGATAAGCGGCCGCGAGGCGCAGGCCTGCGGCCTCGTCAACGCCTCCTTCCCCGACATGGAGGCGCTCGACGCTCACCTGAACGGCCTGACGGCCGCGCTGAAGAGCAGCGGGCCCGTGGCCATAGGCCACTGCAAGAAGCTGATCTACGACGTCTGCAACAGGCTGGATTTCGAGGAGGCCGTGGAGTACACGGCCGGCGCGATAGCCGACATCCGGGTCACCCCGGAGGCGCAGGAAGGGATGGCCGCATTCCTGGAGAAGAGAAAGCCGAAGTGGACCGAATAGCCGCGGGACCGGAAAAGGGGACGGGATGAACCAGATGAACCTCAAGGACGAGCACAATATAATCAGGGAGAGCATCAGGGCTTTCGCGGAGAAGGAGATAAAGCCCGTCGCCGGAGAGCTGGACGAGAAAGAGGAGTTCTCGGCGGAACTGACGGCCAAGATGGGCGAGCTCGGCCTCTTCGGCACCACGGTGGCCGAGGAGTTCGGCGGCCACGGCCTGGATTACCTTTCCTACATCATCGCCGTGGAGGAGCTGGCCCGCGTGGACGGCTCTCAGGCCGCCACGGTGGCGGCGCACAACTCGCTGGGCACCGGCCCGATCTTCTATTTCGGCAGCAAGGCGCAGAAGGAGAAATACCTGCCGAAGCTCTGCACCGGCAAGGCCCTCTGGGCCTTCGGGCTGACCGAGCCGGAAGCCGGCTCCGACTCCCAGGCCACGAAGACGACCGCCGAGCTCAAGGACGGCTTCTGGGTCATCAACGGCTCCAAGACGTTCATAACCAACGGCTCGGCGGACATCACCGCCGGAGTGACGGTAAAGGCCGTCAGCGGCGTGCGCGGAGACGGCAAGAAGGAGTTCTCCACCATACTGGTGGAGGCCGGCACTCCGGGCTTCACCGCCCGGACGATGAAGGGCAAGATGATGTGGCGCGGCTCCAACACGTCGGAGCTCTTCTTCGACAACTGCCGCGTGCCGGCGGAGAACCTGCTCGGCCACCGGGGCGACGGAGCCAAGGTCATGCTCACGGCGCTGGACAGCGGGCGCCTCGCCATAGGCGCGATGGGGCTTGGCTGCGCGCAGGGCGCTTTCGAAGCGGCCCTGGCCTACTCGAAGGAGCGCAGGCAGTTCGGCAAGGCCATCGGAAATTTCCAGGTGATAGCGTTCAAGCTCGCGGACATGGCGGTGAAGATAGAGGCCGCGCGCAACCTGCTCTACAACGCCTGCTGGCTGCGCGACAACAAGAAGCCGTTCGCCAAGGAAGCCGCGATGGCCAAGCTGTACTGCTCGGAGGTGGCCAAGGAGGTAGCCGACGAGGCCGTGCAGGTGCACGGCGGCTACGGCCTGCTGAAAGGCTACGACGTGGAGAGGTTCTACCGCGACCAGCGGCTGCTGCAGATAGGCGAGGGCACCTCTGAGATACAGCGCCTGGTCATCGCCCGGCACCTGGGGGTCTAGACGGTAAAGCCGCTTAGGGCTTCTTTCCCTGCCCCCTGAAGTCCACTATAGACCCGG
>JAKAMO010000018.1 GCA_021812825.1 bacterium | reverse complement strand
CAGGCTGCCCGCGTCCGCTACGCGGTTGCGGCCGCCTTCCTTGGCGGCGTAAAGCGCGGCGTCGGCCCGGGCTATCAGCTCCTCCGGGGTCCGGCCGTCGCGCGGGAAATGGGCTATGCCGATGGACACGGTGAGCTTCACCCTGTCGAGGCCCTGCGAGAAAGGCTCCGCCTCGATTCGGGCGCGGATCGCCTCGGCCTTGCGCAGCACGCCGGCGGGTTCGGCCCGGGGCAGCACTATGCCGAACTCCTCGCCACCGTAGCGGCCGACGAAGTCGGTCTCGTACACGCCGGCCCTCAGCAGCTCGGCCACGCGCCTTATCACGGCGTCGCCGAACTGGTGGCCGTAGGTGTCGTTGAGGCGCTTGAAATGGTCTATGTCCGCTATCATGAAGGCGGCCGTGCTCTTGAACGCGGCGGCGCGCCGCAGTTCCTCGCGCACCTTCTCGTCCAGCGCGCCGCGCCGCCAGAGCCCGGTGAGGCCGTCGGTCTGCGAGAGCCACTCCACCTGCCTGAACAGCATCACGCGCTTCAGCGCGAAGGCTATCTCCGAGGCGAACTTCCCGGCGGCCTCAGCCGCGTCGTCCGCGTCGCGTACCGCGAGCAGGCCCAGCGCCAGGCCGCCGGCCGCTACCGGCGCGAGAACGGTGCCAGAGACCGTGACTGGCGCGCCGGGAAAGCCGCCGGCCATCCCGGCGGCCTCCGCCGGGGAAGGCAGGCCGCGGCCGCCCGGCGCCTGCGCGAAGGCCTCGAGCGCGCCGCCGGCGCCGTAGACGTAGAGCGCGGTCTCCTGCGTGCCGAAATAGTCCGCCAGGTACTTGCCCAGCTGCTTGGCCGCCGAAGGCGGGTCTATGGTCTCGGAGAGCACCTTGACCGCAGAGTAGACGGCCAGCGAGCGCTTCTCGCCTGCGGCGTTCAGGGTTGTCTCGGTCTTTATGCGGGCCAGGTCGGCCTCCAGTTCCGCGGCCCTGGCCAGGGATTTCTGCAGGGCGGAGCGGTCGCGCGGCGCGCCGACGCTGCCGTTCAGCATCAGTGAATGCGCCAGCGCCGCGGCCACCCAGAAAAACAACGCCAGCCAGGGCGCGCCGGCGTAGATCTCTCCGCGCAGCATGAAGGACGAAAAGATAAAAAGGCCCGCGGCCGCTATCAGCCCGGCCGCCCGGCTCAGGCGGCCGATGAAATAGGAGAGCAGCGGCGAAGCCGCGGCCGCCACCACCCAGAGCTCGGCGCCGCTCATGCCGCCACCACCCTGTTGCGTCCGCCCTGCTTGGCGCGGTAAAGCCTCTCATCGGCGGCGCGCACCAGCTGGCCGCCCGCCACGGCCTCGGTCGGGAATTCGGCCACGCCGAAGCTGGCCGTAACGCGGGAAGGCTTTCCGCCGAAGGAGAACGCGCGAGCCTCGAGCGCCAGCCGGATACGCTCGGCCGCGGCCGCCGCGTCGGCCTTGCCCGCGCCGGTTATTATCAGCGCGAACTCCTCGCCGCCGTAGCGCGCGGCGAAGTCTATGTCGCGCACTCCGGCCGAGAGCGTCTCGGCCACGGCCCTCAGCACGGCGTCGCCGGCCTGGTGGCCGAAGTTGTCGTTGTAGGACTTGAAATGGTCTATGTCCGCCATCACCACGCAGAACGGCACCTTCGTGCGGGCCGACCGCAGTATCTCCTCCTCCAGCCTGGACTGGAAGGCGCGGTGCGTGTAGAGACCGGTCAGCGCGTCCTTGATGGCCAGCTCGTTGACCTTGTCGAAGAGGTAGATGTTCTCCATGCTGACGCCGGCCAGCGTGCACGCGAGCTCCGCGCCGCGCAGGTCCTCGGCGCGGAAACGGTCAGGCTCCGGCGCGGAGGCCCGCACGAAGCCCACCAGCCGGCCGAACAGGTGCAGCGGCAGGGCCATGAACGAGCGCTCCGCCGGGCCCAGCAGGCCTTTGGGCAGGCGGGTGTCCCCGTCCGCGTTCCTGACCAGCAGCGGTATCTTGCGCTCCGCCACCCAGCTGTCCGCGAAGTCCTTGGGCGCGCCGGAGCGCAGCTCCACGGCCGCGCCGGGGAAATAGTTCTTCAGCAGGGTTTCCAGCCGCGCCTTCACCTCGTCGGGGGTAGAGGCCAGGCCCATGTCCTGCATGGCCGAGGAGAGCGCTCCCTTGTCGCGGATGCGGGCCAGGGTGCTCTCAAGGTGCATGCGGTAGCGGGAGAGCTCGTCCTCCAGCGCGCGTATCCTGCCCTCGGCCGAAGCCTCCTCTTCGGCCAGCTGCTCTCCCGCGGACCTGCTGGACTTCTCGGCCAGCGAGAGCGCGAAGAAGAGCAGCCAGACGCAGAGGGTCTCCCCTATGGCGGCCGCGTAGAGCTCCAGCGGGTCCCCGACGCGCCCGGCTAACTTGGGCAGCGTGAGGCCGGCCGCGGTGACCAGGAACAGGAAGATGTACTTCACCTCCTTCTCGCCGGTCCAGGAGAACCACATGAAAAGGAAGCCGCAGAGCGGATAGATCCAGAGGAAATGGGAAGGCCACTCCCAGAGGGACAGTCCGGCCCCCAGCAGGATGGCGGCCGGCACTGCGGCCTTCGTCAGGGCGCTGGGCCTGTAGACTTTCACATTACAAACGATATTATATTATTGGCCCCGATTCAACGTAGCGCAGGCGCCGGGATAGCCGGCCAGCCAGAGCCTGAACAGGTCGGCCTCGCGCGTCGAGTGCGCGCCGGCGGCGGCCGCGTAGTAGCGCGCCAGCTCCCCGCTTACGGCGTCGGCCTTCAGCGTCCCCGAGCAGAGCGCGAGCTTCAGGCTCTCCTCGTCGTCGGGCCGCAGGAAGCGGAACTCCGGCGGCAGCGGCCTGCCGCGGCGGCCGAATACCACCGAGAAAGCGTCCCAGTAGAGCAGCGCCCATTTATTCTCCGGCATGAAGATCAGGTAGGACGGCCGACGTACCGTCACGGAAGCCTTCCCGGCCCTCTGCATATAAGGGAGCATGGAGTAGTCGCGCCGGAAGATCACGATATCGAAGCCCTTTTCCGCCGCGAACCTGTCCCATGCGTCCTGGTCCCTCATAGCCTCGCTGACCGGCACCAGGTACTTGTGGAAGAGATACCTGCCGTCGGTGAAGACCCTGTACTCAGGAGCCAGCGCCCAGCCGAGGTAGCCGCCCCAGGTCCACGGATTGTACAGCCGCCTGCCGCCCAGCACGGACGCCTCGGACTTCAGATAGGCCGCGGCGCCCGAAGCCTCGGCCCCTATGCTGCTCCGGAAGGACAGGTAACGCGGCCAGACCAGCAGCGCGAGATAGGCCAGGCACAGCACCAGCAAGACCTTCCCGCGCCTGGCCAGCAGGCCGGGTTCCCAAAGCTTTACCGCCGAGTCCAGCGAGAAGACTACCGCGGCCAGTCCGAAGAAGACTATCTGCCTGGTATGGCGGGAGGCCTCTAAGGCCAGCCAGCCCAGGCACAGCAGCTGCGCCAGCGGCAGCGACCGTTCCTTAAGGAAACGCCGGAGAAGGAGCAGCAGCGAGGCCGCCAGCAGCGCCATGAACGGCCAGTGCCAGGGGTTCGACAACGACGGCGGGGCCCATTCGGACAGGTATCTGGAAAGCGCGGCCGAGTCGGCGGCGTGCCGGTAAAGTATGCCGTAGAGGCCGAAGCCCCAAGGGTTCAGGGTCGACCCGATGAACGCGGCCGCCGCGCCGGCCCCGGCGGCGGTACCGCCGGCGGAGGGACCGGAAGGCCATAACCGCGAATCCGCCCAGGCCCCGGCGGAATAAGAGGCCAGCAGCAGCAGGCCGTAGGCGAAGCCGGCGTGCAGGTTGGCCCATAGCGCGAAGAACAGCGCCAGGCCGATGAAGCCGGCCGGAGAGGAGGGCCAGGGGCGGCCGGAAACGCGGGCCCGCTCCAGCCGCAGCAGCAGCATGGCGAAGAAGAGCACGCTGAAGTTCTCCGGCCGCAGGTCGGAGTTGGGCATGACGACCAGGCCCCAGAGCGGCAGCGCGAAGAAGGCCAGCCAGGAAAGGCCTGCATCCGCCAGGAAAAGATAGAAGGCCGGGAAGACCGCGGAGAGCAGCAGCATCTTCAGGACGAAAAGCCCGCTTATGCCGGCCAGCGAATACCCCGCGTAGTACAGCAGTTGCGCCAGCCACTCGAAATCCGTCCACCCGGTCCCGTATTCGGTCCAGGACAGGAAGTCGGAAGAGGGCAGCCCCAGGTTGGCGGTTAGGTACTTCCCGGCCGAGAGATGCCAATACAGGTCCGGGTTGAGAACCGGCATGGCCACTGCCCCGACCGCGGCCAGAACCCCGGCCGAGAGCCAGATTTTGTCTTTCAGTCCGGACCCGTCTCCCATATACCGGAATTATAGAAAAAAGATGGCCTGGCTCCCCGGCAGATGTATCATGATATACAAAGTCGCACCCTTGAAAATCGCCGGGGCGTCTGCTATAACATAGAAACGATAATAGCAAACCCGGGACGAAAGGCCGGGGGCGCAAAGCCGCGGGGCTAAAAAGACCCAGTGTCTTAGCCGGACGGGCTGCCGAAAGTGGAAGTTGGGTCTATTTGCCGGCCAGGCTGCCGAACACAGAAGTTGAAGCGCGACTTCCGTATTCGGCTTTTTTTATTGCACCCGGGGATATATGGGCAGGAATTACACCAGACTGGCACTAGCGGCGGCGTCGGCGATACTGTCGTCCGCGGCCTTCGCGCAGTTCCAGCCCACGATGCCCCTCCCCCGCTCCCTTCTCTCCCACACCGCCGTGACGCTGGACGGCCGCGTCTACGTGGCCGGCGGCATCAGCAGCGACTCTGCGCCTAACTACCTCAACAACGTCTACTATTGCGCTCAGATACTCCCCGACGGGCAGCTGGGCCCCTGGCAGGCGGCCAGCCCTATGCCGGAGTTCCTCGGCCTCGGCATGCACGCGGCCGCGGTCTATAACGGCAGGCTCTACGTGATCGGCGGGACCAACCGCTACGGCTCGCGCAACACCGTCTACTTCTCCGGCACCAACGCGGACGGCACGCTTGCCGGCTGGCAGCGCGGGACCTACCTGCCGGAGAGGATCTACGCCCTTGCCGCGGCGGTGCTCAACGACCGCCTCTATATCGTCGGCGGCATCTCGGCTAATTCCGGCGCCACCGGCAAGACCTGGTCGGCGGCGGTGAACCCCGACGGCACCCTCGGCGCCTGGCGCGCGGAGAAGCCGCTGCCGGTCTCGCTGTTCGGCCACACTTCCTTCGCCCGCGGCGGCCGCCTCTTCGTGCTGGGCGGCTCAACCGGGTCCTCGCTCTACTCCGCCGGCGGCGGCGCCACCGGCCTGTCGGGCGCGGTCTACTCGGCCGCAGCCAACGCGGACGGCACGCTCGGGGACTGGCAGCTGCAGCCTTCCCTGCCGGACTCCGTGGCCTTCTACGGCATGGCGATCAGCGACAAGAGCGTCTACATGCTCGGCGGCTTCGACGGAGCGATCTCCAACGCCGTCTACTTCGCGCCCTTCGCGCAGGACGGTACCCTGGGCTCCTGGGTGGCGTTGAACACCCTGCCCAAGGGGCTGCTCTCGCTGGCCGCGGTCTCAAACGGCGACTATCTGTACTCCATAGGCGGCGGCACCTCGTATATCGACAATCCGATACCCGATATTTATTTTTCCAAACTCAAGACGGACCTCAGGGCCTTCGTACAGATGACGCCCGACGTTATAAACAAGAAGGCCAACGGCAAGTGGGTGACCGTGATCATGGGCCTGCCGGAGGCGGACGCGGCCTCCGTAGACCCGTCCAGCGTGAAGATCACCTCGCTCAACGGGCAGTCCGTGGCGCCGATACCGCCCGATCCGAAGTGGACCGCCAAGCTCTACACCGGCGACAGCACGGAGTTCACCGGTCTCCAGGGCATCACCTACCTGATGATAAAGTTCAGCAGGCAGGCCGTGGCCAACCTTATCCCCGAGGGGGATTTCTCTATAGGGATAGAGGGCCTCCTCGCGGACGGCCGGGCTTTCCGCGGCGAGAGCATGAACAGAGCGCTCAAGACCGCCAAAACCCCCGTCGTCCCGCAGGAGAACGGCGCCGGCCTGCGCACGGGACAGGGCGGGGTAAAGGTGAACATACCCAAGGGCGCGTTCAAGGGTAACCCGGACCTGCTGCTGGCCGCTGCGCCGGAAGACCAGGAGGGGCTGACCCAGGGCGAGAAGGACAGGCGCGGCAAGAGCATGGGCTCCCGCGGTCTCGAGGCCGCTTCGGCGCCTTTCGAGTTCGGCCCGCACGGCATGGTCTTCGACAAGCCGGTCACGATATCTCTGCCCTACGACCCCGCTTCCCTGCCGGCAGGCGTCGACGAGAGCGCTCTGCAGGTGGCCTACTGGAACGACGCCACTGGCGAATGGGAGATATTGCCCTCGGCCGTCTCCAGAGCCGACAGAACGGTAAGCGCCGACGTGGCGCATTTCTCGGTTTACCAGGTCATCGCCGCGGCGCCGTTGCCTGCCGACACGACCACCGTTACCCCGCCTATCGCGGCCCCAGTGGCGATCGACACCATTACCGCCCCGGCCGCGATCCCCGTAGTCGTAGACACCGTCACCGCCCCGGCCGCGATCCCCGTAGTCGCAGACACCGTCACCGCCCCGGCCGCGGATCCAGTAACTGTCAGCACCACTACGGCGCCCCCTACTCCCGGGATCCCGGCAATACCAGCGCCTCCGGCCCTGCCGGAAGCGTTCGCCGTCTCCGAGGTTTACGCTTTCCCCAACCCCGCCCTGCCTGGCCAGTCGCCGAGGCTGCATCTGACCGTTAACGGCGGCAGCAAGGCTTCCGTCCGCGTCTACACCGCCTCCGGCCGGCTTGAGCATGAAAGCTCGGTCTCCGGAGGTCCGGCGGCCTGCGGCGCTGCGCAGTGTTACGATCTGCCGCTTGGCTCGGGCCTGCCGAGCGGGGTCTATTATTATTCCGCCGAGGTCGACGGCGGCGCGAAGAAGATAAGGAAAGCCGGCAAGTTCGCCGTCATCCGGTAGCGCTATGAACTGTCTGGACTCGGGAACCAAGAAGGACGTCCTCAACAGCATTATCTACTGGCTGTCGAGGCCTTACGCCCTGCTGCTGGCGGCGGCCTTCCTGCTCATCCCCTCCGCCAGCCTGCTGCACGCCCTGGAGAGCGGCGCGGACTTCCTGAACATCGGCGCGGCCTCGCGGGCCTCCGCCATGGGCTCCGCGTACACCGCGATGGCGGCGGACCCCGCGGCCATGTACTACAACCCCGGCGGTCTGGCCCTGTCGGCCCGCGGAGCCTCGCTCACGCACGCCGCCTGGGCCCTCGGCGGCTCATACGATTTCGCGGCCGCGGCCTTCCCCGTAGCCGGCCTGAAAGCAGGCGTCTCGTTCACGCGTCTCGACCACGGCAGCCTGGACGGCAGGAACGCCGACGGCGGCAGCTCTGGCGGCTTCTCCGCCGCCGATAAGGCCCTGGGACTGGGCCTGGCCGGCACCTCCGGCGGCTTCAGCCTGGGCGCGTCGGTCAAGTTCCTTTCCAGCGACATAGCCGGCTACGGCGCCTCCGCGGTGGCCTTCGACCTCGGAGCGGTCCACAAGCCGGCCTCCTCCCCGCTGAAGCTGGGCCTCGCGGTGAGGAACCTCGGCAGCGGCTTCAAGTACGCCGAGAAGCGCGAGGCGCTGCCCCTTTCGATGAGCGCCGGCGCCGCGCTGGCGGTGCTCCCCACGATGAACCTGGCTGCGGAGTTCACCCGCATGGTCAACGAGCGCCGCAACACCTTCTCGATCGGGACCGAATACTCGCTCGTCGGCGGCCTGGCGCTGCGCGGCGGCTACGCGGCCGCGGCCTCCGGTTCGCAGGGCGCGATGTCCGGCGGCATAGGTTTCAGCGCGGGGTCGATGAGGCTGGACTATTCCTTCAGCCCGTTCGGGGATTTCGACACCACCAGGAAGCTCAGCCTGGCCATGGCGTTCTGACGCGCCCGCAGCGGCGCCCGGCTCAGGCCGGGCTTTTTTTATTTTCGGGATGATCGGTCCTGCAGAAAGGGCTCAGAGCCTGCGACTGAAACCGAAGGAAAGGCCGACTGACGGACTCCCCTCCGAAAGCCCCAGCAGAAGTCCGGCGCTCAGGACATCGCCGTCGGCTTTGGTATAGGTGAGCAGGCCGCGCAGGTCGCGCGGATCGTCGGTTCCGTCCACCAGCGCGCTGCGGGTCTCGTAGAGCCCTTCCAGCGACAGGACCTCGTTAAGACGCTTCCTGAAGCCGGCCGCCAGGGCCAGCTCATTGTTGAAATTAAAGTTCCTTGGATCCCCGATTATCGTGTAGTAGCCGTTCAGCAGCAGCGTCCACCTTCCGGCTATATCCTTCGAGAACTCCAGCCCGGCGCCCTGGTCAAGCTGGCCGGTGCCCAGCCCTTTATCCTTGTCTGCCGTGGGCAGCTTCAGCCTGCCGACCAGCGCCAGGTCGAACGCGTCCTCTTTCTCCGTCTTCAGCGCCAGCGTGCCGCGCACAAGGATGTCCCCTGGGCCGGATTCCGCGGAGGACGGACCGCGCGTAGCGGGGAGCCGCGCGGGCAGTCCCCAAACCCGCGTGACGCGGCCTTTGGAGCTCTGCCTCAGCCAGGCGGCCGTGGCGGAAACCTCGCCGAAATGATAATAGCGGGTGAGAGTGAAAGGGAGGCTTACGGAATCGGTGCGGATGCCAGTCCCGTACTTGCCGGAGTCGTAGGCGGCGCCGGCCCCGAACCGCCAGTCCTTGGCCGCGGCCGACGCGGCCAGAGCAGCCAGCAGTATTACGGCGATGGTCGGTGTTCTGTGCATATCCAGCCCCCGGGACATAGTACTATTTTTTCTATCAGCGGAAGAAAAGGCCGGGGCTGTTGTCCGATACTCTACGCTTCTCCGCTGAAGCGCGGCCGCTAGATGCCGCATTGTCGGGCGCGCGGCGTCTCCAGATATGGGCGTGGACCCGCAGGGCCCAGCCGCCGAGAGGCCCGGGGGCCAGGCCCTTTGTCCCGTCCGTCTGGGTACGCGGACCCTTCCGGACCGGACCGCGGCGCGTTACACTATACCCAGTAAATCACGGTCAGGGGATGACGAATGAAGAAGAACACCATAGCGGTCTTAGCGGTTCTGACGGCGGTACTCTCCTCGGCCGGCGCTTATGCCCAGGAGGACAAGGGCATTTACGGCGCCGACGACAGGCAGGACTATTTCCAGGTCTCCGAGGCCAGGCGCCGCCTGGCCGACTCCACGGTGGCCTTCTTCAAGGCCGGTTCCGTTTCGGCCGACGGAAAGCTGGCGCTGGAGAATTTCGGCGAGAAGGCCCAGCTCTGCAAGAAGGAGCCTTTCCGCGAGCAGCCCATAGGCGCCTTCTGTTCCGGTTCGCTGGTGGCTCCCGACCTGGTGATGACGGCCGGCCACTGCGTAAAGGACAGCTACGACTGCGCCAACGCCAAGATGGTATTCGGCTACGCCATAAAGGAACAGGGCAAGAACCCCTCCGGAGTGGACCCCTCCGAGGTCTATTCCTGCAAGGGCATAGTGGCGCGCGAGCAGGAGAACGGCGGCGCCGATTACGCCATCATCAAGCTCGACCGCCCGGTACCCAATCATGAACCCCTGCAGGTGAACCGCGAGGGCGGCATAAAGGAAGGCACGCGGCTGTTCGTGATAGGCCACCCGGTGGGCCTGCCGGTGAAGGTGGCCGGCAACGCCTGGGTGCGCAGCGTCTACGGCTACAGCGGCTATTTCCAGGCCAACCTCGACACCTACGGCGGCAATTCCGGCAGCGCGGTGTTCAACGAGGAAACCGGCATGATAGAGGGCATACTGGTGCGCGGCGGCACCGACTTCCAGGTGCACTCGTCGCTGTTCGGCGGCAAGTGCCGCGTCTCCGTGAAGGTCGGCGACTCGGAAGGCCGCGGAGAGGACGTGACCAGCGTCTCCAAGGTGCTCCAGTACATACCTTTGCCCGGCCAGGAGAGCCCGACCGTGGAGACACCTGTGAACCCTAACGTCGCGACCATGCTAGGCAACTGCCAGGACCCGGGCGCCGGCGCCTCCATAGCCCAGCTGATGGCTTACGTGGACTGCCTCACCGCCCAGCTCAACAACAACAAGCCGTAACCCTCCTGCCGGGGTTACGGAGAAGCCGCCGGGCGAAAGCCCGGCGGTTTCGCTCTGGCTGGATGCCCGCATGAAAGGCGGCGGGGCGGCGATGAGCCGCGAAGACAAACGCCGCTTGCCCGGCCGGGCCCCGTCCGCCGAATATCCCAACACGCTCCGGGCAGGGGAAACACCGGGGGTGGCCGCGCCTGTGCCCCATGCGTACCGCCCATTGACAAGTCAAGCCGCCCCCCATATACTATAGAAGGGAGATCAGGAGAGTCTCCGGGCGTGATTGTTTTTATGAGAACAACTCTGGCGCTTGCAGTACTGGCATTTGCCCTGGCCGCCCCCGCGCGGGCCGGGGACGACTGGTATTCCGCCGCGCATGCCGACAAAGCGGCTCCGGTCGTCCCCCCGCCGGAACCGGCCACGCTCAGCCTCAAATGCTCCGAGTGTTACGGCGCCCTCTCGCCCTCCTATTCGCCGGCCTCTCCGGCCGGACTCAGGGGCCTTGCCGCGGAAATGGCGGCCCCGGCCGGCTACACAAGGCAGGAAGCGCGCAACTACTTCGAGGCGACGGGAAGGAACCTTTCCGGGGCAGGGCTCGACGCCGGCGAGGAGGCGTCCAAGGCGGAAAAAAAAGACCTGCTCGCGGCAATACGGAAGGGCAAGTACTATTTCGGCAACGTCATCCCCAACGTCGGGACCGGCGCCACGGACTGCCTTACCCACGCCAGGCGCCTCAAGGAATATCTCGAAGAACGTTTTTCGCCGGACAGCTACAGGTTCGAGATAGTCAACGGCTGGAGCGATCCCTACAAGTACAGCGCGGAGAACCTGCTAGCGGCCAACCATTTCATGGTCCGGGCCGTGAGCATGAAGACAGGCCACTCCTATGTCTGCGACGGCTACGTGATAGCGTCGGTGAAGTCGGAGCAGGACAGCATCTGGATACTTTTCAACGATTTCGAGGACTGCGTCTACAACAAGTATTCGCAGATGACGCTGGGTGACGGTTTCAAGCGCACGGTGGCCATGTGGACGCCGGTGCAGAAAGGCCTGCTGGCCCTGAACGGCAAATCCGGGGCCGCGGTCTGCGCGGCCGGCGCCGAGTACTGGACCTTCGGGAAATAACCCCGCTATCTTCGCCCTTCCGGAGGCGCGTTTTTTGGGTCCGCGGCCGTGCGCTCCGCCACCGGCTTCACACCGCGTTCTGAAATAAAAGCCGGCCCCGAAGGGCCGGCTTTTAAATGGTGGAGGTGCCGGGATTCGCACCCGGGTCCGTCAACCGCTCGCTGGAACCGCTACAGGCTTATCCCCGGTTTTGTCTCGCCCGCCCTAAACCCGGGGCTGCAAGGAACGGGCCAGCTCCGTGTTGTCTTAAGCCGCCGCGGGACGAAGCGCGCCCCCGGCGACAGCAGCCTGAATTTAACGCAGTACAGCCCGCTCAGGCGGGCAGACTGTAAGCGAGGCACACTTAGGCGTGCGCCCAGGCCAGCTCGTTGGAGTTGGCTTTTGTTTTTTTGACCCTGTTTTACATGGCCTGGTCAACCATGACCTGCTGATCCAGCGGAACAAGTTAACGTCGAACCTGTTCACCCCCGCTTGTCGCGCCCTTCGCATACGCACGCTCAGGGCCGATTAACGGCCTGGCCTCATATGGTACTCGGCCAGGCGCTCCACAAGGGGAAAACCAAGGTTTTCCCCATTATGTCGTCGCCGTCGGCCAGCACGCTTTCAGCGTGGGCCAGGACGGCTGAACCCCTTTCCTTTGAGGAAAGGAGAAATCTCACAACAAGGGTTCTCAAAGAACGGGACTACGAATATATTATACCACTTCTCCGACGTGGAGGCCAGGGTCTTCCGGGCAAAAGGAAAGGCCCGATCTCCCGGGCCTTTCCGCGGCTCGCCGACGGCTTCTTAGTCGAAGCTGAAGGGGGACGGGTCCTTCGGGGCGGTGTTGACCACGGAGACCAGCCTGGCGGAATCGTTCTCCCTGACGTCGTCCGAGTTGACGGAAACGGGTATGATGTTCCCATCGTCGTCCATCAGGTGCACTTCCAACAGGTAGGCGCCCTCGGCCAGCGGCTTTCCGCCGGCGGCGGCGGCCCAGTCCAGCCGCACTCGGCGGTTGAAGAGCAGCTCTTCCGGTTTCTTGGGCTCCTGCTGGCCGGAGGTGTCGAAGGACGGGCTGGGCTTATCCAGCTTCGTCTCGCCCGTCAGGATCACCGTCTCCTCGCCGCCGTCGGGCCTGAGGGTCACGGCGTAGCGGACATGCGGGGTGCGGTTCTCCAGGGCGGTGAAGGCTATCTGCACCTTCTGCCCCGGCGTAATGACGCCGGGATAGACCGAAAGGCCGGACACGAGGGGAGGCAGGCGTTTGGAGGCGGATTCCAGGACGGCCTTGGTGTAGCCGGCCGCCATGCCGAGCTGCCTGGCGGCTATCTCCCTGGCGCTCAGGCCGGAGGCCTTAAGGTCCTGCTCGGCCGACTGCAGGAAGGTGTCGCCGCCGCCGCCGTACTGGCCGACGGGGCCCAGCGTGGCGTCCTTGAAGCGGTAGGCCTCCGGGGACTCGTCCCAGAAAGGCTTGCCGGTGACCGGGCTCACCCATTCGCCCAGGTGACTGCGCGTCTCGTCCTGCAGCGTCTGGTAATATTCATACGGCATCTTATCCCCGGCCACCTGCGGGATCTCTCCAAAATCATGGTGCTTGCCCGTGTATTTCTCCACCCCGTCCGGAGGCAGGTGCAGCACTATGCTGTGCGGTATGTGGGCGGCATGGGCCGGCACGGCCTGGTCCTCCGTCAGGTGGCACATCCGGCCCAGGTTCAGATAGGCGTCCTCGATCTCGAGCTTCGAGTAGCTCGGCAGCACCCCGCCCTTCAGCGTCCCGCGGCCGTCGCCGCCGTCCCACCAGTCCTTCAGGCGGCCGCCGCCGTTATGTATCTTCTCGTGGCCGGCTTCGGAAGTGGCACCGTTCTTTATCTGGGTGCCGTTGTTCATCATGTCCGGGTAGGAGCCGGAGTCCAGCAGTTTCAGGGCTTTGGCGGCTATGCGGGTATGAGTGGAAGGGCCCAGTATTCCGAGCGAACCCCAGGCGAAGGCGTTGGACGAGCAGGCCAGCAGCAGGGTCGGGAACAGCAGAGGAAAATTCTTTTTCATCGGTCGCGTCTCCTTACGGTTTAAGGCTACACGATAATTCTATTTTTTTACGGCACTTCGCCAATAGAAGCGAAAGGCCCAGAGGCGGGTCGTTTTTGGACCTATTCCGTATTGGGACCAGGAACGCGCCCGAAAGGACTGCGGGACAGGCGCGGCCGGAAAAAGGCTATCCGGACTTATCGGCGGCGGTCTTCACCGGCGCTGCGGGGTCAGCGGCTGAAAGGCTGGGCTCGGCGGCTGTCGGCCAGGCCAAGGACCTGCCGCCCCCCTTCCACCGAGACGCAGGCAAGGACCCCGGCCGCTACGGCCGCGGCCAGCAGCAGCAGGACGATCCCGGGCGCGGACCTGAAATTGCGTTTTCTTCTCCAGGGCATATCTTTTCCGGTCCAGTCTATATCGGGGTCAGCGCAGCGCGGCCGCGGCCGCGGCCAGGTCTTCCAGCGGGTCCGCCACTCCGGATATCCTTATACCGTCGCCCGCCTTGGAAGGCAGGAAGGCCAGCCTGCCGCCGAAAGCCCGTCCCCAGGCGGAAATAACCCCCGCGTCCACCTTCGCGCCAGGCAGGAAGTATATCTCCAGCTCGTCGTCCTTCTGCGTGACGGAGCGCACGCTTTTCCTGGCCAGGACCTTCCTGTAGCGTATTATCCGCACCAGGTTCTTCAGCGGCTCCGGCGCGGGGCCGGAGATGTCCTCGAAGCCCTTCAGCACGGCGTCCAGGTCCGACTCTTTCGCGTTCAGCAGCTTCTTATAGAAGTTCAGTCGCTCCATGTCGTCGCCCACGTAATCCTCGGGGATGAAGGCGGGCGCCAGGATGTCTATCTTCGGTTCCGGCAGTTCCCGCGCCTCGGCGCGGCCCTTGATGCGGTCTATCTCGCCGTTGAGCAGCTTGATGTACATCTCGAGGCCTATAGAATTGATGAAGCCGTGCTGGCGCACTCCGAGCAGGTCGCCGGCGCCGCGTATCTCGAGGTCGCGCATGGCCAGGCGGAAGCCGGAGCCCAGCTCGGTGAACTCCTCCAGCGCCGACAGACGCTTCACGGCGTCCTCGCTGATAGGCGGCTCCTCGTCCGAGCCGTTCTCGATGAGCTGCGCCTTCTTCTTCAGCTTCTCGGCGCCTTTCTTCAGCCAGCCCGGGAAGTAGAGGTAGCAGTAGGCCTTCTGCTTTTCGCGGCCTATGCGGCCGCGCAGCTGGTAGAGCTGGGCCAGGCCCATTTCGTGGGCGTTCTCCACTATCAGCGTGTTCACCGTCGGGATGTCTATGCCGGACTCGATGATCGTGGTGGCCATCAGCACGTCGTACTTGCGGTTCAGGAAGTCCCACATGTGCTTTTCCACCGCGTCGGCCCGCATCTGGCCGTGCACCACGGCCACGCGCAGCTCCGGCATCAGGCGCTTCAGGTAGGCCCGGCGGCTCTCTATGGTCTCCACGCGGTTGTGGACGTAATAGACCTGCCCGCCGCGCGCCAGCTCGTAGGTGATGGCCTCCGCAGCGCCCTTTTCGGCGAAGGGACGCACGAACGTGGAGATGGCCTGGCGCCCGACGGGGGCGCTTTCTATCACGGACATGGCCTTGAGGGAGGAGAGCGACTGGTAGAGCGTGCGCGGTATCGGCGTGGCGCTCATCAGCAGGCAGTGGACGCCCTTCGCCGCCTCCTTGATGCGGTCCTTATCCTTAACGCCGAAGCGGTGCTCCTCGTCCACAGCCATCAGGCCGAGGTCCGAGAACTTAACGTCCTTCTGCAGCAGCCTGTGCGTGCCCACCACGATATCGACCTTGCCGGCGGCCAGGTCCTTCAATATCTTCTTACGCTCGCCCGGAGGGACGAAGCGCGAAACGACGCGGATGTTCACCGGGAAGCCGGCGAAGCGCTTGGCGAAGTTCCTGAAATGCTGGTCGGCGAGTATGGTGGTCGGCACCAGGACGGCCGCCTGCCTGCCGTTGGCCACGGCGCGCATCGCCGCGCGCATAGCGACCTCGGTCTTGCCGAAGCCGACGTCCCCGGCCACCAGCCGGTTCATAGGCAGGTCCTTGGAAAGGTCTTCCAGCACCTCGGCTATGGCCCGCGCCTGGTCCGGCGTCTCCTGGAAAGGGAAAGAGGCCGCGAACTCGTCCTCGAGGTGGCCGCCGTGCGGCAGGGCCGCCGTCTTCAGGGCCGCCCGTTCTGCCTCCAGCTTCAGGATATCCAGCGCCAGGACCTCGACTTCCTTCTTGACCCGGACCTTCATCTCCGTCCAGGTCTTGGTGTCCATGTGCGAGAGGCGCGGCGCCCTGCCCTCGGAGCTGATGTATTTCTGCACGCGGCTGAAGTCGTGCAGCGGCACCATCAGCTTGTCGTTGCGGGCGTATTCCAGGTAGAGGCAGTCGGAATCTTCCACCTGCTGGCCGTCGGCGGAGCGGAAGAACACCTTCTTCACGCCCAGGTAGCGGCCGACGCCGTAGTCCTCGTGCACGACGAAGTCGCCCACCTTCAGGTCCGTCCATTTGAAGAACTTGTTCTTGGGCTTTATCGAGGCCGGGTCGAAGCGGTAGCGGCGGCGGAAAAGCTCGGAGGTAGTGATCACGGCCGTCTTCGACGGTGGATGCACGAAGCCCTCTTCGATATAGCCGGTGGCGATGGAGACAAGGCCGCCGGCCCCCGCGTCGGCCAGCGACTCGGCCAGCCGCTCCGCCTCGCCGCGGTTGATACAGAACAGCGTGGCGTTAATGCCGGCCTTCTTCAGGCGGCGCAGCTCGCCGGCCAGCAGCTCCACGTCGGAGTTGAAATTGAGGTTGGAGGCGGCTCCGAAAGCCTCCGCGGGGCCGCCGGAGAGCGGCGGCAGGAAGGAGAAGGCCTCTGCCGTAGGGAGTTCCGCGCAGTCCGGCGGGGCCGTATCCAGGAACAGCTTCCAGCTTTCTCCGGCGAAGGACAGCAACGCACGGCCGGGCCCGCCGAAGATGTTGGGCGGGACGTCCACGCTCATCAGGAAATCCGAGGTATGCTGCGTGTCTATCTCGAACCAGCGCACGCTCTCCAGCTTATTGTCGGAGAAGAACAGGCGGACCGGCTTGTCCGAGCCGGGCGGGTAGAAGTCCAGAACCGAGCCGCGCGCGGCGAACTGTCCTTTTTCCTCCACGAAAGAGACGCGCTCGTAGCCGGCCTTGATGAAGAGATCTATAGAGGCGCTGCGCGCGTAGGAATAGCCCTGCTTGAAAGAAAAGCTGAGGTTAGAATACTCGGCCTCAGGCATCAGCGCCTCACAGAGCGCCTCGGGTGAAGCGACGTGGAAGTAACAGCGGCCCGGCTCCGGCGAGTAGAGCGCGCGCATGGACCGGGCCCGCTCGGAGAGGTCCCCGCCCCACAGACATACCTCGAAGGGCGGCAGACCTGGAATGAGCCCCGCAAGAGAGTTGGAGGCGTGCTGCCAGGAGGAAAGGGCCTCCTCCGAGGCGGCGGCAATGAGCACGTGGGAAGGCCCTTTCCGGTACGCGTCCAGAGCGAACCAGGCTTTTGCGCTTATGTTGGGCGCGCCTTTGACGACCTTGGCTATCATCGCCTTAGCCTGAAAATTGCACTTGCAATTTTCCGCCCGCATAGCGGGCGCCCTTCGGGAGGCATACACCTCCTCGGGCCGGGCGCGCATAGCGCTGGGCCCTCGGCCCGCTGCGCGGGGAATCCCGCAGAATAATTCTGTTCACTGATTTTCATAATGAAAACCGCACTGAACTGCGGACTTCAGGTTAATGATATAATTTTGTCACGGACCCTACTATGCTGAAATGGGTGGAGATAGACCTTAAGGCGCTGGCCGGCAACGTGCGAGCCGTGAAGAAGGCCCTGAAGCCGGGCGTCTCGTTCATGGCCGTGGTAAAGGCAGACGGCTACGGTCACGGCGCTGCCGTGGTCTCCAGGACCGCGCTGGCCAGCGGGGCCGACTGCCTGGGCGTGCTGACGGCGGAAGAGGGGGCCGCGCTGCGCGCTTCCTTCCCGCGGACGCAGATACACCTGCTGGCCCCTTCGCTTCCCGAAGAGGCCCCGCTGATAGTCCGTAATTCCCTGATACCCACGGCGGATTCTCCCGCCTTCATACGCGCGCTGGACAAAGCGGCGAAGGGCCACGCCCCCTACACGCTGGACGTGGACCTCGGCCTGGGGCGCTGGGGCGTGAAGCCGGAAGAAGTCCCCGCGCTGCTGGCGGCCGCGGCGCGTCTGAAGAAGGCCCGGCCTTTCTCCCTTTCGGCGCACCTGGCCTACCGGCCGGCGCAGAACATGATAGAGGCGCAGGAGAAGCTCTTCGCCTTCGCCGCGCTGGCCCGGGGACTGCGGGCGGCGTTCCCCGGCCTTAAGGCTCACGCGGCCAACAGCTCCATCCTCTGCGACATGCCGCAATGGCAGCTGGACATGGTACGCGTGGGCAACCTGATGTACGGGATCTACCCCACGGACGTGTACCGGAAGAAGCGGCATGGCCCGCCGCTGCCGGGACTGGGCAGGCCCTGGCAGCTCTACGCGAGGATAATTTCCCTGCGAAAAAAAAAAAAAGGCGAGTCGCTGGGCTACGCGGCCGAGTTCACGGCGCCCAGGGCCATGACCATCGCCACGGTCCCGGCCGGCTATTCCGACGGCCTGACGATGGAGCCCGTGGAGAACAGGATCCGCATATCCTCCGGCTTCCGCTACTGGGGCGTGATAGGCGGCAGGAAGGCCTGGTTCACCGGCCGCACCGGCATCTCCCACACGCTGCTGGACGTCACCGGCATCCCCGGGGCGAGGATAGGCGCTCCGGTGGCGCTGCACGTGCGCCGCACGGCCGCCAACGCCCGCATCCCCCGCGTCTACAAGTAACCCTTAGGCCCGCACGGCCGCCCAATGCGCGGGGCCTGACGGCGGTTTGACTCGTCAGGCACGGCGTCGCGAACACCGTTCGCGCGCCTCTTCACTCGGCCTCCGCGCTTCGCAAGCGTCGGCCTGCGCGAGGTCCTGCCTCGTCAAATCCGCCGTCACCCGCGCACAACACGCTTTCCGGCCGGGCGGGCAGGCCTATTCGCAAAACGCTCCTCAAAGTATCAAAAAAGGAACCGCCGGCGGGAGCCGGCGGTTTTACACTTTGCGGGAATGCGCGGCGGCTCAGTGCTGCGCGTCGCAGAATTCCTTTGGCTCCGTGCCCTTCACGAAGGCTTCGAGTATCTTCTTCTTGCAGGTGGGCAGCGCCAGTTTGCCCGTCTCCTGGTCCACCGTGACGAAGACTATGCCGTCGGGCACCGGGAAATCGCGCACCGGCTGGTTCTTGAACACGCTGGCCATGATGTCCGTCCACCAGGTCACCGCCAGGGAGCTGCTCCAGTCCTTTACCGGTATCGAGGCGAAGTCGTCGTAGCCCATCCAGGAGGCGGCGGTCAGGTCCGGCGTCATGCCGATGAACCACATGTCCTTGGCGTCCTGGCTGGTGCCGGTCTTGCCGGCCAGCGGGCGCTTCAGCGTGGAGGCCTTGATGCCGGTGCCGCGCTGGATGACGCCCTTCATCATGTTGACCAGCACGTAGGAGAGCTGCGGCGAGAAGGCCTCCGTTTCCTCGGGCACGGACTCCTCGAGCACGCGCCCCTGGTTGTCCGTCACGCGCAGCACGGCGAACGGCTCGGCATGGATGCCGCCGTTGGCGAACGTGGAGAAGGCGCTGGCCATCTCCAGCGGGTTCACCCCCGACGTGCCCAGGCCGATGGAGGGCACCGCCTCCAGGTTGTGCTTGACCCCGGCCCGGTGCGCCACGTCCGCCACCAGCGTGGGGCCTACGTGCGTCACCAGGTAGATAGAGGCCAGGTTGCGGGACTGCTCCAGCGCGTGGCGCAGGGTTATCCTGCCCAGGAACTTGCCGTCGAAATCGTTCGGCACCCAGATCTGGAAATCCTTGTTGCCGACGAACGGCTGCACGGCCAGGTCTATGGCGTACTGGTCGGTGGCGCCTTCCAGCAGGCGCCAGTCCTTGCCGTCGTTGTAGTAGGCCATCGGCGAGTCCTCTATCATGCTCGCCGGCGTGTAGCCGCTCAGCAGCGCGGACATCCAGACGAAGGGTTTGAACGTGGAGCCGGCCTGCCGCGCTGCCTGCGTGACCCTGTTGAACTTGGTGGTCTGGAAGTCGCGCCCGCCTATCATGGCCTTGATGGCCCCGGTCTTGGTGTCCAGTATGACGAAAGCGCCCTGAAGCGTGGCGGAGGAAGCCGCGGCCGTGTCCTTACCCTCTTCGTCCTCCGCGCCCTTCTCCTTGTCCTCCTCCTGCTCCGCCTTCTGCTGGGCCGCGCGCGCGTCCGCGGCCACCTGGTCGTACTTGGCCAGGTTGCGCTCCATGCCCTCCTCGGCGGGTATCTGCATGGACAGGTCCAGCGTGGTGTAGATCTTCATGCCGCCCTTCCACAGCTGGGCGGTGCCGTACTTGGGCTCCAGCTGCTGGCGGATATACTCCACGAAGTAGGCCGCGTGACCGGAATGCATCGAGAACTTCTCGTCGGGTATCGGCTCGGCCTCGGCGGTCTTGACCTCTTCGGCGGTGACGTACCCCTCGTCCTTCATTCGTTGCAGCACCAAGCGGCGGCGCAACCGGGCCGTATCCGGATGGGCGAACGGGGAGAAGCGCGCCGGGTTGGGGATCAGGCCGGTCAGCAGCGCGCATTCCCCCAGCGTCATCTCCGAGACGTCCTTGCCGAAATAGAGCCGGGCCGCGGACTGCACGCCGTACACCCCGGAGCCGAAGTAGATCTGGTTCAGGTACAACGCGAGTATCTCCTGCTTGGAGAAGTTGCGCTCTATCTGCAGGGCCAGCACCATCTCCTTTATCTTCCTGGTTATGGTCTTGGAACGCTCGAGGAAGATGTTCTTGGAGAGCTGCTGCGTCAGCGTGGAGCCGCCCTGCGCGGTGCGGCGGTGAAGGATGTCGCGCATCAGCGCGCGGGCTATGCCGCGCGGCGAGATGCCCCAGTGGCGGAAGAAGTTCTGGTCTTCCATCGCGATGACCGCGTTCTGCATGTCCACCGGGATCTTGTTCAACGGCAGGATCGCGCGCTTCTCCACCGAGAACTCGGCTATGACGTTGTTGTTGATGTCGTAGACGTAGGTGGTCAGCGAAGGAGTGTATTCGTCCAGCTTGTCCACCGACGGGATGTCCGAGAGGATCTTGCGCATCAGCACCGCGGCCGTCAGCACGGCGGCGGCGGAGACGATGCCGATCAGGTAGACCGCCTTCAGGACCAGCTCGCGGGCCGAGAGCCCGTCCAGATAGTCCAGGAAGTCCTTTACGAATTTCATCCACTTAATTATATAGTTTATGCCCCCTGAAGGCAAAACCGGCCCCGGCGCGCCTGCTTTGATACCGCTCCGGGTAAAATGATACATTCGTATTGATATGAAAAAGACCATCACCCTGGTCCTGGCCGCGGCGGCCCTTGCCGCCTGTTCGCGTCAGGACGACAAGGTACTGGCCCGCGTGGGCCCCGAGAAGATAACAGAAGGCTACTTCGAGGAGAAACTCTCCGAGATCAGCCCCGCCGCGCAGGAGTACCTCTCCTCCAAGGCCGGCCGCAAGCAGTTCCTGGACGTGCTGATACACGAGCGACTGATGCTGATAGCGGCGCGCGGCAGCAAGGTCGCCTCCGGGGACGACTACAAGGCCCGCATCCGCGATAAAGAAGCCGAGATGAAGAAGGACTTCGCCTCTTACAAGGATTTCCTGCTGACGCGCATGTGGATAGAGGCCCTGCGCAACGGGGAGCTGAAGGTGACCGAGGACGAGATCAAGGAGTATTACGAGAAATACCCCTACAAGGTCAGGCTGGCGCACATCCTGATGCCCAGCTACGAGGAGGCGGACAAGGTCATGAAGAAGCTTAAGGCCGGCGCCGACTTCGACAAGACGGCCAAGGAATACTCGATGGACAAGGACGCGGTGCGGCTGCCTCCGGTCATGTACGGCGAGTTCATGCCGGAGCTCGAGGACATGGCCTTCAAGATGAAGGTAGGGGAGACCCAAGGCATCGTAAAGACGGCCATGGGCTTCCATATCCTGAAGAAGCTGGGCCAGGAGAAGGCGGACTTCGCCTCCTCCACGGACCGCATACGCAAGATCCTGGAGAAGAAGAAGTTCGACGACTACCTGGCCAAGTTCCAGGAGAAGAACAAGGTGGAGGTCCTAGATGAACAGTATAAATAGCTTTCTGGCCGCGGCCCTGCTGGCCGCGTCCGTCCCCGCGGAGGCCAAGGTCGTGGAGGACCTGGCGGCGCGGGTGAACAACGAACCCGTCACTATGTCCGAGTACAACAAGGCCAAGGACGCGCTGACAGAGCAGTACGCGGCGGCGATGCCGGACTTCTTCAAGCAGAAGGACGCGGAGGCCCAGCTGGAGAAGGCCGCGCTCGACAAACTGGTCGACGAGGCCCTGCTCCGCCAGAAGGCCGAGTCGATGAAACTGAAGGTCTACGAGCGCGAACTGGAGAACGGCGTGGCCGAGATCCGCAAGCGCTTCACACGTTCGCCCGAAGGCGCCGCACTCTCCACCGACAAGGCCGAGGAGGCCTTCCAGGCGGAGCTGCGCAAGGAAGGCGTCACGATGGACGAGTTCCGGGAGCGGATCCGCAAGCAACTGATGGTCCAAAAGCTCGTGCAGGAGACCGTGAAGGCCCGCGCCAAGATGCCAGGCGACGACGACGTCAGGAAGTACTTCGACGACATAGTCCTGGTGCTGAAGGGCAAGGCCGACGATGTGAAGGGTATGAGCGACGAGGAAAAACAGGACCTGATGGCCGTAGCAGGCAAGTTCAGGGAGCTGACCGCCGAGCGCCTGCGCCTGCGCCACATACTGGTCGAGGTCAAGGAGGGCGCCACCGAGGCCGAGCAGAAGGCGGCCGCCGACAAGGCCGCCTCGATAAAGAAGCAGCTCGACTCCGGGGCCGACTTCGGCGAGCTGGCCGAGAAGGATTCCGACGACAAGGAGAGCGCCGCCCGCGCCGGCGACATCGGCTACGTGGTGAAAGGAATGCTGCCGGAGGAGGTGGAGAGCGCCGCTTTCAAGCTGCAAGTGGGCGAGAACTCCGCCCCTATAAAGTCCAAGTTCGGCTGGCACATCCTGCGTCTCGAGGAGAAGCGCGCGGAGCAGAAGCTGCGCTTCGAGGCCGTCAGGGACGACCTGGAGCAGCTGATGTCGCAGAACGCCTTCGCCGAGGAGCTCGGCAAGTACGTCAAGGAGCTCCGGAAGGACGCCAAGATCCAGATCTTCGCGGACAAGAAGGACAAGTAAGCCACCCGCAGCACGGCCACGGGAAGGCGCGACCCTCCCGTGGCCGTTTTTTTACCGCTGATAATGAAACCGTCGATACTGATAACCGCGGGAGACCCTTTAGGCATAGGGCCGGAGATAACCGTCAAGGCCCTGCGCAGCCCCGCCGTACGGCGCAGCTGCCTGCCCGCCGTGATAGGGGACACCGCCGCCATGCGGCGCGCCGGCTGGACAACCTCCCTCTGCCCGCTGATACCCTGCGACGCCGCGGCAGGAGCCTCCGGCAGGCCCCGCCCCACCGCCGCCGGCGGAGCGGCCTCGCTTAAAGCCGTGCTGGGAGCGGTACGCCTGCTGAAGGAAGGCGCGTTCGGCGCCATGGTCACCGCGCCCGTCTCAAAAGAGGCCTGGACCCTGGCAGGAGCCCCCGCCCCCGCCCACACCGACCTTTTCCGGCTCCTGGAGAAGCGCGAGCCGCTGATGCTCTTCTCCCGCGGCCGCGTCAACGCCGCGCTGGTGACCGAGCACGCGCCCCTGCGCGACCTGCCCCGCCTCCTGACGAAGGCGCTGGTGAAGGAGAAGGCTTTGCTTTTCCGTTCCGCGCTGCGGGCGCTGGGGCACGGGGAGCCCCGCATAGCGCTCTGCGCGCTGAACCCGCACGCCGGCGACGGCGGCGTGATCGGCCGCGAGGAGATCTCGACGCTGAGGCCGGCAGCCCGCGAGCTGCGGCGCCGGGGCCTGCGCGTGAACGGCCCGCTGCCGTCCGACGCCGCCTGGGCCTCGCACCTGGCCGGCGAAAGCGACGGCCTTCTCTGCCTCTACCACGACCAGGCGCTGGCCCCGCTGAAGGTGGCACCCTGCGGCGGCCCGGCCGTGCACTGGACCTGGGGCCTGCCTTTCATCCGCACCTCGCCGACGCACGGCACCGCCTTCGATATAGCCTGGAAGGGCAGGGCGGACGCGTCGAGCATGGCGGCGGCTATCGCCTTCGCGGCCGGGCTGGCTGCCGGGAGGGCCCGTGGCTGAGCTGATAGGCTACGCCGCCTCGGCGCTGGTTGCGCTGTCGCTGCTGACCAGCAACGTGCTGCGCCTGCGGGTCCTGAACCTGGCGGGAGCTCTCGCCTTCGTCCTGTACGGGGCGCTGGTAAAGGCCTGGCCGGTATTCGCGGTGAACCTGTTCGTGGCGGGCATAGACCTCTGGCACATCATAGCGCTGAAGTCCAAGAAGGACGTGTTCAGGCTGATGCCGGTGGGGGAGCGGGACCCGCTGCTTTCCAATTTCCTGTCCTATCACGCCCGCGGTATCTGGCAGTATTTCCCCGACTTCGACCTGTCGGCGCTCAGATCGCCCCGGTGCGTCTTCATCCTGCGCAACCTGCTGCCGGTGGGGCTCTTCGTCTACACCGAGGAAGGGACCGACGTCCGCGTGCACCTGGACTATGTCTCCGAGGACTACCGCGACCTGAAAAGCGCGCGCTTCCTGTTCAACAGCACGCGCGGCGGCGGGGCGTTCGTCGGTTTCGCGACGTTCACGGCCGCGGCCGCCTCGGAGAAGCACGCCGCTTACCTGAGGAAGATGGGATTCGAGGAAGAGGCCGGCAGAAGCGGTTTCTTCCGCCGGAAGATCTGAGCCCCTCTCAGGGCACCTGCGAGAGCTTCACTTCGCCCCTGGCGGGGATCGCGGAAGCGGAGTAGAAGTCGTGCTGCGGCTCGTAGTTTCCGGCCGACATGGCCATCGGGTCGACCCTGTAGCTGACCACCACCTTGCCGCCGGCGGCGCTCACCGCAGTTATCCGGAATATGCCGTTCGGCAGGTCCGACACCGAGACCAGCACCAGCACGCGCTCCCGCGAGAAATCCGGGGAAGGGACGCCGCGCGGTCCGACGGACGCGGACTGCAGGTCGGAGCGGCATTTGTGCGAATTGGCGAAGGCCCACCAGGTCTCGGAGCTCTTGAACACCTTGAAATCCACAGGGGCCGTCAGTAACGTGACGCCCTCCTGGCCGCCGCCCCGGCCCAGTTCCGGCATCGCCGCGGCCTTCAGCTTCTGTTCCGCCGGGTCCTCGCCTATCTTGCGCATTTTGCGGTCCAGGTCGGAATCCTCCAGCTTCACCGGGGCCGGCTTCTTCTTGCCGCCGCCCATCTCGTTTAGCATGTCCATCATGCCCTGCGGCTTCTCCGCCACGCCGTTGAAATCCTGGTCCTTCACCAGCCTTATCCCACCCACCGAGGTCACGGCGGCGGAAGTCGAGAGGCCTGTCCTGAAGGGGATGTACTGCGAGCCGCTGCGGCTGGCGGCCCGCGCGGCCGCTATGGCCTGTCCGGCCATGGCCCTGGGGTCATCCTCCTGCTGCTCCCCCACCTCCGCGCGCTCCGTGCGCTCTCCGGTCAGCGTGCCCAGGTAGTTCGCCAGCATCAGCAGCGAGAAAGCCGCTATGAGGCCGGAAAAAATGTAGATGAAAAGGCGCACTATCCTGGTGTCCATGCCTGTAGTATACAAAAACTCCCGCACAAGGATTTAACCAATAGTTATTAATTCTGTAACAGGGCGGCGCTAGAATTTAACCGTATAATTATGAGCGACATTAGTCATTTCCTTAATCCTATCGTTATCCCCGCGGCGGGCGGCCTGCATGGTCGGCCGGCGGCCGGCGGGGACTGGAAGGCGATATGAAATATTGGGCGTACGTCAATAACGAGATACTCGGCCCTTTCGAAAAGGAGCAGCTGCGGGAGCTTCCCGCCTACTCACCCTCCCTGCTGGTCTGCCCCCAGACGCCCGTAGGCGAAAAGACCGCCGACTGGAAAGAGATCTCGTCCTATCCCGAACTCGGGGACGGAGCCCCCGCCTCCGGACAGCAGGCGCCAGCTCGGGCCCCTGCCGCGGAAGCCCCCGCCCCAGGTCTCGCCGCGCAGCCGGAGCCGGCCAAGAAGCCTTTCGCGGAGCCGGCCATAGAGCCGGTCAGTCTCAGTTTCAAGAAGCTCGGCGGCGGACAGAGCGTGGACCCGGCCCCGCCGTCCTCGCATGCTCCCGGCCTAGGGAATATAGAAATCGCGCATTTCGGCAGCAAGCCCGCTCCCGCGCCGAAGCCGGCGCAGGAACAGGCCCCGGCCCAGGAGCCTGCGCAGCAGTCCTCCTCGGCTTTCGACCCGATAAGCCTTTCGCAGATAGTCAGGCGCGGCGAGACCATCTCGGGCCAGGAAGCGCAGTCTCCCAGGAACGACGAGATCTCTCTGGAGCCCAGGACCTCCGGCGCCGCCATACCCCCGCAGGAGGCCGCTGCCCCCGAGCCGCAGCAGGCCCCGGCGCCCGTGCCGGAGCCTGCCCGGATAGAGGAACCGGTAAGGACGCAGTTCCCGCCGGAGGCCGCTCCAGCGGCAGCGCCGCAGCCTGCCGCCCAGCCCGTCATGGACGTGGGCGGCCTGGAGCGCCTGATAGCGAAGCTGGACGCGCTTTCCCGCAGCGCCGCCACGAAGAACGACGTGGAGGCGGCCGTTTCTCCGCTCCGCCAGAAGCTGGACCAGCTGAGCCTGCAGCCGGCCTCCTCGTCCGGCGATTCCCAGTTCCAGCGCCAGGTAATGGAGAAGCTTTATTATCTGGAGACCTCGGTAGGGGACCTGAAGAAGAACCTGCAGGCACCTCCCCCCGCGGCCGCAAAGCCGGCGGAGATGAAGCCGGAACCGGTCTCGGAAACCGTGTTCGGTGTCCAGCCCGCGCGCGAGCCGGAGAACAAGAAGAAGGAGCCGGAGCCGCAGAAGGAGACCGCCAAGCAGGAGATAAAGGACGAAGGCACTAAGAAGTCCAATCTCGGCATGGCCGTCAAGAAGGTGCTGAAGCTGGTGGTAACGCTCGTGCTGCTGGCGGCGGTGCTGCTCGGCGCAGTGATAGGACTTAAGAACTTCGGCATCTTCGACGCCACCAAGTTCATCCCCTTCCAGCTTCCCTTCGTAAGCGCCCCGGCGCAGCAGCCGGCGGAAGGCGCGGGCCAGGAAACCCCGGCCCCGGAACAGGCCGCCAAGACACAGCCGGAGCAGGAAGCCCCGGCGCAGCAACCCCCGGCCGCGCAGGAGGCCAAGGCGCCAGCCATACCGCCGGAAGTCGTGCCGGAGATGATCTATATAACCAGGACGTTCGCCTTCAAGAACAGCGGCGAGACGCTGGAGAACACCCTGGCCGCAAGCGCCGAGAAGTCAGGAGGCACCTACAGCGTGGATAATTGGGTCGTCTCGCTGGGGGATGGAGGCAAATACTCCATAGTCGCGACGGTCCCCTCCAAGACGGCCAGCCTGGTCTATGCCTTCACGGTGGACCGGGAAAAGAAGCTCGTGGAACCCGCCAATGACCTGGCCAAAGCGCTGTTCGCCGACGCCGCGAAGAAACGCGCGCCGAAACGCGCCGCGCAGGCCGGCAGGAAGCCTGCCGCCGCGGCACGCAAGCCCGCCGCCAAGGCGGCGGCCAAGCCCAAGCGCCAGCCGGCCAAAGCCGCGGCCAAGCCGGCCGCCGAGGACGAATACGAATACGTTTACGAGGACGAGGAATAGCGGGACCGGTAGCCCCGGTCGCAGCCAGGCACGGCCCCCTCACGGGGCCGTGTTATTTTCTGGAGATCCTGAGCGACCGCCTGGCGGCCGCCGTGCGCAGCCCGTAGCCGACCAGTTTGGCCACGACCCTGGACGGCGGAACGCCCGTCCTGGCCCAGAGGCGCGGGTACAGGCTGTGCGAGGTAAAGCCCGGCAGCGTGTTGATCTCGCAGAACCACGCCCTCTCCGGCCGCCTGGGGTCCACCAGGAAATCCACCCTTGCCATGCCGGTGCAGCCGAGCGCGTGGAAAGCCTTCACGGCCAGGTCCCGCAGGCGGCGCGACACGGCGGCCGGCAGCGGCGCCGGCAGCAGGAACTCCATGCCGGAGTCGTCGAGGTACTTTGCCTCGTAGTCGAAGAACTCGTGTTTGCCTTTCGGGACCACCTCGCCGGTAACGCTGGCGGCGGCTTTGGCCTGGTCGCCCAGCACGCCGCAGACTATCTCCCTGGCACGGTCCACGCCCTTCTCTATCATCACGGCGGAATCGAAACGGAAGGCCTTGAGAACGGCCGGTTTCAGCTCGGCCAGGGACTTCACTTTTGAAACCCCCACCGAAGAGCCCAGCGAGACGGGCTTGACGAAAAGCGGATAGCCGAGCGAGGCGGCCTTCTTCAGCAGCGGCCCCATAGCGGCCTTCTGATGCGCCCTGATGACCACGTGCGGCAGCACCGGCACGCCCGCCAGGGCCGCCAGCGCTTTCGATATCTCCTTGTCCATGCCCACCGCGGAGGCGGTGACGCCGCAGCCGGCGTAAGGGATGGCGGCCAGCTCCATGAAGCCCTGCAGCACGCCGTCCTCACCGGTAGTGCCGTGTATTATGGGGAACAGGGCGTCAGGCTTCAGCCTTCCCCCTCCCTTCTTCACGAAGCAGGCCCCGGAGAGAGAAGGCTCCACTTCGGGGCCGGAGAGACGGCCGGCCTGAAGGTCCGCCGGCTTCACCAGCCGCCAGGCCCCGCCGCGCGGCGCATAGAGCGGGAATACCGCGAAGCCGGCTTTCGCGAGTTCCGCGCAGACGGTTTTGGCGGACTCCACCGAGACCTCGTGCTCTGAAGACCTGCCGCCGAAGATCACGCCTATCTTCTTTTTCATGTTGTCAGCCTCCGCGCTATAAAGCGCCTCCTATACCGGAAATTATGCCGCCGCCGAGCACCTCGTCCCCGTCGTAAAAGACGGCAGCCTGGCCCGGGGCCACCGCGAACTGCGGCTTGTCCAGGCTTACCTGCGCGCCCCCCCTGCCGATCAGAACGCGGCACGCGGCAGGCTTATGCCTGTAGCGTATCTGCACGCTGGTCCTGAACTCGCCGCTCTCCGGCGCCTTAAGCCAGTTCAGGCCTGTCACCGTAAAGGCGGCGCTGTGGGCCGCAGAAAGCGGGCCCATTACCACCTCGTTAGTTCCCGGCCGCACCTCGGTCACGTAAAGGCGGGCACCGCCGTATACGCCGGTGCCGCGGCGCTGGCCCACCGTGAAATTGAAGAAGCCGTTGTGCCGCCCCAGCCGCTTGCCGGACACGTCCACTATGTAGCCGGGGCGCGGCTTCACGCCGGCCTCTTTGCCCAGGTAGGTCCCGTAATTCCCCTGAGTGACGAAGCAGATATCCTTGGATTCCGGCTCGGAGGCGGACGGCAGGGACAGCTTGGCCGCGGCCTTCCTGACCTCGCTCTTGGTCATGTCGCCCAGCGGGAAGAGCAGGCGCGGCAGCTGCGCTCTGCGCAGGCAGTAGAGGAAATAGCTCTGGTCCTTCAGCGGGTCGGTGCCGCGGCAAAGGGCGTAGCGGTCGCCCTCCTTTGCGATGCGGGCGTAATGCCCGGTGGCCAGGTAGCCCGCGCCCAGCGACAGCGCCAGCTTGTAGAGGTAGTCGAACTTGAGATAGCGGTTGCACTCCACGCAGGGGTTGGGCGTGCGGCCGGCCAGGTAGGAGCCGACGAAATCGCCTATGACCTTCTCCGAGAACAGGCCCTGCGCGCTCTTGAAGTAATGCCTGATGCCCAGCGCCTGGGCCGAGGCGCGGGCCTTGTCGGCGCTCTCCGCGCCGCCGCAGCACTTGATGCCGCCCTTGCGCTCCGAGAAGAGGCGCAGCGTGACGCCGATGACCTCGTAGCCCTGCTCCTTGAGCAGCGCCGCGGCCACCGACGAGTCCACGCCGCCGGACATCGCCACTACGACCTTCTTCTTCATCCACATTATTCTATCTATTTAGCGAAGCCGAAGGAAAAGAGGGACGTTAATCTGGACAGCGGCGGCCGAGGATGGGTCCGGAGGGCCGTCGCGGACCGAAGCCGCTTGCGTAGCGCGGCGAGGGAGTGACGAGCGGCGCGAACGGTGTTCGCGACCGCGTGCCCGACGGAGCTATCCCCGGCCAGCCGCAAAAAAGAGGGACCCGGAGGTCCCTCTTTTCCCCGCCCTGAGCGGCCGTTATTGTCCGAAGTCGAAGCCCTTGAAAAGGTCTTCTTCCGCCTGGCCTCCGCCTGCAGGGGCGCCCGCGCCCGCGGGCGCGGCGGCTCCGGCCCCGGCTCCGGCCGCGGGAGCTGCCGGCTGCGGCGCGGCGGAGCCCGGCAGGGCCTGCAGCCTGCCCTTGCCCTCGCCCACCGGCTGCACTATGATCTTGCGTATGCCCTCGGGGAAAGCGAGGAACCCGGTGTCCATGTTGTAATAGATCCGGAAAGGGGTTTCCTTGACCTGCGGCTCGTAGGCCTTGCCGAGGTTCAGCTTCTGCTGGTCCCAGCCGGGATTGTAGACGAGCTTGCCGCGCACGTCCACCTCGTTGTCCTTCACCGGTAGCGAGAAATGTATCTTGTACAGGCCCATCGTGTCGCTGATGCCGGGAGCGAAAGAGAGGTTTATGGAGGAGTTCGCGTTCTCCTCGAGCGGCAGCTCCCCGCCCATTCCTCCGGCGTCCCCGCCGCCCTTATTGCCGGTATCCGGCATCACCTTCACGGTGACGCCCTCTATAGGGTTGCCCTGATAATCGGTCACCACGCCCTGTATATTGCCTTCGAGAAAAAGCCCCATCTTCGTGGTGGAGAAGAAGAGGAACTCGCGCTTGCCGGTAACCTTCTTGGTGAGGGACAGGTCCCCTACGCGCTGGTCCGAGAAATCCACGACGTTAAGCCGCTTGAGGCCGCCCATGCAGCCGGTAAGCGGGGCCGCCAGCAGCGCGAGCGCAAGTATCCTGGTGAGGTGTCTGTTCATAAAAGCTTTCCTGTCACGGACCCGGCTCGGCCTGGGCTTCTCCGGCGGGAGAGGGCGTTTCCGGAGCCTGGGCCTCCGGCGCCGCTGGCGCCGCCTCCGGAGATGGCGGAGCCGGCGCCTTCTCACCGGCGGCTAGTGCGGACTTGCCTTCGCCACCAGGCGGGCCTTTAGGGTCCGGATAGGGATTGTTCTTGATGAAGAAGACCACCCGCCGGTTCTTCTTGCGGTCGGCTTCCGTATCGTTCGGCACTATCGGATGGTACTGCCCGTAGCCGACGGCCGCCAGGTGCTTGGGAGGAAAATGGTCCGCCAGCAGGGATTTCACGACGCTCGTGGCGCGGGCCGTGGAGAGCTCCCAGTTGGAATCGTACTGCTTGGTCTTGATAGGGATATTGTCGGTGTGCCCTTCCACAACGATGTCGTGCTTCTCCGCGAGCTTGAAAAGTATCGGGCTCAGCTTGGCCATCTGGTCGGTCATCTGCGGCGTCAGCTCGGCGCTGCCGCTCTGGAAGAAAGCCACCTGGCTCTGCTCCTCCAGCGTGATGCGCATGCCTTCCTTGTCCATCTGCACCTGGCCCACCATCTTGCCCTGGTCTATCATGTCCTGCACTTCCTGCTGGGCCTTCTGCATGTCCTTGTTCAGCGCGGCGGACAGGGCGTAAAGGATGACGAAGAAGCAGACCAGCTCCGTCATCAGGTCGGCGTAGTTGACCATCCACGGCGGGGCCGGGTGGCCTATCGGGGCCACCCTTGAATCGTCCTCGGGGATCATCCCCTTAACTTTGACGGCCATAATTTAAGCAGCGGCTTCCTTCTTCACCGCCTTGCGCTTCTCAGGCTCCAGGTAGGCCTTCAGGTTGGCCTCAACGACGCTCGGCGTCGCGCCGCTCTGCAGCAGCAGCACGCCGCGGATGATGATCTCTTTGACGAACAGCTCCTCCTCGGAGCGGTGCTTCAGCTTGCCGGCCATAGGCAGGAAGAGCCAGTAGCCGGACCCCAGGCCGAAGAACGCGGCCGCCAGCGCGAGCGCCATGCGGCGCGGCACCTGGGCCACGTCGTCTATGGAGGAAAGCATCAGGATCATGCCGAGCACCGTGCCGATGATGCCGAACGCCGGGGCGTAGGTGCCCAGCGCGTTGAAGATCTCGCGGCCGGCCTTGTGGCGCTCGCGGATGAAGTCCAGCTCGGTCTCGAGCATGTTGCGGATGAACTCGTGGTCGGCGCCGTCGATGACCAGCTGCACGCCGCGCTTCAGGAAGTCGTTGTCGATGGCCTTGGCGTCCGCTT
>JAKAMO010000114.1 GCA_021812825.1 bacterium | reverse complement strand
GTTATCTTGCCGTGGTAGGTGTCGCGGTAGGTGGCCAGGTAGTCGGCGTGGCAGTCGCCGCATTCCTTGATGATCAGCAGCTTGTAGCCCTGCGCGTCGGTGCGCTCTATGCGGTGAGCGCTGTGGCAGGTGGTGCAGACCGGGGCGAGAGCGCTGCCCTCCGCCAGCTTCTGGCCGTGTATGCTTTTCCTGAAGGTCTCGGCTATGCCGGCGTGGCATTTGCCGCAGGTCTCCACCACGTGGCCGCGGCTGATGGTGGACGCCGGGTTGCTGCGCTTCTGTATGGCGTGGGAGCCGTGGCAGGAGGTGCAGACCGCCGTGACCAGCAGGCCGCTGCGCACCAGCGCGCGGCCGTGTATGGTGCCGTAGTACTCCTTCAGCACGTCGGGCGGGAAATTGTACTTCTGCGCCAGCGCCGGGTCGGCGTGGCAGCGCGAGCAGGTCTCGGGCACGCGGAACGGGTAGACCGAGGACTCCGGGCTGGTCCTGCTCATTATGCGGTGGCCCGGGGTGTGGCAATCCTGGCAGGACGCGGCCTCGGCCTCGCCCTTGGCCCTGGCCTGCGCGTGTATCGTGTTGTCGTACTGCGCGGCCTGCTTCTTGTGGCAGTCGCGGCAGGAGATCTTCGAGGGCTTCTCCCGGTGGGGGCCGGGCGTGGCGTCGCTGTGGCAGGAGACGCAGGCCTCTTTCGCGTGGCGCGAGGCGGAGAGGTCGGCGGCCTTTACCTGCGGCGCGCTCTCGTAGCCGGCCTTCTTATGGCCGTGGCAGTCCAGGCAGACCTGGTTCTGGGCGGGCGCGGAGGAGGCCGGAGCGGCAAAAGGGATAACAACGGCGAAAGCGGCGGCCAGCGCGGCCGCGGAAAAGGATTTTCCGTGCATGGTTAATACAGCATATTAAAAAAAGACAATGAACTCTATTACCAAAGACAACCCGACCGTTGATTTTAGTAATAGGCCTGGCCGCGGTCCGCCCGGACGCCGGCCTCAGGGCCGAATACGGCCGAGGCCCTGGACTCGAGAGCGGAGGCGTTCGCGCCGGCGGCGATGGCCTTTCTGATATAGCGCCGCGCCTGCGCTCTGCGCGCCGGGCGGGCATTCTCCGGGCTTGCCTTATAAATGAGAATTTCCAGTTCCGCCGCCCATGTAAGATAACGCGGGTCCTCCGGCGCCAGGCTCAGGAGCTCCCTGATATTCGGCGCCGCCAGCGCGGGGGCCGGCAGCCGCAGGGCGAATTTCACCGCATTCTCCAGCGCCAGCCGCCGGTCGGGATACCGCCGGCGCCATTCTTCGTCGTAGAGCTTATCGGCTCCGGTGTTCATTTCCGCGTGCAGAGCCTTCAGGGAAGCCAGTTCGTTGGAGGATAATCCCCCGCGCAGGGCGCGGTAGCGCGCCAGCTGCTTCGCCGCCGCCTCTCCACGGTAAACGTCGCGGGCGCAGCTGTCCAGCAAGGTCGCGCCCTTGCCGATAAAGAACGCTTCGGGCGCCTCGTACTCCAGGACAGGCAGCATATCAGTATTAAGCGGTCCTTCCGCCGCCAGCCGTTTCAGTTCGGCGCCGGAAACCGTCTCAAGGGACAGCAACGGGGCAAGCCCATAGATGCCGATACGCGCCAGGTCGGCGCGTACGGCGGGAACGGCGGCGCGCTCTCCCGCGGCTTTAAGATCCAGGTCAAGTGCCTCCGCCGAGCCGGCCAGGAGCAGGTCGGAGCCGACTTGCCATACCTCCACGTTCGGGAACTCGGAGAGCATCGTCCTCAGCACCAGGCGCAGGATGTCGTCGCTGAGCTCGTAGGTGTGGAGCCATTGGACCAGGACCCCGCCGCGGGCGAGCCTGGCGCGCAGCAGGCCGAAAAACTCCTTTGAGAAGAGGTTGCCTACGCCCGCCATCCAGGGGTTGGAAGGCTCGCTGATGATGACGTCGTAGCGGCGGTCGAAGCGCCGCAGCAGCGCCGCGGCGTCCTCTATGTGAAGTTTCAGGCGCGGGTCGGCCAGCGGGGCGTTGTTGACTCCCCGGAAAAAGCGCTCCGCCTCCATCACCTCCCCGGAGATCTCCGCCACGTCTAGCCGCTTTAGCGGGTGGAGCAAGGCGGATCCCGCCGTTACCCCGCTGCCGAAACCTATGACGAGCGCCTCCCTGGCGGCGGGGCGCAGCAGCAGGGGGAGCTGGGCGAGAAGGACCTGCGTGCGCATATCCTTGCCGGTGGAAGCGTCCGCTTTGCCGTTCACCCTGAGGCTCACGTTCCCGTACTTACGGTCTTTCGTCACCGTGATGGTCGCCGTTGTCCCGTCCCTGGCATAAAGCAGTTCGGCGTTCTCTTTATAGCTGTCCATGAACTCCCTGAAGCCGGCAGTTTCCGTCCCTCTGGCGCGGTAGCTGCCCCAACACAGCGCAAGGTCCCGCCAGGGTACCGGGTACGCAAGGTGGCCGGCCCAGAGCAGAACGCAGGCCGCGGCTACGGCGATCTTGCGCCTGCGAGTCCAGTCTGTCAGGAACGCCGCAAGAACGGCCCCTATGACCAGGTTGGCCGCTATTCCCGCCTCCAGTATCCCGCCCATCCCGACCGCGGGCAGGAGGAACAGCCCGGAACAGACCGCGCCGCCCATGTTCCCTAAGGCGTTGAGGCCGAACACTTTTCCCACGGGGCCTCCGACTTCCCCTTCCCGGCCGGCCGCGGCGCGGCTCGCCAGGGGGAGGGTCATCCCGAGGATGATGGTGGGTGGCAGGGTGACGAGGAAGCAGGACAGGAACTTGACGGCCTGGTACACGATGAACGCCCGCGGAGTGGCCGGGAGCGCCTGCTTGAGGGACATGAACCAGTACGGGAGGTGTCCGAACAGCGGCAAAGTTGCCATAACGGCCAGCCCGACGCCGATCTCGGCCGCGGCGAACAGCGGCAGCGGCTTCACCTTCCCGAACAGCCCCTTCTCTACCGCGTAACCGCCGAGCGAGATCCCGGCGATGAAAGCGGACAGCATGATGGTGAAGGAATAAACCGACGACTCGATGACGAGCGTCAGCAGGCGTATCCACGCCACCTCGTATGATAACGAGACCCACCCGGACAGAAATACGGCGGCCAACAGGAGTGCCGTCCCCGGGACCCCTGGACGGCTCCCCCCTCCTCCAGGCCCCGCGGCCGCGACTCCGGCAGCGACCGCGTCCGGGCCCGGCAGTAATAGACAGACGGCGCCGATAGCCAGGTTGACTGCCCCGGCAAAGACGAAGGACAGCTCCAGCCCGTGCCTCGGGATAAGGTAGAAGCCGGCCAGCAGCGTACCGGCCACCGCGCCGAGGCTGTTGACCGCGTAAAGCCGCGCGATCTCGCGCCTGAACGTCTCAAGGGAAGAAATGAAAAATCTGGCGAGAACGGGCAAGGTGCCGCCCATGAGGACGGTGGGCGGAAGGAGTATGGCCGCCGCAGAAACGAACCTCAGCCCGGTCCCGGCCGGCAGCGCCTCGGCGGAGCGGGACCACCCGACATACCAGTCCGAAACATAGGTGAGCAGCAGCGGAGATAGCAGGCCCCAGGCGCCGATGCCGAGCTCCAGCCAGGCGTAAAGCCGCAAAGGCTTCTTCACCGCGTCCACCCTCCCGCCCAGCCAGGCGTTGCCGAGCGCGAGGCCCCCAAGGAAAGCCGCCAGCACGATGGTTTGAGCCCAGGCCGTGTTGCCGAGGAACAGGCCGAAGCGCTTCGCCCAGAGCACCTCGTAGACCAGGCCGGTGGCGCCGGAAAGGAAGAAGAGGAGCGAGACCAGCGATCTTATCTGGCGGGAGGGAGATATCATACCTGCTTCCGGCTAACAAAAAACCCGGGCCTGTACGGGCCCGGGTCTTTGTCGCTTCCGTAGTCGCTTAGAACTTCGTGGACAGGGACAGGGAGGCCGAGTTGACCCAGCCGCTGTTCCCGCCGTTCAGCTTGTCGTTCCACTGGGCCCGGCGCACGCCGAGGTCGGCGGAGAGGTTCTTGCCCTTGGGGCTGTAGTTCAGGTTCAGCCCGCTGTTGACCATGCGGATGTCGGAAGGCTCCGTGTCGGAGATCACGCCGTTGGAGGCGACGATGTACACCGGAGACTTCGCCAGCGAGCGGGTGTAGGAGCTGTCGCCCATCAGCACATACTCGCTGCCCAGCTTGGCGCTGGCGTGCAGGCCGATGGTGTCGTTCTTGTACTGGTACAGTTCGCCCAACACGCGCACGGGCGGCCAGGTGGCCTGGTAGGACATGGTCCAATTGCCGTAGCCGGCATAATAGATGTCGCTGTTGCTGGACATCTGGTCGAAGGCGTAGTTGGCGCCCGCGGCGTACTTTTCATTGAACCACTCGAGGCCCGCCAGGTAGCTGTTCTGGTGGTCCTTGCTGTTGGTGTGCTCGGACTTCTCGTTCTTGCCGTTCATCGCGGAAGCGGAGCCGAGGAAGCTCAGGCTGCCCGCCACGGGAACGTAGAGGTCGGCGGAGTACTCGTCGGAGGTGGTGGGCAGGGACTCGAAGACCGCCTTGTTGGCGCGCACGGCCTTATAGCCCAGGCCCAGCTCGGCCGCCAGCGGCAGCTTGAGGTTGGCGCCCGCGGTATAGACGCTCTGGGTGTTCTTCTTCGCCCAGGCGTTCTCCTGCGTGCTGGCGTCCAGGTAACCGCCGTCCGCGAAGGTGTTGGTGGAGGTCCATGTTTCCTCATGCGCATGGCGGCGGTAGTTATGGTCCAGCTTGTAGCCCAAGCTGAAGTCCACCTTGTCGGAGAAGTCGTACATCGCCAGGAACTCGCCGGTGAAGTTGGTCTTGTCAACCAAGGAGGTCTCGCCCTGCTTGGTAGAGGACTGTATCCCGTTCTTGGTCGTGTTCATGAACCAGTAGGCATCGTTCTCAGCCTTGGTCTCGGTGCGGCCATAGCCCTTCACGGTGACGGCCAGCTTCTCGCCGAAGCGGTGCGCCGCGCCGAGGGTGGCGGTGTAGGAGCCCATCTTGTAGCCGCTTACCAGCGCCTCGCGGGTGCGGGACATCACGCTGCCGGTCACGCTGTAGCCCTTGAGGGGCTGCGAGCGGAAGGCCAGGCTGTGCATGTCCATCCTGAAGGCCGGGGCCTTCGCCTTCTGCCAGTAGAAGGAAGCCGTGGTGGAGATCATCACAGGGGCGGCATCGTCGGCGAAGCTGCCCTGCGTGTAGTCGTAGGCCATGGCCGAGCGGTCGCCCAGCTTGGCGTCGAAGCCCAGGTCCAGCAGCTTCAGGGAGCGGTCCACGTAGGTCTGCATGACCTTGCCGGAGGACTTGGTGGCGGCGTCGCCGTTCTCCTTCTCCTCCCAGAGGCCGGCGTGCACTCCGTAGTTGCCGGTCTTGGGACAGGTGTAGTTCACGGACATGTCGCTCTCGGTCCTCTTGAAGGACTGGCTGGCCAGGTCCACCGGGAGCTTGGTGTTCCAGAGCTCGTTGGTGGGCACTTCGTTGGTGTTGATGTAGAAGGTCCCGTTGACGATCATCCCGGTCTTTATCCAGGGCTGCCTGTGGTACATGGACTTTTCCGAGGCCTTTATGGCCAGGGTGCCCAGGTTCAGGGAGAGCTCGCCGCTCTCCTCGCCGCTGCCGAGCCCGGTAGCGGAGACGTCCAGATAGGTCTTCGCGCCGGCGGCGTTGGCGTTGAAGCCGACCGAGCCGGTCTTGAAGGTGCCCTCCTGCTTGGTGTACTCCTGGACGAGCCCCTGGCTGCCGTCGGTCTGTTTTACGAGGGCGTTCAGGGTCGCGTCCGCGCTGAGGTCCTGCGCCATCAGCGGGGAGGCCGTCGCGGCCATCATAAGCATCGCTATTAAAGTACGCATTATTTATTCTCCTCTATGTTAAGATCCGATTAATGACCGAACCCGCCGCTGGAATCGGAGCCGTGTATGTCCTTGTGGCAGTCGTAGCAATTGCGCTTGATGAGCGCGTTCGCGGAAGCGTCGAAGGAACCGTACTTGGAAGGCATCTGCGGGAAGCTGTGCTCGCTCTTGTGGCAGCGCAGGCAGAGGTAAGGCTGGGCCTGCTTGAGCAGGTTCTGGTTGGCGGAGCCGTGCGGCTTGTGGCAGGTGCCGCAGTTCTCGGCCACCGGGGCGTGCTCGTGGGCGAACGGCCCGGCCTTGTCGGAATGGCACTTGTAGCAGGTCTCGTTCACGGTCTCGCCGTTAAGGTTGCCCATAGCGCCGCCGTGCGGGTTATGGCAGCCGGTGCAGGTCATCTTGCCTTCCTGCAGCGGGTGGTGGGAGGGGAGGGCCATCTCGGCCTTCTTGCTCTTGTGGCAGCCGTAGCATAGGTCGTTGGCGTCCTTCTTCAGGTTCTTGGAGCCCATGCCGTTGTGCACGCTGTGGCAGGTATTGCAGGTCAGGCCCTTGGCGGCGTGCGTGCCGGTGTCCCACAGCATCACCTTCTTCTGGTTATGGCAGGTGAAGCAGACCGCGGAGGCGTCGGAGCCCTTGAGCTTCGCCGGGTTCTTGATGGTGGCGAAGCCGGGGTTGGTCTTGTCGCCGGCGGCGGCGGCGTGCAGGGAGCCCGCGCCGTGGCAGGTCTCGCAGGCCTTGTCGGCGGCGATCTTCTTCACGAGCGGGACCGTCTTGCCGTGCAGCGACTTGTTGTAAGCGGCCGCCTGTTCCGAGTGGCAGGCCACGCAGGTATCAGACCCGACGTACGTCGCGGCCTGCTGCGCCGAGGCCGCCCCGGCGCAGACAACGAGCGCCGCCAGGGCCGCCACTATGCAGTCAAAGTTCTTAAGTTTCATTCCCTTAACCTCCGTAGATTCCGGCCTTGCGGCCGGGCACGACTTGGTGCTTCAGCTGTCGGCCCGCGCGGGTGTGCCTTGCCCGAACAGGCTACTTCTATAGAATTATGACAAAAATATGACAGTAGTTTCGTTGACCTAATACAACATAAAAATTGATTTAAGGCAATATCTATATTTTAAGGGATGTCAATAAAAGGCCGCCGCGGGGTTCCGCGGCGGCCTTCCTTAATATTAAGGGTTCAGCGGCGGGAGACCTGCTCCAGCCTGGCGCGGTCCTTTATCGTGATGCTGCGGCCGGAAACCGTTATCCAGGCCTTGCGGCGGAACTCGGCCAGCAGGCGGCAGAGCACCTCGGGCGAGGTGCCCAGTATCTTTGCCAGGTCGCCGCGGCTGGAGGGCAGCTCTATCGATGCGCTGCCCGCGTGG
>JAKAMO010000113.1 GCA_021812825.1 bacterium | reverse complement strand
GCGCTTCGGATAGACGCCTTCCTCTATGGCCCGCCGCTTCAGCAGGTACATTATGTCCGTGACCTTTATCTGCTTGGGGCATTCGGCCCTGCAGGAGTAGCAGCTGGTGCAAAGCCAGATAGTGAAGGAGCTGAGGACCTCCTTCTTGAAGCCGGCGCGCGCCATGTTGATGAGCCTGCGCGGCGTGTAGTCCATGTACAGCGACAGCGGACAGGCGGCGCTGCAGACGCCGCACTGTATGCAGTGGCGCAGGTTCTCGCCCCCGGTCTGGCTCGTGACCCAGTCCGCGAACTCCCTGTCGCAGTCCTTTTCGTATTTTATCTTCCGTTCGAGCGGCATGAGGCCACCTCCAGATAGCTATCCCAGTTGCAGCGCCCCCGCCCCCCGACCTTGCGGTCATGTCGGAGTACCCCGGGCCGGAACGCCCATACTGCCGACATAAAAATGCTAACAAAATGCGGCCGCTTCCGCCGTGACGGTAAACAGCGGACGTATTGCCGCTTGCAAGGCCCGGTATTGCCGCATGCAAACCCGCGACTTGAGGGAACTCGGATGCAAGGATTGATAAAAGATAACGGGCCGCGGGATAAAAGTCCCCGGAGCCCTGAGGCCGGGAACTCCGCGGCCGGGCGGGGCAAGGCGGGCCGGCGCGAGGAGGCGCGCAATAAAAAAACCCGGAGCTCCCGCCCCGGGCTTTTCTTCCGGCTCACGCGCCGCTCAGCGTCCTTTCAGACCGAGCTTTTCCTCCAGCTCCCCTACCCGCCACTGGTTCTTCACCGTCGGGTCCTGCTTGGCCGCGGCGCGCGCGGCCGCCAGCGCCTGCTCCATTTTCCCCTGCTTCTCGTACAGCTCGCTGAGCCGCTCCCGACAGAAGGTGTTGAGCGGGTCTATCTTGAGCATGTTCTCCAGGTTAGCCGTCTCTATGCGGAGCTGGAGGTCAGCGGCCGAAAGGGCCCGCTTCCCCGCCCTCTTGAGCCCCGGCAGACCGGAGCGCTTCGGGGCTGGCCCCAGGCCTTTGCGGGCCCGCAGCGTCCTTGCCGCGCTCAGGCGGATGCGCCTGCCGCCCAGTCTGAGCGCGGGGAGGGCGAGCGCGGCGGCCAGCAGCAGCGCGTCGGCCGCGACCGCCGTCCTGGGCCAGCTGGCCAGCGCCAGCCGGTTGAGCGCGTAAAGCAGCGTGAAAGAGACCGCCCCCGTCACGAAGCCCGCCGGCAGGTTTATCACCCTGCCGCGCGAGGCCCCTATCCTGGCGAGCCCCCAGAGCACGGCGCCGGCTATCAGCAGCGCGGCCGTCATGCTGAAAAGGATGCCTATGAGCGGGTCGGGCGGAGCCGCGGCCGTCGTAGGCGGCAGGGCCAGGGGAGGCATGGCTTGCATACCGCAATTCTACATAAATTAGCCTAGCCCGCGGCCGGATCACCGCTGCTCCCGGAGTTTTTGTTATCATATCCCAGGGGGATATGAAGCTTACGCTGCTGACGATAAACGCCCACAAGGGCTTCTCCGCGATGAACCGGCGCTTCGCGCTGCCGGAGCTGCGCGAGTGCGTGCACGCCTCCGGCGCGGACATAGTCTTCATGCAGGAGGTGGTCGGGCAGAACCTGCGCCACGCCGAGAAGTATTTCGGCTGGCCGAAGAAACCGCAGCACGAGTTCATGACCGAGCTGTCGGGCTTCAGCCACGCCTACGGCCGCAACGCCGTCTATACCGCCGGCCACCACGGCAACGCCATACTGACCCGCTTCCAGATACTCGCGTCGGAGAAGGTGGACATCTCCACCAACCGCGTGGAGAAGCGGGGACTGTTGTACGCCAGGATACAATTGCCGGAGGGCAAGCCGCCGCTGCACTGCGTCTGCGTGCACCTGGGCCTGCTCTGCCTTTCCCGCGCCAAGCAGTTCCGCAAGATACGGGACTTCATCCTGCGCGAGGTGCCGGACCACGAGCCCGTGGTGGTGGCCGGCGACTTCAACGAGTGGCGCAAAGGCAAGAAGGACGTGCTGGAGACAGCGCTGGCCATGAAGGACGCGGGCCTTCACCTGCACGGCCGCAAGCTCCGCACCTTCCCGGCGGCCCTGCCGGTCTTCCCCCTGGACCGCATCTACCTGCGCGGCTTCAAGGTGATCAAGGCGCAGGTCCTGAACGAAGGCCCTTGGAAGGACGTCTCCGACCACGCCGCCTTCCTGGCCGAGGCCGAATACGACTGGCCGTCCGATGCGCTGCCGTCCGTGAAGCAGTAATTTCATAGAATATAGGCGTGAGCCTGCTCCCGATACAGCGCAGCGCGCCGGAGATAATCAAAGCCGCGGCCAAGAGCCGCCGGCTCATCGTCTCCTCCCCTCCCGGCTCCGGCAAATCCACGAAGGTCCCGCAGATACTGCTGGACTCCTGCGGCCTTAAAGGCCGCGTCGCGGTCCTGGAACCCCGGCGCCTCGCCGCGCGCATGCTGTCCGACCGGGTGGCCAAAGAGCGCGGCGGCTCGTCCGGCGGGGAGGTCGGCCACCGGGTGCGCTTCGAGGACAGGACCGGCCCGAAGACGCGCATTATATTCGAGACGGAAGGCATACTCCTGCGCGAGCTGGTCTCGGACCCTAAGCTCTCCAAATATTCAGCCATAGTGCTCGACGAGTTCCACGAGCGGCACATACACGGGGACATCACGCTGGCAGCCTGCCTGGCCCTGCAGGCCGGGCCCAGGCCGGACCTGCTGGTAGTCGTCATGTCGGCCACCCTCGACGAGAAAAAGCTGGCCGCCTACATGGCGCCGTGCGAGACGATACTGGCCGAGGGCCGCGCCTATCCGGTGACCGTGGCCTACTGCACGCCGGAGACGGCCCGCTTGAAGCCCTGGGAGGCGGCGGCGAAGACCTGCGCGCAGGTAGTCTCGCAGGTGAAGGACGGCCATCTGCTGGTCTTCATGCCCGGCGCCTACGAGATAAGCAGGACCGCCTCCGAGATAGCGAAGAGCCCGGCGCTGGCCGGCCTGGCCGTCAGGCCGCTGCACGGCGAGATGCAGCCGCGCGACCAGGACGCGGCGGTCTCGCCTTGTGCGGAACGCAAGGTCATAATCGCCACCAATATAGCGGAAACGTCGCTGACGATAGACGGCGTGACGGCCGTGGTGGACAGCGGCCTCGCCCGCGTGGCCCGCTTCGACGGGGCGCGCGGCATCAACACCCTCTTCACCGAGAACATCTCCGCCGCCTCCGCGGAGCAGCGGGCCGGCCGCGCGGGCCGCACCGCGCCGGGAGTCTGCGCCCGCCTCTGGACCGAGCGCGACAACGCGGGCAGGCCCCGGTCGCTCTCGCCGGAGATACTGCGGCTCGACGTCAGCGAGGCGCTGCTGACGCTGAAAGCCTGCGGTTTCTCCGGCTTCGGGGCGCTCAGGTGGCTGGACCCTCCCCCGGAGAAGGACGCCGAAAGGGCCGAGAGGCTGCTCAAGGACCTGGGCGCCGCCGACGCGCAGGGCCGCCTTACCGCGGACGGCAGGGCCATGGCCAGATACCCTCTTCACCCGCGCTACTCGCGCATGATGGTGGAGGGCGCCCGCCTGGGCTGCGCCTGGGAATGCGCCGTGATCGCCGCCGCCGCGCAGGGGCGCGGCATCTGGCTCGACGAAGCCAAGCAGCTCGAAAGCGGCGAGAGGCTGCGCTCGGACCTCGCCGCCGTGGTTAAAGCGCTGCAGCGCTGCGCGGACTCGGACTTCGACTATTTCGCCTGCCAGAAGGCCGGCATGAAGCAGAACGCCGCGCGCGACGCCTGGCGGCTCGCCTCCCGTATTTCCGGCGGCGCTTCCCCGGCGGGACACAAAGGCCTCGAGCTGGCCTCCAAATGCTTCCTGCGGGCCTTCCCGGACCGGGTCGGGGCGCTGTTCTCGGCCGAGAAAGGCCGCTACGAGATGCCGGGCGGGCGGCGGGGGCGGCTGGCCGACGGCAGCGCCGCGGCGGGAGCGCGCATCATCTGCGCCGGCGAAGCCCTGGAAAGCATGAAGAAGGGCAGCGCCGACATCACGCTTTCCTTCGCGGCCGCGATGAACGAGGAGTGGCTGACGGAGGCCTTCCCCGGGGATATAGAGACCGTCTCGCGCGCGGCCCTCGACGAGGTCATGCTCACCCCGGTCACCGAGACGCTCACCCTTTACCGCGGAGTCGCGATACGCAGGGAGGTCTCGGCCGCCAGACCCGCGAAGGCCTCCTCGGAGCTCATAGCGGAGGAGTTCATCAGCGGGGAGCAGAGGTTCCAGAAGTGGGACGAAGAGGTGGAGGACTGGCTGGCGCGGGTGGAGTTCCTCGCGCGCTCCTGCCCCGACCTCGGGATAGAGCCGCTTTCGGAAGAGGACCGCCGGCTGATAATACACGATATCTGCTCGGGCGCACGCAGCGTGTCGGACGCCCGCTTGCGCCCGGTGCTGCCGGCACTGCAGGACTGGTACGGCTGGGAGAAGGTGCGGCTGATAGACCGGCACGCCCCGGCCCGTTTGGAGATGCCAGGCGGCCGCAGGGCCAAGATACGCTATCCGAAGAACGGCGAGCCCTACCTGGAAGCGAAGATACAGGACCTGTTCCAGCTGACGGAAACGCCACGCATAGCCGCGGGCCGCGTGCCGCTGGTGGTGCACATCCTGGCACCGTCGATGCGGCCGGTGCAGGTCACGAAGGACCTGAAGAGTTTCTGGACGGAGAGCTATCCGAAACTGAAGCCCGCGCTGGCCCGCCGCTATCCCAGGCACAAGTGGCTTTGAAATATATCAGCAGCCAGGAAGCGGGAAAGAGAAGCGCCGGCCATAGGCCGGCGCTTCTCTTTCCCCGCGGGGAACTCCGATAAATTAGTGGCACCGAGTGGAATTGAACCACTGACCTAGCGCTTATGAAACGCCCGCTCTAACCCCTGAGCTACGGTGCCAGAATACTCTGTCGGGCAGGTTTCATCACCGGGGACTTTCGTCTTCGGGTGAAGCTAAAGTATATCAAAAAGCCGCTTTTTAAGACAAATCCACCCGGCAGGGCCGAAAGCGCCGGGGGCCGCCGCGCTTTCGCGCGGCAGCCCCCGGTTCGCGGCGCCCGGCCCGGCCGGGCGTCAAGGCTCAGGCGGCGGCGCCGGCCTTGGCCTTGGAGGCCGCGTCCTTCAGCATCTGAGTGGTGACCGACTTCGGCCTCTCGATGGGGAAGAAGACTCCGCGGGCCCAGACGGCCTGCGCGGTGATGCCCAGCGCGCGGGACACGCCGAAGATGACGGTGTAGAAGTCCGTCTCGGTCACGCCGTAGTGTTGTTGCAGGCAGCCGGTCATCGCGTCCACGTTCGGCCAGGGGTTCTTCACCTTGCCGAGCTGGCGCAGTATGGGCGGTATGGCCTCGAGCATCGTCGTCACCGTCTTGTAGACCGGGTCGTTGGGCAGGTACTTAGCGCCGAAGTCGCTCTGCGCGACGTAGCGCGGGTCGGTGTTGCGCAGCACGGCGTGGCCGTAGCCGGGTATCACGCGGCCGGCGTTCAGGGTATCCCAGGCGTATTTCTCCACCTCGGCCTTGGTAGGGGTCTTGCCGCCGTGAGCCTTCATCAGGCCCTGGATCCAGTTCAGGCACTCCTGCGTGGCGAGGCCGTGCAGCGGACCGGCCAGGCCGTTGAGCGCCGCGGACACGGAGTAGTAGATGTCGGACAGCGCGGAGCCGACCAGCAGGCCGGTATGGGCGCTGACGTTGCCGCTCTCGTGGTCGGAGTGGAGCAGCAGGTAGAGGCGGGCCAGGTTCTGGTAGTCCTTGTTGTCTACGCCCATCATGTGGGCGAAGTTGGCGCCCCAGTCGAGCTTCGGATCGGCGGGGATGGCCTTGCCGTCCTTGTAGGTGCGGCGGTAGATGTAGGCGGCCACAACGGGCAGGCGGGCCAGCAGCGTCAGCGAATCCTCGAACATCGCGTCCCAGTGCTCGTCCTTCTTCATGCCCTTGCTGTACTTGTGGGCGAACACCGACTCCTTCTGCATCGCGAGGACGCCGATGGAGAACTGCGTCATCGGGTGCATGTCCTTCGGCAGGACGTCCAGCGCCTTCACGACGTAGCCGGGCAGCGCGGCGCGCTTCTTGAGTTCTTCCTCGAGCTCGTTGACCTCGGCGGCGGTCGGCAGTTTTCCGGTCAGCAGCAGGTGCCAAATGCCCAGCGGGGACGGTATCGCGTCGGCGGCCGGCTTGGGCAGCTTCTCACGCAGCTCCGGTATGGTGTAGCCGCGGAAGCGGATGCCTTCCATCGAGTCGAGGTAGGAGGTGTCGCAGGGCAGGGCCTTTATGTCGCGCATACCGCCCATGACCTGGTCTATGCAGACCTCGTCCACCTTCACCTTGCCGTGCTCCTTGACCAGCGCGGAAAGCTCCGCCTTCCACTCCGGCAGCAGCTTCGCCAGGGTCTTCTTCAGTGTGATATTGGCTTCCATCGTTTTTCTCCTTGGATAATTCGGTCAGTTCACTTCAGGGCCCCGCAGAGTTCCTTGACAGCGGAGGCGGACTTCATAAGAGCGGACTTCTCGTCCTCGTTGAGCTTGAGCTTCAGCACCTCGACGATGCCGGTGGCGCCCAGCTTTACCGGGACGCCGACGAAGATGCCGTTGATGCCGTACTCTCCGTCGAGATAGGCCGCGCAGGGCACGACCTTGTTCTTGTCCAGCATGATGGCCTCGACCATCTCCACCGCGGCCGCCGCGGGGGCGTAATAGGCGCTGCCGGTCTTCAGCAGCTTCACTATCTCCGCGCCGCCGTTGCAGGTGCGGGTGTTGATGGCGTCTATCTTCTCCTTGGGGAGCAGCTCGGTTATCGGGATGCCGGCCACCGTGGAGAACCTGGGGAGGGGCACCATCGTGTCGCCGTGGCCGCCCAGCACCATCGCGTGCACGTTCTCCGTGGAGACCTTCAGCTCCGCCGCGATGAACGAGCGCATGCGGGAGGAGTCCAGGATGCCGGCCATGCCGATGACCCTGTTCTTCGGGAACTTGGACGTCTGCAGGGCCACCTGGCACATCGCGTCGAGCGGGTTGCTGACGATGATAAGTATGGCCTGGGGCGAGTACTTCGCGACCTGCTCGGTCACGCTCTTCACGATGGCCGCGTTGGTGTTCAGCAGGTCGTCGCGGCTCATGCCGGGCTTGCGGGGCAGGCCGGCGGTTATTACTACGATGTCGGAACCGGCGGTGGCCTCGTAGCTGGTGAC
>JAKAMO010000112.1 GCA_021812825.1 bacterium | reverse complement strand
CCCCTCGAAGATGCGGTTGATGCGCTCGTCGCGGTAATAGCGCTCGGCCGGGTATTCCTGGATATAGCCGTAGCCGCCGTACATCTGCAGCACGTCGCTGACCACGCCGGCCAGCATCTCGCTGCAGAACACCTTGGAGATGGCGCACTCTATCGCGTATTCCTCTATCCCCTTCTGGTAGAGCTTGTAGTAGTCCGGCGAGCCGCGGTCCACGGTCTCAACCCGCGCGTCTATCATGCCGGCGAGCCGGTATACCAGCGCCTCCGAGGCGAAGATCGCGGCCGTCATGTCGGCGATCTTCTCCTTTATAGCGCCGAAGCTGCTGATCAGCTTGCCGAACTGCTTGCGCTGGTTGGCGTACTTTATGCCGTCGGCCAGCGCCACTTTGGCCGCGCCGGTCACTCCGGCGCCCAGTTTCAGGCGCCCGATGTTCAGGACGTTGAAGGCTATCTTGTGGCCTTTCCCCTCCTCGCCCAGCAGGTTCCCGACGGGCACCTTCACGTTCTGCATGATGACCTGGGTGGTGGATGAGCCCTTGATGCCCATCTTCTTCTCCTCGTGGCCGAAGCTAAGGCCGGGGGTGTCGCGCTCCACCAGGAAGGCGCTAAGCTCCTTGCCGGTCTTCGCGAAGATGGTGTAGATATGGGCGAAGCCGCCGTTGGAGATGAACTGCTTGGTGCCGTTCAGGACGTAGAACTTCTTGTCGGGGGTGAGCTCGGCGGTGGACTTGGCGCCCAGCGCGTCGCTGCCGGAGCCTGGCTCGGTGAGGCAGTAGGCGGCCACCCACTCGCCGCTCATGATCTTCGGCAGGTACTTCTCCTTGAGCTCCTTGGTGCCGTAATAGACCAGCGGCAGCGTGCCTATGCCGGTATGGGCGGAGAAGGTTATCGAGAAGGAGCCGGCCTGCGATATCTTCTCGGTCATCAGCATGTTGGTGACCTTGTCCAGCTCCAGCCCGCCGTATTCCTTCGGGGCGTCGAGCATCAGCAGACCCAGTTCTCCGCACTTACGCATCAGTTCGACGTTGAGCTCGAACTTCTGCTGCTCTATCTCGTCCAGGTGCGGCAGGACCTCTTTGACCACGAACTGCTCGGTGGTCTCCCCTATCTGCTTCTGCTCGTCGCTGAAGTCCTCCGGGGTGAACACTTCCTCGCCTGTCGCGCCCAGCAGAGATTCCGCGCCTTTCAAGAGTTTCATGTCGTCTCCCCTTTCTAGCTAGTCTTGCCGGCCGCCGGCGGAATGGCCGTTAGATCTTGAAAAAGTCCTTTATCCTCGAAAGCAGGTCGCGCTCGGCGGCGGTCAGGCCGCGGGCGGCCTCCTCGCCGGCCAGTTTCAACTTGACCGCGTCCAGCTCGGTCCGCCTCTTGGCCAGCGTGGAGGCGATCATCTCGGCCATCTCCGGACGTCCGGCCAGCACGTCCCTGAAGGAGTCCCTGTCCAGCCTGTAGCAGCGCGTCTCGGCGGCCGCCACCACCGTAGCGGCCCGCGGCTCGCCGGTGAGCAGCCCCATCTCCCCGAGGAAGTCCCCGGGGCCCAGCACCTTAACGGTCCTGTAGGCCCCGCCTTCAGAATATACCCGCACTTCGGCGGAGCCGCTATGGATGATATAGAGCCAGTACGCCCTGTCCCCCTGGCGCGTCATCAGCTCTCCGGTCTGGAACGGTGTCGGCCTGAGTCTCGCGGCCAGCAGCTCCTTCTCCCCGGAGTTCAGCGCCTTGAACAGGTAGACGCCGTCGAGGGCCGCAAGCCGCCGGGTCTGCTCCTCCCTGGCGCTCTTCTCGGCCACTTCCTTCGCGGCCTCGCTGACGATGATCGCGCGCGACGGCACCGAGATCTTTATGCCGGCCCTGGTCAGCGCGTAGTAGATCCTGGCGCGCACCGCTGCGTCTACCCCGCCCGGAGCGGTGAAATCCGTGAGGAAGTAGCGGGCCTCGTACACGGCTGAATTGGGCTGGAAGTCCTTTATCACGCAGTCCGGGGCCGGGCTCGCGGCTACGCCGGCGGGCGGATCGTCCTTCAGGGCGCCGGCCACCGCAGAGATCACCTCGCCCGGGGCGGAATCGTAATACACCGGGAACGAGACGGAACGGAAGCGCTTGCCCGAGGCCGCGCGGCCCAGCACGGTGACCGGGCTCTTCATGATCAGGATATTGGGCACTATCTTGATGTCGCCGACCAGCGTCTCCAGGGTGGTCTGCCGCCAGCGGATCTCCCGCACCACGCCCTCGTGCTCGTCCACCCGGATCCAGTCGCCTGGCTGGAACGAGCTTTCCAGCTGCAGCACCATGCCGCCTATTATGTTGCCCAGCGTGTCCTGCAGCGAGAAGGCCACCACGCCGGTGACCACGGCCGAAGTGGCCAGCACGCCGCTGAGGTCGGCGCCGGACGCCGATACCACGGCCAGGCCGGCCAGCAGATAGGTCGCGGCCAGTATCAGGTCCTCCACGAACTTGGAGACCCCGGTCCTGAGCCTGGGCAGGACCAGCGAGAAGCCGAATACCCCCGCCACGTTGATAGCGGCCACGACGGCCAGCAGGCGGGCGACCAGCTCTGTCAGCTTCGGCAGGCCCCCGGAGGCGGCTCCGCCCATCAGGCGCACGGCGAGCAGGCCCGCGATGGAGAACAGCGTCATCAGCGCCGCCCCGCCGAGCCTCTTCCGGCAGCCGGGCACCGCGCGCGCGAGCGCCAGCGCCGAAAGCAGCACGGCGGCGTAGAAGCCTATTATCCAGGGTCCGAAGATGGCGGAGATGTTCTGCATGGTCGTATTCTAGAAAATCCTTCAGGCCAGGCGAAGCGAAAACATCACGGCCAGCAGCAGCTGCGCGGCGAACGCGAAGGCGCTGGCCGCCTTCAGCACAAGCTCCTTCCTGACGGCAGAACGGGCCGACAGGGATATCTGGCCTACGATGTCCTCGTAGTACGGCGTGGCCGTGACCCCGCCGCCCAGGTACTTGTCCAGCGCGATCACCAGCTCCATCTGCGGGTACTTGGCCAGGTCGCGGGCCGTCACCAGCGAATCGGAAGGCCGGGGGCGGCCGGACGGCCCGGGGCGTACCACGGTGGAATCTGAGAACGGGGATACAGCGAGCAGGCAGAGCGGCAGCACCGCCGACAGCGCCGTCATGGCGGCGCACGAGAGCGCGCCGCAGACGAAATCAACGCGCAGCAGGGCGATCTCGAGCAACGCGAAGACCGCCAGCGCGCCCAGCTTTATATCCGACCTGGCGGCCGCGCGGCGCATATTAGCGTGCATTATCCAGAGCCTGCGCTCCGGCTCTGGATTAAGATGCGATGAAACGCTCATGTCCCCCCCTGTCTTTCCGCGCGTCCGGCATTAGGCCTATTATAGACAATATGGACGCCGGTTGACTTGCCTCGCTGAATTTCCGAGCATATTCAGGCCATGACCCGCATGATGACCAAGGAAGAAGCCTACAGAAAAGCGCTCGCGGAGATACGCGCCGTGACCGCCGGCGAGAAGGACCTGATAGCCAACCTGGCCAACATCTCGGCCGTGCTTAAGGGCGCTTTTCCTTATTACTCCTGGGCCGGCTTCTACCTGCTCAAGGAAGGGGAGCTGGTCCTCGGGCCTTTCCAGGGCAAGCCCGCCTGCATAAGGATAAAGCCGGGAAGGGGCGTCTGCGGCCGCTGCGCCGCGGAAAAGAAAAGCCTGGTGGTGGCCGACGTGCGCGAGTTCCCGGGCCACATAGCCTGCGATCCGGACTCCAGGTCGGAAATAGTTGTCCCCGTGCTTCGGGGCGGGCAGCTCAAGGCCGTACTGGACGTAGACAGCGCGGCGGTCGGGTCCTTCGACGAGGCGGACCGCCGCGGACTGGAGGAAGCGGCGGGAATAGCGGCGGGCTTTTTCTAGCCGGCCGATACCCTGCCAGGCCGGCGCTTAGAAAAAGGGCCGGTCATTTTGTATTATTAATTAGATTTTCTACAAAGAAGCCGGAGGATCACTGATGAAGGACCTTAATTGGAGACTGTTGCTGTTGGGAGGCCTGCTCTGCGCCATCGCCGCCGCCGCTACGCCCTACGTAACCCTGAAGCTGGGCCAGAGCGTGGACCTGACGATGGGCGGCATGTTCCTGGCGGCCTACGTGCTGGGCCGCAGCATGGAAGGACAGAAGCTCGCCATAGAGCTCAACATCATCCAGACGATGATAGGCGTGGTCTCCAGCATCGCCTTCATGGTGGTCATCCTCGCCGCGTTCTACTACATCCAGAACGTCTTCGGCCGCGACATCGGCTTCAACCTGAGCACCTGGCAGATGTTCATCTGGCTGCTGATCTCCGCCAACCTCGGCGTGTTCATGGGGATATTCCCCAGGGGCTCCATACTGAAGGACAGGTCCCTCCCCTGGCCCACCAGCAAGGCGACCCTCGCCGTGGCGCAGACTTTGACCGACCCCAAGGCCACCGTCACCACCAAGCACCGCCGCGACGTGCTGATGGTCAGCACCGGCGTAGCCGGCTTCCTCACCTTCCTGCGCGACAGCATGGGCGTGCTCCCCTCCGTGGTGGGCAACGCCGCCCTTAACATCTCGATAGGCTTCGAATTCGCCGCCTTCGGCATCGGCATGCTGGTGCCGCTCTCCGTAGGTCTCTCCGGCCTGCTGGGCACCTGGATAGTCAGCGCCTTCGGCGAGAAGGTAGCCGCCTACGCGGCCCTTTCCGGAGTGAAAGGCGAGCAGTTCACCACCTGCCTGTCCACCCTCAACTCGCTGGGCGGGCTGGAGGGCGCGCAGAAAGCGCAGGCGATGGACTTCCTCAACGCCACCTGCGGCAAAGCGGCGGAGTTCGCCACGGCCGGCTCCCACTTCAAGTACGTGGTACAGTGGATGATGTGGCCCGCCACGGCCCTGATGATCGCCGCCGCGCTCACCAGCGTGCTGATACCGATATTCAAGCACTTCATGAACGAGCGCGAGGTCAAGTACGAAAAGCACGCGGAGAAGTCCCTGGCCGACGAGGAGATACCGCTTTGGTGGACCGCCACCGGCATAGGCGTCTGCGTGGCGCTGACCGTGTGGCTGACCAGCGCCTGGTTCAACATGCACTGGGCCGAGGTGACCCTCGCCGTGGCGATACAGCCCATCCTGATCGTAGCCGGCCTGCGAGTGCTCGGTATCACCGGCTCCGGCCCCGTCTCGCTGATGGCGAACGCCACGCAGTTCCTGTTCGGCCTTATCTGGCCCGCGCAGATACGCTCCAACCTGACCGCGGCCTACGTCAGCGCCAACCCGCAGGCGACCTCGGAGAACGTGGTGCCGTCGTTCTGGGTGGCCCAGCGGCTGGGCGGCAAGTTCAAGACCCTGATACTCGCTCAGCTGTTCGTGATCCCGATAGGCGCCCTGCTTACGCCCATCATGTTCACCATGCTGGAGAAGACCTACGGCATAGGCCTCAACCCCGGCCAGCTCGCCGCCCCCACCGGCCTCAAGATAGCGACGCTCGCCATAGTGATGGAGAAGGGGCTCTCCTACCTGCCGTACGGCGCGCTGAAGGCCTCGGTCATAGCGATATTCATAGGCGTGCTCTTCGAGCTGCTGCTCTCGTTCAAGAAGACCAGCGAGCAGGGCCACGAGACCAGCCGCTTCTGGTGGGTGCCGATACCGGCCGCGCTCGGCTTCGCGCTGATCCTGCCCGCCTCGCTCAACATCGGCATAGCCATAGGCAGCGTGATATCGGCCGTCTGGAACCGCTTCTCGCCCGGCGAGGAGGGCTCTTACGGGCTCTTCGCGGCGCCGCTGGCCTCCGGCATGGTGGCCGGCGAGGCCATGGTGGGCTCCATACTGCTGCCGGCGCTGGCCGCGGTGATGCAGTTCTTCCACTAACGGAATAAGCCCGGGAAACGGAAAAGGTCCCCGATGAACGTCGGGGACCTTTTCTTTTGTATAACCGCCGCGGCTATTTGGACCGGCAGCCGTTACCCTCGAATGTGGCCTTCACTATCTTCTTGGCGCTGTCGGTCTCGAAGAAGGTGCGGCAGTACACCGTTATGGTCTCGCCGCCGTAAGTGGTGGCGTTGCCGGTCTTGCTGGCCGGGTCGTAGTTATAGCTGGTATAGGTGGGCGTGTTGTAGCTGTCGCTCTTCAGGTACTCGTAGACCGTGTTGCCGTTGGGCGCGGCGAACGTGCGCGTGGGATAGCCCCAGCTGTTAACCAGTATGTCCATGTCCACGCCCACCCAGGAGTTTACGGCCTTCTTATAGCCGGCGGCGGTGGCGCAGCCGCAGAGCACGGCCAGCGAGAATAAAAGTACGGATCGTTTCCCCATATTTCCCTCCCTGTACTATAGCCAGACTATACAAAAAAAGGCCCCGGCGAAACCGCCGGGGCCTTCATAGCCTGCCCGCCCTCCCGCTACAGCCGCGGGAGACGGGCGGCCGCCAGTCCGTTATTTCACGCTCAACACTTCGCCGATGACCTTTTCCAGCATGTCCTTGGGCAGAGCCCCCTGGGCCATCTGCGGCTTGCCGTTCATGGGGACGAACAGCATGCTGGGGATGCTCTGTATGCCGAAAGCGGCCGACAGGGCCTGTTCCTGGTCCGTGTTCACCTTGTAGACGTCCAGCTTCCCAGCGTATTTCCCGGACAGCTCCTCCAGCACCGGAGAAAGCATCCGGCAGGGCCCGCACCAGTCGGCGTAAAAATCCACTATGCACGGCTTGTCGCCGGCGAACTTCCACTCGGTGTTCCTCTCGAAATCGAACACTTTGGCCTTGAACTCTTCACTAGTAAGGTTGCGCATTGTTCCTCCGTTACCGGCTCAGCGTGAACGAAAGCCCCAGCAGGACGCCCCAGATCACGCTCAGGTAGGGGCTCCTGACTATAGGGCAGGCCCCGGTGGAGCAGCCCACCAGCCTGTGCCAGAGATACCCCAGAACTCCCCCGCCCACGGCTCCCGCCGCTACCGACATTACCTGCATCCTGCACCTCCGCCGCTTCGTCTTCCGTAATATTTAGATGCGCCGGGACGCAAAAGGTTACACCCAAAGAAAAAGGCCGCTTTCGCGGCCTAAATTTTGGCTCCGGGACTAGGATGGTCGCGCTTCGCGCTTGCTCTCCGAAAACACACGACAGGATAGCGTAGTCGAGCCGAACCTGGGAAGAGGTTGGGAACTTGGATTCGGTCACGGGTCGGCTCCTCGCCGTCGCTCGTCGCCGCCCGCGACCCCGCCTCCCTGCTGCGGCCTGCTGGCCTCGCAGGTCCGGCTTTCGAATCCTACCGCGAGACATAATTATGTCTCGCTGTCCCGGAGCCAAATTAATAGGCCCCCTCGAAAGGGGGCCTAAATTTGGCTCCGGGACTAGGATGGTCGCGCTTC
>JAKAMO010000111.1 GCA_021812825.1 bacterium | reverse complement strand
TTTGTCGGCCAGGCCGAGCATCACCAGGAACATCGAGATCACGGCCACGCCGAAGAACTCGAAGATGCCCTCTACCCACAGGTGCACCACGAACCAGCGCCAGTAGTCGGCCACGGTCAGGTGGGTGCCCTTGCCGTAGAACAGGCCGAAGCCGAAGAAGCCCACCACCATGATGGCGCTCAGCACGTAGAAGGCCACCACGCCGCTCTCGTCGGCCTTGGGCCCGTAGAGGCGGTCCTTAAGTCCGCGGTACACGATCAGCAGCCAGGCTATCAGGCCGACGAACAGCAGTATCTGCCAGAAGCGGCCCATCTCCAGGTATTCCCAGCCCTGGTGGCCGAACCAGAACCAGGCCTTCTCGCTGAAATAGCCGTTTATCCCGAGGGCCGTGCCAGCCAGGCTGCCGACGGCCACTATAAGCACGGCTCCGAAAAGCAGGTTGACCAGCGTACCCTGCCCGCGCGGCTCCCTGCCGCTTATGACCGGGGCCAGGTAGATGGAGGCGCCTATCCAGGTGGCCGCTATCCAGAGTATAGCCAGCTGCAGATGCCAGCTCTTCGCGAGGCTGTAGGGGACCAGCTTCGCCACGATAGCGGGGTAGAAGCTGGCCGGGCTGGTGGTGTAATGGGCCAGCAGGCCGCCCATCAGCGTCTGCACTATGAAGAGAAGAGAGACCACGAGGAAGAACTTGGCCGCCTTCACCTGGCTGGAGGTCAGCGGCAGCTCGGTCAGGGCCTTGGCTATGGCCTCGCTCTTGGTCTCGCCGTAGAAAAGGTGGTACCGGTGCACGACGTAGATGACCAGGCCCAGGACCAGGAACAGCCCTATGACGGAGATCACGCTCCAGATGAAGGAGCCGTCGGACATAGTGTTGCCTACGCTGGCGTCGGGAGGCCAGTTGTTGGTGTAGGTGATGTCCTCGCCGGGCCTGTCGGTGCCGGCCACCCAGGCCGTCCAGAAGAAGAACTTGCTGATGGCCGAGGCTTCGGCCTCGGTCTTGACCGTATCCGGCAGGAAGCCGTAGCCCTTATCGCCGTTCCGGAGCATGCCGCTCCAGTGTTCGGTGACCTTCTGCAGGGCGTAGGCCCTGGCGGGGGAGACCAGCAGGGTGCGGGAGGACGGGTCGTAGGTGTTGGCCTTTATCTCCTTTATTACGGCGGCGTCCACGGAAGCCTTCTGCTCCGCCGGCAGGGCCTCGTAGGCGGAGCCGTACTTGCCCGCGTAGAAGTCCCGCATGTAGACGCCGGTCAGGTGCAGCGTCTCGGCCGAGAACTCCGGCCCGCGCAGCGTGCCGTGGCCCCAGACGCTGCCGTGGTCCATCAGGCCGTACTTCTGGTAGACGCCCTGTCCTTCCAGGATATCCCCGCCGGTGGCCAGCGTGGCCTCCCCGGAAACTATCCTGTCAGGGTAGGGGGCGAGCTTGCGCATGGCGAAGTAGCCTCCGCCGAGAAGCGTAAGCATCGAAAGCACGAAGCTTGCGACGGCTAATCTTTTTAATCCTTGCATGTTCCTCTCCTTCCTAATTAGATAACAGGTACTAGAATACCAGAATAGCGCGGCGGCTGTCAAGCGCGCGTCGGAAACAGGATGCCGCCCCGTTATGGCCCGCACCGACGGGAGGGGATGCCAGGATTTGTGCCGTGGAACTTAAAATCGTAGAATATCTGCGTAGTACTACCCACTTTCCAGTTGCGAGGTGCTTATGCTGAAGGCAGCGATCATCATGGGAAGCGATTCAGACCTGGGAGTACTGTCGGCAGCCGCCAAAGTCCTCGAGCAGTTCAAAGTACCCTTCGAGATAAAGATACTGTCCGCCCACCGCACCACCGAGGCGGCCCTCTCGTTCGCCGCCGACGCTGAAAGCAACGGCTTCGGCGTCATCATCGCCGGAGCCGGCGCCGCCGCGCACCTGCCCGGCGTTCTGGCCGCGGCCACGGCGCTGCCGGTAATAGGCGTGCCGGTGAACGCCACTCCTCTGGCCGGCATGGACGCGCTGCTCTCCATAGTCCAGATGCCTCCCGGCATACCGGTGGCGACGGTGGGGGTGAACAACGCCAAGAACGCCGGCCTGCTGGCCGTGCAGGTGCTGTCGCTCACCGAGAAGCGCCTGCGGACCGAGTTCAAGGCGGACAGGGAGATGATGAAGGCCGGCGTGCTGGCCAAGAACGCGGAGCTGGAGAAGATAGGCTATAGGAAATACCTGGAAAAGACCGAAAAGAAGAAATAGCAGTCGGCCGCGGCGCTGACCGGCAGTCTACCTTAATTTAAAGAAGGAGATGAGCATGTCCGAGCTGAAGTTGATACATAAGGGTAAAGTCAGGGACCTCTACGCTGCGGGGGAGAAGTATCTTCTGATAGTCTCTTCGGACAGAATATCGGCGTTCGATTTCATACTCCCCACTCCAATCCCGGGCAAGGGCGCCCTCCTCAACAGGATAAGCGAGTTCTGGTTCTCCCGGACGTCCGGGATAATAAAGAACCATATAGTTTCCACTGATATAGACGAGATACGGAAGCGGGTGACCGCCCCGGAAGGCTTCGACTGGGAGTACATGCGCGGCCGGGCCATGCTGGTGCACCGCACCAAGCGCGTGGACTTCGAATGCGTGGTGCGGGGATATATAACGGGCTCCGGCTGGAAAGAGTACCGGAAGCAGGGCAGCGTCTGCGGCATAAAGCTGCCGGCCGGCCTGAAAGAGGCCGAGAAGCTGCCTGAGCCGATATTCACCCCTACCACCAAGGCCGACCAGGGGCACGACGAGAGCGTAACTTTCGAAACGATGGCCGCCGCCCTGTCGCCCGGCCTCGCGGAGACCATAAGGGAGAAGAGCATCGCCCTCTACAAGTTCGCGACGGAGCACGCCGGGAAGCGCGGCATACTGCTGGCGGACACCAAGTTCGAGTTCGGCCAGCTGGACGGCGAGCTTATCCTGATCGACGAGGCGCTGACTCCCGATTCCTCCCGCTTCTGGGACGCGGCGAAGTACAGGGTCGGGACCAGCCCCGACAGCTACGACAAACAGTACGTGCGGAACTGGCTGGAGGGCAGCGGCTGGGACAAGAAGTCCTCTCCGCCGCTGCTGCCGGCCGAAGTGGTGAGGGGCACCCTCGAAAAGTACGAGGAGGCCCTGAAGAAACTGACCGGAGCCGGGTGAACTGCCACCCGGCTTCTTCTTTTATCGCATGATGAGATTGAAAATGAGAGCGCAGGATGCGAAGTTGGGGGCCTGGCAAGGGTATGGCCCCGTCGGGCACGCGGTCGCGCACTGGGCTATGCCCGTGCCGCATCAGGAGCTATGCTCTTCAGGCGGCCACCGTGCATAACTCATCACGGGGAACTGTCGCTGCGCTCCATCCCCTCGTCGTGCTTACGCAAGCTCCTTCCTCCGTGACGGCCCTCCGAGCCCATACCCTTGCCACCCCTCCACTATTCATGCTCAATGGAAAAGAAGAAGCCTGATAGCAGGTGAAATAAATGATAATCGAGATAACCACCAAAGTGAAGTACGCGGAAAACGAAGAGAGCGGCTTCATCGGGCGCATGGCGCATGCCGGCCTGAAGGTCCGTGCGGCGCGTCTGGCGCGCCTGTACCGGGTGGACGCGGCTTTCAGCCGGGCCGAGTTCGACAAGCTGGGCTCCGAGTTGCTGACGGACAGGATAACCGAGACCTACTCGCTCTCGCGCCCGCGCCCCGGCCTGAAGGGCTGGCGCGTAGAGGTCTGGCTGAAGGATTCCGTCACCGACGTGGTGGGGGAGAGCGTGAAGGGGGCGGTAGCCGACGTGCTCGGCAAAGAGCCGTCCGCCGTCCGCTTCGGCCATGCCTATTACGTCGACTGCCCCTCGGAGAAGGCGCTGCGGCGCGCCGTGGCCGGGCCCCTGGTGAACGAGACGGTCAACAGGTTCGGGATACAGAAGATATGAACGACAAGCTTTCCTGTTTCAATTCCCTCAAGGCCGGTGAGCTGGCGGCGATGGACAAGGCCGCCGGCTGGTCCCTCAACGGCATGGAGCTGGCCGAGGCGCAGAGCCAGTTCAGGCAGATGGGGCGCCAGCCCACCCGCGGCGAGCTGGAGACCATAGCCCAGACCTGGTCCGAGCACTGCAAGCACAAGACCTTCTCGGGCCCCGTAGCTTTCCGCGACGGGAAGAAGGTGCGGAAGTACCGCAACCTGTTCAAGGAGACCATCGTAAAGGCCACGAAGACACTGAACAGGAAATGGTGCCTTTCCGTCTTCACCGACAACGCCGGCATAGTGGAGTTCGGCAAGAGCGGCAAATGGGGCCTGGCCTTCAAGGCGGAGACCCACAACCACCCGTGCGCGGTGGAACCCTACGGCGGCGCCGAGACCGGCGTGGGCGGCGTGATACGCGACATACTCGGCGTGGGCCTCGGGGCCAAGCCGGTGCTGAACACGGACACTTTCTGCTTCGGCAGGCTCGACAGCGATAAGAAGCTCCCGAAGCATGCCCTCTCCGCAGAGCGCGTGATGCGCGGGGTGGTGGAAGGCGTGCGCGATTACGGCAACCGCATCGGCATCCCTACGGCCGCAGGCGGCCTCTACTTCGACGACGGGTACCTGCTGAACCCTCTGGTCTACGTGGGTTGCGCCGGGCTGATCCCTGTCGACAAGATACATAAGCGCGTGGTGCCTGGCGACCTGATAGTCTGCATAGGCGGGCGCACCGGCCGCGACGGCATTCACGGCGCTACCTTCTCCTCCGCGAACATCGAGGAGGAGACCTCCTCCTCGGCGGTGCAGATAGGACACGCGGTGAACGAGAAGAAGGCGCTCGACGTGCTGATGCGGGCACGCGACCTCGGCCTTTATAACGCCGTCACCGACTGCGGCGCCGGGGGCTTCTCCTCCGCCATCGGCGAGCTGGGCTCCGAGACCGGCGCGAGGGTAAGGCTGGAAAAGGCCCTGCTGAAGGACACGCGCATAGAGCCCTGGGAGATATGGGTCTCCGAGTCGCAGGAGAGGATGATCCTTTCCGTACCGAAGAGGAACCTGAAGAAGCTGGCGGCCATACTCGATTCCGAGAACTGCGAATACTGCGTGCTGGGCGAGTTCCCCGGGGACGGGCGGCTGCTGGTCACGCACGGCGGGGAGCGGGTGGTGGACCTGCCGATGGCCTTCCTGCACGGCGGGGTGCCTAATTTCGAGAAGCCGGCCGTGCGGCGGCCCGTGAAGGTGAGCTCGAAACCGCCGGTATCCCCGCGGCAGCCCTGGGGAGCGGTCCTTAAGGACCTGCTGGCCCACCCCAACGTCTGCTCCAGGCATTCCGTCATAACGCAGTACGACCACGAGGTGCAGGGCGGCACGGTGGGCAAGCCGCTGCAGGGCCGCTACGGCGACGGTCCCGGCGACGCCGCGGTGATCTGGCCCCAGGCGGCCACCCTGGACCAGCGCGACTTCTGCGGCTTCGCCGTCAGCCACGGCTTCAGCCCCGCGGTAGGCAGGATAGACCCCTACCAGATGGCGCTGCATTCCATCGACGAGGCCGTGCGCAACCTGCTCTGCGCAGGCGCGGAGATCTCCCGCACGGCCATCATGGACAACTTCTGCGCGGCCAGCCCGCGCGACCCGCGCGTGATGGGCGACCTCGTGCTGGCGGCCGAAGGCTGCCGCGACGCGGCCATAGCCTATGGCGCGCCGTTCATCTCGGGCAAGGACAGCTTCTATAACCAGTCCACCGGCGCCGACGGCAGGGAGTACCAGATACCGATCTCGCTGCTGGTCTCGGCCACGGCGCCGGTAGACGACGTCAGGGACATACTTACCATCAACTTCAAGGAGCCCGGCAACCCGGTCTACATCGCCGGCTCGGCGCTGAAGGGCATGGGCGGGTCGGTCTACGCCGAGACCGCGGCCGCCGGCAACAATGCCGTGCCGAAGCTGGACATGAAGGCCGCCGTGAAGCTTTACGCCGCGCTGCTCCGGGCGATAAAGGCCGGCTGCGTGGCCGCGGCGCACGACGTGTCTCAGGGCGGCCTCGGCGTAACGCTGGCCGAGATGGCCTTCTCCGGCGGCTTCGGAGCGGAGATAGACCTCTCCGCCGCCCCGCGCGAAAAGGGCCTTACGGCCCTGGAGCTCCTTTTCGGGGAGAGCCCGGCCAGGCTGGTGCTGGAGGTCGTGAAGGACCGGGAGGCCGAGTTCCTCCGGCTGATGAAAGGCCAGCCCGCCGCGGAGATAGGGCAGGTGACGGAAGAGGGGATGCTTGCCGCCGGAGATGGCGGAGCGGAGCTTTTCAGAGAGGATATAGTGGCGCTCAAGGCCTGCTGGAAGAGGGAGCTGATATGAAGAGACCCAGGGCTATAATCCTGCGCGGCACGGCTACCAACTGCGACATAGAGACCGCCTCCTCGTTCCGCTACGTCGGGGCGGACCCGGAGCTGGTCCATATCAACCAGCTGCTTTCCGGAGAGAAGAAGGTGCTCGACTACGACCTGATGGCCTTTCCCGGCGGCTTCTCCTACGGGGACGACATCTCGGCGGGGAAGATCTACGCGGTTAAGATGTCCAAGCTTTCCGGGGATTTCGGGAAGTTCATCCGCGGCGGCCGTCCCGTCATCGGCATCTGCAACGGCTTCCAGATACTGGTGAAGACGGGCTTCCTGCCGGAGAACCCGCGCAACGCCCAGGTCTCCACGCTTTACACCAACGACTGCGGCCACTTCCTCGCGAAGTGGGTGAAGCTTAAGGTGAACCGAAAGAGCCCGTGCATCTTCACCCGGGGCCTGCCCGACGAGATAGAGCTGCCTATGGCGCACGGCGAGGGCAAGTTCATAGTCGAGGACAAGGCGGAGCTCGCGCGCATCACGTCCGGCAACCTGCACGCGCTGACCTACTCGGAGAACCCGAACGGCTCCATGCTCGACATTGCGGGAATTGCCACGCCGTCGGGTACCTGCTTCGGCCTGATGCCCCATCCCGAGCGAAACTTCTTCTCCTGGCAGAGCCCCGACAGGCCGGCCGCGGCGCGGGAAGCGGAGGCGGCCGGGTTCCATTTCTTCAAGAACGCGGTAGACTACGTGAGGTAGAACATGTGCGGAATATTCGGCATTACCGGTACCAGGGACGCCTCCAGGCTGGCCTACGTCGGGCTCTTCACTCTGCAGCACAGGGGCCAGGAGTCGGCCGGCATCGTCACCGACGCCGGCGGCAGCCTGATGCAGCATACGGGGATGGGCCTGGTCAACGAGGTCTTCAACAACGAGGCCCTGCAGAGGCTGGAGGGAACGAGCGCCATAGGGCATATACGCTATTCCACCGCGGGCTCCAGCCATATAACTAACGCCCAGCCGCTGGTGCTCAAGTCCTCGCTCGGCCTGGTGGCCGTGGCGCATAACGGCAACCTGACCAACGC
>JAKAMO010000110.1 GCA_021812825.1 bacterium | reverse complement strand
CGATCTGGGCTTCGAGAAGAAGCTGGAGGAGACTTATACGCTGCTCGGCAGCCCGCCCAACCTGGACCCGCTGAAGATGCTGCACCAGAAGCTGATAGTGGCCGCCGTGATGCCGGCCCTGTTCTACGCGATGAGCGGCTCTCCGTTCGTGCTGATCTTCGCGCCGCTCGGCTTCGTGCTACCGGACGCCGGCATCTACGCCGGCCGCATCCGCAAGCGCCAGGAGGACATCATCCGCAACTTCCCGACCTTCGTGGACCTGGGCGCGCTGATGATCGAGTCCGGCTTGGATTACATGACCGCCTTCGACCGCATCGTGAAGATAGCGCCGGTCAAGACCGGCCTGGAGCTGGAGATAGAGAAGACGATCGGGGAGGTGCAGCTGGGCTACTCCCGCCGCGACGCGCTGCGCCGGTTGTCGGCGCGCACCGGCCTTCAGGAGGTGCGCTCCTTCGTCGGCCTGATAGTGCAGTCGGACGAGCTGGGTACCAGCCTGGTGGAGCTGCTGCGCAACTATTCCGCGGACATGCGCTTCCGCCGCCTGAACAAGGCCGAAAAGCTCGCGGCCCAGGCTTCCACCAAGATGCTGATCCCGCTGTTCATTTTCATATTCCCCACCGTGTTCATCCTGATGCTCTCCCCGATGATCAGCGACCTGATGAGGGGAGGCATGCCGTTCTGACGAGGCTTTTTATGGCTAAAATTCTCGCTTTCATCCTCCTGCTCCCGGCGCTGGCGCCGGCGGCGGCGTTCGCGCAGACGCAGCCGCCCGTGAAGAGCGAGGAGTCGCTGTTCCTGGACCTGCAGAAGACCGGCCTGGGCTCGCTGGACGAGCTGGACGAAAAGCGCAAGTTCCTGGAGACGGTGAAGCTGGAGAAGCAGAAGATCCAGGGCGCGATGCTCGACAGCATCTACGAGAACGCCTTCGACTACTACCGGCACGGCAACTACGAGGAGGCCAAGGACCTGGCCGCCAAGATCCTCTCGATAGACCCGAACTACCAGGACGCGCAGATGCTGCTGGAGGCCTCCAACCAGCTGCGCGGCAGCGCCAGGCCCGGCATGAGCGAGAAGATCATGATAGAGGACCGCTTCAAGACCGCGCTGTCCTACTATACGGAGGGCCGCATCGTAGAGGCCCACGCCAAGATGCAGGAGGTCGTCAAGCTTTCGCCCAACAATATCAAGGCGAAGTACTGGCTCTCCAGGATGAAGGACGATCTTAAGGAATACTATTTCCAGGAGGGCACCGACGCCTATAAGGTGCGCGACCTGAAGGGCGCGCTGGACAACTTCTACAGCGCGCTGCTGATAAAGCCCAAGGACTCGCTGACGATAGAGTGGGTCACGCGGGTAGAGGACGAGCTGCGCCAGCAGAAGGCGAACGACCGTCTGAAAGAGGCGCTCGAGTTCTACGCCCAGGGCAAGCTGCTTTCCGCCTACGACGGCCTGAAGAAGGCGCTGGAGGTCCAGCCGGGCGACACCAAGTCCGCCAAGCTGCTGGGCGAGGTGAAGCAGGAGATAGAGAACGGTTATATCGCCTCCGGCAAGAAGTTCTACGGGGCCCGGAAGTACACCGACGCTATAGGCGAATGGGACAAGGCCAAGCCCTACACCGCCAACATGTCCTACCTGAACAAGCTGATCGCCAGGGCGAACCAGCAGATGAAGCTGGAGGCGGACGAGAAGAAGCGCCGCGCCGAGGAAAACGCCCGCCGCGCCCGCGAGGAAGAGGAGCGCAAGGCCAAGGAGGAGGAGGAACGCCTGAAGGCGGAGGCCGAGGCCAAGCGTAAGGGCATGACGACGGTCGAGGAGACCGTCAAGAAGCCCGCCGGGGTCAGCGAGGAGAACCGCCTGGCGGCCCAGCAGCATTACCTGGAGGGGCTGAAGTACTTCCAGAACTCGAATTACGAGAAGGCCCGCGACGAGTGGACGATAGCCAAGCAGCTGGACCCGGGCAACGCGGACACGGCGGCGGGACTCAAGCGCATAGAGCAGATACTGGCAGGCGGACAGTAGCTACGGACGACTGGGGCCAGGGGTCCTCAGGCACGCGGTCGCGCACACCGTGCGCGCCGCTCGTCACTCAGTCGTCGCGCTATGCAAGCTCCTCCCTCCGTGACGGCCTTCTGACCCCTGGCCCCAGCCGTCTTACGCGGGGTATTAAAATGGAGTACTGCATCTTAAACGGGGGCGCGCTTTGCGGGCGCGCCTTTTTTTGGCAGAATTAATATTTAAGCAACAATCCTTTAACACCCTTTTGGTAGACTAATGATGCGGGCCTTATACGCCCGCCAGATTTCGGCAAGGACTGACATATGCGGCTGACGATGAAGTGGCTGATGTGGTTCGTCGGGATAGGCATCTACGTGATGTTCCTCGGCGGCGTGTTCTATTACAACCTGTTCAAGTGGACCTTCGACGAAAAGCTCAAGCAGGACGTGATAGACAAGATCAAGACGTACGCGCCTACGATGCGCACCGGCCTGCTGAACAGCCCCAACGCGATCTCGTTCGAAGAGTACGACATCATGACGGAGCTGTCCAAGGACGAACGCATCACCTCGATGCTCTACCTGAGCCGCCAGGGCAAGGTGCGCTGGCACAAAGAGGCCCGTTTCATCGGCATCGCGTGGGACGAGCTGCAGAAGCAGGTGCCGCCCGCCACCGACGCTATCTCGCAGGCCTACCTTTCCAAGAACCCGAAGGTGCGCCAGGTCAAGGACGAGCCGTTCTACGAGATAGCGATACCGTTCTCGGTGCGTGGCGACATCATCGGCATCATGGACCTGATGGTCTCACGGGCCGGCGCCGAGGTGCTGATAGGCTCCGCGATGCGCAAGTACGTGTTCGGCGCGGTCGGAGTGCTGTTCCTGCTGGGGCTGCCTCTGTATTTCTTCTTCCATCACTACGTGATCTCGCCCATGTACGCGCTGCGCGAGAGCATAGAGAGCGTCTCGCTGAAGAATTTCGACCTGCGCTTCCCGCCGCGCCCGGACGAGGTCGGTGATCTGGCCGGGGCCATCACCAGACTGATGGGGAAGATGAAGGTGGAGATAGAGGGCATCTCCAACCGGGACAAGACCTACAAGGAAGCGGAGCAGCGCTGGTGGCGCTCCCTGCTGAACATCATAGTCCCTGGCACCAACTACGTCATAGTGGTGGACGAGAACAACAGCATCCTGTACGCGAATTTCGAGCTGGCCCAGGGGATGGACGCCAAGAACATCCACCTGCTGGACGTGGTGGACAGCCAGCAGCAGACGCTGCTGCGGCTGGTGGGGCAGGCTTTCGAGATGCCGGACCAGACCGTGGAGGGCGAGGCCGTCTTCAAGGGGCAGAACCTGAACGTGAAGGTGCTGCACGTGGGCGCTACCGCCGAGACCAACCGCACGCTGATACTCTTCTACCCGAAAGCCAATATAAGCCTGTAAGTTGCGCGGGCCCCGGCGAGGGGATGCCTTCTCCGGGTACGCGGGGCCACACCGTGGCCCCGCTCTGTCACTCGGCCCTCGCGCTGCGCAAGCTCGGGCCTCGCGAGGCCCCTGCGAAGGCATCCCCTCGCCACCCGCTATAGTGTCGTTTAAATAGGAGCGGGGATCTTATTGCGGCAGGTCCTGCCGGGCTTGTTGCGTCCAACTAATAATTATGTATTATATAGGCGAGCGCGCCGCGGCGCGCCGTCGCCGTTCATTTCTGGAGGAGAACATGAAACTTGAAGTGCGCAATATAAGCGTGGGTTCCCTGGTGGGCTCGTCCGTGCCGCTCGTGGTATTCGTGCTTGCCCTGCTGGGCGGCGTGATAACCTTCTTCGTCGTGCCCAACCCCCAGCTCGGCCTGATGAGCTTCGGGCAGAGGATACTCAGCGTCGGTCTCTACGCGCTGCTGTACGTGGTGATCGCCACCGCGGTGCTGGTGTTCGCGGCCTTCGTCTATAACGTGACGACCGGCGTGCTGGGATTGAGGGGCATCTCCTTCGACATAGAAGAGATACACCAGGACTGAAGTCCCGCCGCAGCTCCGGAGAACACCTGTGAAAATAAATATTATATTCGTCTCAAAGGACCTGTCCCGGGCGTCGCTGATGCTCGAGATGCTGTCCCGCCAGGGCTATTCGGTGGCCACCGCCCACCGCGCCCGGGAGGTGATGGGCATGCTGGCCGAGAAGTCCTTCGACATGGTCATGGTGGGGCAGAACCTCGCCGACGAGGAGGGGCTGACCTTCCTGAAGAACCTGAGGGCCAAGAACAAGAACATCCCGGTCATAGCCGTGCTGGAGTCCCCGGACACGCTGCTGGACCATATGCCTTCCGGCATGAGCGCCGAGGCGCTGCTGCCGCACGGCCCGTCCGGCCGCGAGGCCCCGAAGATCTCCTACAAGCTGGCGTTCTTCCAGCTCGGGGCCGACGAGGTGCTGGGCTTCAGCCAGGACCTGCACGAGAGCGTGGCCCGCATCCGCGCCGTGGTGCGCCGCACGGTCAGCGTGCAGGCCGACGAAGTGCTGAAGATGAACGAGATCGAGCTGAACATGTCCAGCTACACCGTGCGCATCGCCAGCAAGGAGATCACGGTGACGGCCAAAGAGTTCGACCTGCTCTACGTCTTCCTTAGCTCCCCTAACCGCGTGCTCTCCAGGCCGTACCTGATAGAGCGCGTCTGGGGTTACAATTATTTCGGCTCGCCGCGCACGGTGGACGTCCACGTGAGGCGGCTGCGCTCCAAGATGGGCAAGGCGTCCCGCTACGTGCACACCGTGCCCTGCGTCGGCTACAAGCTGGTGCCAGGCGCCAAGCAGGGGAAATAACGGAGGGTTCACCATGTCACAGAAGATCCTTATCATCGACGACGACGCGCACCTGCGCGAGAGCCTGGCCGAGGTGCTCGACCTAGAGGGCTTCTCGACCCTGGAGGCCGGCAACGCCAAGAGCGGCATAGCCTCCGCCAAGAAGAACAAGCCGGAAGTGGTCATCATGGACATCCAGCTGCCGGACTCCTCCGGCTTCCAGATCTGCCAGGAGCTGCGCAAGTTCTCCAAGGACTTCATCCTGATCATGATGACCGGCCGCTTCCTCTCCGCCGAGGAGAAGACGCAGGGCCTGAGCCTGGGCGCCGACGAATACATCACGAAGCCGTTCGACATCCAGGAACTCTCGATACGCATCCGCCAGCTGCTCACCAGGAGGGCGCGGTAAATGAAAAGATACGCGCTGCTCCTCGCTTCGCTGCTTTTGACCGTCCCGGCGCTGGCCCAGCAGAAGGCCGCCGTTTCCGGCGGCCGCATGACGCTCTACCTGGAGGCCATGGACGGCCAGGGCTGGCAGTGGTTCTTCCTGGCCGACACCGTCAGGCGGAACCTGCCGGCCTCGGACCTGAAGGTCTATCCCCTGGTGCAGAAGGGGAATGACGGATCTTTCTCGTCGCGCCGCGGCGACGCCGAGCTGGCCGAGGCCACCCGCCTGGCCGTGCTGGCGGCCGCCTACCAGTCCCGGATGCTCGCCTACCTGAACGCGCGTTCGCTGTCCCCGTCCGCCGACGGCTGGATGGACGCCGCCCTGTTCGCCGGCATCAATCCCGACGAGCTCGACAAGAAGGCCGCTTCCGAGGGCAAGGCCGACCTGGAGAAGGCCTACGCCATGTCGTCGAAGGCCGGCGCCGAGTCCACCGCGCTCTTCCTCGACGGCAAACGCTACGAGGGCTACCAGCGCCTGATGCCGCTCTACGAGGCCGTCAACGCGGCCCTGCCGGCCGCCAAGCGCGTCAGGCCGCCCTCCGGCTACGTTCCCAAGCCCAAACCGGTGCCGCCGGGCTTCTGGGTGGTGCTTTCCAGCGGTATGGAGACCAATAATCAGCTGGTCGCCGTGTTCGACAGGTATTTCGAGGGCATCAGGGCGCAGGAGCTGGACTACGGCTCCAAGGAGCGCGAGACCCGCTTCCCCGACCTCGGCTTCGTGCCGGCCTACGTGGTCGCGGCCACTCCGGAGGCGAAGAAGCGCCTGGCCAACGAGGTCGCCGCCGGCCTGTTCAAGGCGCAGGGCGGCTACCTGGTCTACGAGGACCGGCAGCGCAGCGGCCTTTACGCCGGCCGCGCCGAGAAGAAGAACACGCTCGAGGTCTTCGTGATGAGCCAGTGCCCGTTCGGCGTGCTGGCCGAGAACTCGCTGCTCGACGCGGAGAAGAACAAGCTCCTGCCGGAGGGCCTGAACTGGGAGGTCCATTTCATCGGCGACGCCAAGAAGGACGACAAGGGCGTCTGGCAGTTCTCCAGCCTGCACGGCCAGGCCGAGTGGGAGGAGGACGCCAGGCAGGCCTATATAGCCGCCAAGTTCCCCGACAAGTTCAAGGCGTACCTCGCCGAGAGGAACAAGGACGTCCATGCCGCCGACTGGCAGAAGGCCGCCAAGGCCGCCGGCCTCGACGCGGACAAGATAGAGAAGGGCTTCGACGAGGCCAAGGAGCTGCTGGCGGCGGATTTCGCCGCCACGTCAGAGCTCGGCATAACCACCTCGCCGTCCTTCATAGCGGGCGGCAGGCAGTTCATGGTCGGCCTCGGAGAGCTGATCAAGGTCCCCGGCTACGAGAAGGTGCCGCCGCCCGGCCAGCCGGCCGCCGGCTGCGCGAAGTAGCGGGGTTGCCGGGGCTCCCGAAAGGGGGCCCCGGCCCTTTTTACGCGGATTTGTCCCTGCTGAAACAATTCCGTAACAGGCCTTTGGGATAATATAGTATCTTCGCGCTGAAGGCTATGTCCGATTTATGACCGAAGCACCCAAGAAACGAGGCCGGCTGTTCTACAAACTGCTGCTGATATTCCTCATCGTTTCGCTGGTCCCGCTGGGCATAGTCGGCTACTACCTCGTCAACCTGAGCCAGATCACCCTGAACCGCGCGATCTCGCGCGACCAGGAGGCGCTGGCCGTCGGCTTCGCCGACACGGTCTCCAGCTACATCATCAATTTCCGCAACGTGCTGTCGGACGCGGCCCACATGGCCGACTTCGCCTCTATGGACACGGTCAAGCAGCAGGGGCTGGTCAGCCACATCATGCAGCTGCACCCGGCCTTCCTGGAGATCTCGGTGGTGGACGCCAACGGGCAGGAGAAGGTGCGGCTGGGGCGCTTCGTGCACGAGACCGGCATGCGCGACTTCTCCAACGACGCGATGTTCGCCAAGGTGATGCGCGCCGGGGAGTTCGTCGGCGGGCTGGAGAAGTACATGGGCTCCTACCCGGCCATCACGATGGGCGTGCAGATAGTGAACACGCAGACCAACCAGGCCGTGGGCGCGATACTCGCGAAGATGAGCCTGACGGCCCTTTCCAGCCTGCTTAAGACCGGCTTCCCGGAGAGCACGCACACGCAGGCCGCGGTGATAGATTCCAACGGCTTCCTGATAGCGCATTCCAACGCGAACGAGATCTACAAGGCCAACGCGAAGCTGCCCGACGACGTGCTG
>JAKAMO010000017.1 GCA_021812825.1 bacterium | reverse complement strand
CCGATCTCGACGCCATCCTGCTGGTGGACGACAGGGGCAGGCTTATCCATTCCAATAAGCTGGCGCTGAAAGTGCTGAAAGTTCCGGAGGAGGAGCAGGACATCTCCCTTCCCGCTTCCGTAGGAGAGGAGCCCTTCCGCCCCGTGCTCGCCGCCCTGATGGATTCTTCCGACAACTACGTCAAGGCGGAGGTGGCCGTGCTGGGTTCCGGGCAGGGCTCCCCGGTAGAGCGCGATTACCGGGTGATGTCCCGGCAGTTCCAGATGGCCGCGTTCAAGCGGCCTGGCCGCGTGATAGTCATAAGGGACGTTACCGTGGAAAAGGAGATCGAGAGCGCCCGGGAGACCTTCTTCCACATGATCACCCATGACATGCGCGCCCCGCTGACCAGCATACAGGGCTATGCCCAGCTGCTGGAGAAGGACCTGCCGCTCTCCGCCAGGTCCGGCAAATGTCTGCACGCCATCATGAACTCCTCGGTACGCCTTAACGGGATGATAGAGGATATCCTGAACACGATAAAGCTGGAGAAGGGCGACATGAAGCTTTCTACGGAGGAGCTTGACGCCAATGCCCTGTGCGGGCGCGTCTTCGAGCTCTATGAGCCGCTGGCCGCGCGCAAGAACATAGCTCTCTCTGCCCCGGCGGCCCCCGGCCCGCTGCCTTTCAAGGGGGACGGACGTCTGCTGGAAAGGGTGATAAGCAATCTGGTCGGTAACTCCCTGAAGTTCACCCCGTCGGGCGGCAGGGTGATCCTCTCCTGCGGCGGCGGGGCCGGGACGGTGGTGTTCTCGGTGTCCGACACGGGACCCGGGATACCCCCGGACAGGCATAAGGAGGTCTTCGATAAGTATTCCCAGCTGGAGGAGCACAAATACATGGGTTTCGGCCTGGGGCTGGCCATGTGCAAGATGGCCGTGGAGCTCCATGGGGGGGACATATCGCTCGAGTCCCAGGAGGGGAAAGGCAGCAAATTCACGTTCACGATACCGGAGGCCCGAAAAGATGCCTAAAGTGCTTATAGTCGACGACGAGACGGCCATACTGGAACTCTTCCGCTACGTCTTCGAGGACGCCGGCTACGCGGTGGCGCTCGCCAAGAACGGAAAGGAGGCTATGGCGTCGGTGGTATCCGACAAGCCAGACTTCATCGTGCTGGACGTCGCCATGCCGGTGATGTCCGGCAAGGAGTTCGCCATCGAGCTCAAGCGCCGCGCCGCCGCCGATCCCGGGCTGCGCGGCGTGCGTTTCGTGGTGATGACCGGCGAAAACTTCATGGACGCCGGCCTGAACACCGTCTTCTCGTCCACTCCGGGCTTCGTCTGCTACTTCCCTAAGATGATCCCTCCCGAAAAGGTCCTGGAGAAGGCCGGAGAGGTGCTGGGGCAGCGCTGATGGAACGCCGTGATCTCTGGGACAGGGCGGTCATAGCTCTCCTGCTGGTCTTCTCCGCGATCAGCTGCTACCTGCTGGCGCGCGGTCTGTGAGCGCCTGCTTCCATCTGACCGCTGGCGTGACGGACAGGAACTGCGCCCCCGGGGCCCTTCCTACGCACGCAGGAACTTCATAATTTCTTCGGGATTCAGGGGGCTTCCGCTTATAGACTATTCATAGGTGCGCTTACTATGAATAGAGGAACCCGCGGAACTGCTGCCGCTGCCGTATTCCTTACGGCGCTGCTTTGCCGTCTCCCCGTCTGCGCCGGGAGCGCCGGCTCGGCGGCGGCCTCGTTCCTGAAGTTCTCGCCCAGCCCCCGAGGTACCGGCATGGGCGAAGCCTACACCTCGGTTTCCGAGGACGCCTACTCGCCATGGTGGAATCCGGCCGGGCTGGCCAGCGTGGAGGCGGCGCAGCTGGCGGCGACCTATAACGATTCCCTGCAGGACGTCTCCCAGCAGTACCTCTCCGCCGCGTATCCGCTGCGCTACGGCTCCACGCTGGGAGTGAACGTGACGCGCCTGAGCGTCTCCCCTTTCCAGGGGTACGACGCGCAGGGGGTCAAGACGGGCAAGGTCGCCTCTTCGGACCTGGCGATCGGCGCCGCGTACGGACGCGCGCTGCTCAAGGACGAGATCGAGCGCCCTGTCCTTAACGTCGGGGCGGGGCTGAAGTACATAAGCGAAAAGCTCGACAGCGCGGCGGCCGATACCGCCGCCCTGGACCTGGGGGCGGTTTACTATATACGCCCGGCGAAGTATTGGATGAGCAAAGTGCCGGCCCAGGAGCTGCGCGTAGCGGCGGCGGTCCGGAACATCGGCCCCGGCCTCAAGTTCGACCGGCGCTCATCCCCGCTGCCGCTGTCCGCCACCGTCGGAGGGGCGTGGGTGTCCCATCCCGGCGGGAGCGCCAGCCTGATCCTGAGCCTCGACCAGACCTTCTCCAACGACGAGAAGTATTACGCTTCGCTCGGAGCGGAATACGTGGCCTTCCAGCTGCTCTCCCTCAGGGCAGGCTACCGCACCGGCCAGCAGATGGGCTCCGGGGTCCGTTTCGGGGTGGGCTTCAGGCTCTCATTGATGGATATAGACTATTCGATGTCGCCGTTCGGCGAGCTGGGGGCCATGCATAAGATAGGGGTCTCCATGCGCCTCGGGTCCCAGATGGCGGCGCAGCCTCTGGCCGGCGCCACGAAGCGGGTGCGAAATGCCAAGCTCATCGCCCCCAAGGAGAAGATAGAGAAGCTCGGGCTCTTCGCCAGGGATTTCCTGGAGCTGGCCCGCAAGGACCTGGAGGCCCGCCGCTATGTCTCGGCTTCCGCCAATATCAAGAAAGCGTTCAACCTGGAGCCGAACCTCCGGGAGGGTGACTGGGGAAGGCGTGAGAAGCGCCTGGACGAGATCATCTCCGGACTGAGGCTGAAGGATATCCCGTCCCGGGAGACCCTCCTTTCCCGGCGGACGGAACAGTCCGATACCGCGGCGCAGTCCATCGACGCCTATCTGGAGGGCAAGGACCTCAAGGCGTTCCTGCTGGCCCATGCGGCGCTCGGCGCCGACCTGCGCGGGGATCCCCTGTTCGAGGAATACCTGTATTTAACGGCCGGCCTGGTGAAGATGGAGGTCCGCAGGGGGGAGATAATGCCCAGGACGGCGCTTATAAAGGAGAAGCTGCGCAAGGCGGCCAAATGGTTCTATATCCAGCAGTTCGACTCGGCCGCGAAGGAATGCGAGGAGGTCTCCGTTATCGACGAGGAGAACCCCGTGAGCTGGACCAGGCTGGGGTCGGCCTACTTCATGATGGGAGACAAGGAGAAGGCGAAAAGCGCCTACCGGAAGGCGCTGCAACTGAACCCCGAAGACCAGGTGACGCGGAAGTTCATGGAAACGCAGGGCTGGTGACCCGGAGAAGCTATGGAGATGCTGGTGATAGTCATTATCCCGATGTCCCTGCTGCTGCTGGGGGCGGGCTTCCTCGTTGTGGCCCAGGTGTCCGGCTTCATGCAGTCGGCTTTCTTCAACAGCAGGCAGAACTTCTCGAACATGATCATACAGCAGTACATGGAGCGCATCACCATCGCCCAGGGACAGCTTTTCCAGCGCAAGCAGCAGCTGGAGGCCATGTCGGACAGGCTTTCGCTGTCCAACCAGGAGCTGGCGCGCCTCAACGATATGAAGTCCAAGTTCCTCTCCATGGTGGTCCACGACGTGCGCACGCCGCTGGCGTCCATCAGGGGCTTCAGCGAGCTGCTGATGAAGAAGAACGTCGGGGAGCGGGAGGCCATGTACCTCAAGAACATCGTCAGCTCCACCGATCAGCTGGGCAGGCTGATCTCCGATCTCACGGACCTGGCCATGATAGAGGCCGGCAAGCTCAAGATGGAAAAGTCGCCTTTCGAGTTCCCGGAGATGGCCCGGGACATCCTGCCGGGGTTGTCGATAAACGCGCAGAAGAAAGGAGTGGTCCTGGTGGCGCACGATTTCCCGGAGGGGGTGATCGTGGACGGCGACAAGTTCCGGCTGTCGCAGGTCTTCATGAACCTGGTCAACAACGCCATAAAGTTCACTCCCGAGAGCAAGAAGGTCGAGGTGTTCTTCAAGCGGGAAGGCAAGTACGTGCACACGCTGGTGAAGGACTCCGGCATAGGTATACATCCCAGCGAGACCAAGAAGATATTCGAGAAGTTCTACCAGGCCAAGTATCAGAAGGACGAGAAGCTTCGTAAGCAGGGGTGGGGCCTCGGCCTCTGCATCGCCCAGGAGGTCGTGCGCGCGCACGGCGGGGACATCGGGGCGACCAGCCCCGGCCTGGGCAAGGGTTCCACTTTCTGGTTCAAGGTGCCGGTCGGAGTATAGGGCGATTCGGAGGAGATAATGGACATTACGACATTGTTGGGCTTCTGTGGCGCCGCGGGGCTGATACTCGCCGGGGTCGCCGGCAACCAGATCTCGGCTTCGCTGATAAACATGCACGGGGTGGTCGTGGTGCTTGGCGGCACCGTCGTCGCCACGCTGATCAACACCCCGCTTAAGTTCGTGGTCCGGGCCGTGCGCGAGCTCGGGCTGATATTCAGGGAGAAGGACGAGGCCTCCCCTGAGAAGCTGATACCGGTCATAGTTTCCCTGGCGGAACAGTCGCGCATGCGCGGGCTGGCGGCCCTCAAGGAAGCCTCCACGTCAGTGGCGGGCGGTTTTCTGAACAGGGCCGCGACCGCGGCGCTGGAGTACAACGATTACAAGTTCGTGCGCGAGGTGCTGGAGATGGAGATAAACCAGGGCGTGGACGACATGAACGAGGTGGCCAACGTATACAGGACCATGGGCGTGATGGCGCCGATGTTCGGCCTGCTCGGCACGCTCATAGGGATCATAGGCGTGCTGAAAGACCTCTCCAACCCCGAGAGCGTGGGCCCCGCCATGGCCGTGGCCATAACCTCGGCGTTCTACGGCATATTCTTCGCCAACATGGTCTGCGTGCCCATCGCCGGCAAGATGCGCGCCAGGATATGGATGGAAGTGCGGCTGAAGTCCATGATACTCGAAGGCGTGCTGGAGATCATGAAGGGCAGCATGCCGCTGGTCGTGGAGAGAAGGCTGCAGTCCTATCTGTAGCCGGAAGGCGCCAAAGGTGGACAATATGGAGAAACCGAGGAAGATAAATTCATGGCCGGACTTCCGCGTCGTCCTGACGCTGGCCTCAGCGCTGGTCCCGCTGACCGCGCCGCGCTGTACGGCGCAGTCGCTGCCCTTCGAGGATAAGGCCAAGTACGAGAAGACGCTGGAACAGAAAGCCGACGACGTGCTCGTGAGGCTGCTGGGGCCGAACCAGGCCAAGGTGATACTGGAGACCGTGATGGACTTCAGCCGCACCGAAAAGGTCGAGGTCAGCTCGCAGCTGGAGCAGGACAAGGGCAACCCTTTCAAGTGGCAGGCGGCCGGCGGCGACGCGCAGTCAGGGGATTACCTGATGCCCGGTTTCCCGTCGTTCGCCGCCGGCGGGACGGAGAACAAGTCATATAACAGGCAGATGCTCTATCCGTCGGCCTTCGTAAAAAGGATGAACGTCAGCATCATAGTGAACCGGGACGTGCCGGAACTGGACGCGGAGAATATACGCCGCGTGGTCTCCGAGGTGCTGATGCTGGACCCTAAGCGGGGGGACCAGCTCTCCGTGATAAAGGCGCCGTTCGCCCCGCTCTGGAGGACCATCTGGTACACCCCCGAAGCGATAAGCATGGTCCTGAAGTACGTGCTGCTGGCGGTGATGGGGATAATAGGCATGATAGTCGTGGCCGTCGGTTTCCTCAAGCTGGCCGGAGCGATGAGCACGATGGCCAAGGTCCAGCAGAGTCACCAGATAACTATGGACCTGGGCAAGGGGGCGGCCCCGGGAGGCATCGAGGCGTCGGCCGCCGGCGCTTCTCCGGATAAGCCGCAGCTGACGGGACCGGGAAAAGAGGAGCCGGAGGAAAGCGGGAGGGTGCTGTTCGATATCCGGCCTTCCCAGGTGCCGTTCCTAGTGAACATGATGGTAACGGAGGACCCCGCCAACGTGGCCCTGGTGGCGGCCCATCTGGCGCAGGAGGTGCGGGCCGAGTTCCTGAAGGCGCTCCCCCCTGAGTTCTCGTCCGACGTCGTCATAAACATGGCCAAGATACGTTTCGTGGAGCCGGAGATAATCGGCACGCTCAAAGAGGAGCTGGAGCGCCGCCTCAGCGGGGCGGTGGGCGGTCTGGACGGCGCGATGGAGGCCATCTCCGCCATAGATCTGCGCGCGAAGAAGGGGATGCTGGAGGAACTCCGCAAGAAGCATCCTGAGTTGGCGGCGGAAGTGCGGCGACGCCTCCTCATGCCGGAGGACCTGGCGTTCCTCGACGAGAAGGGGCTTTCACTGATGGCCACCACCGTGAAGCCGGAAGAATGGGCCACCGCCCTTTTCGAGCTCCCGGATGAGGTAAGGCAGAAGATAAAGGCCCAGATGGCCGACAAGACCTGGCAGATGATAGAGCAGAGCATGAGCTACGGGGTGCCGTCCAGGGAGAAAGTGGAGGAAGCGCTGGAACGGATACTGGCGACGGCCGCCGCGCTGATAAGGGACGGGAGGATAGCCGATCCTGCCGCCGCGGCCGGGACCATGATAGCCAATGAGCAGGCCGGCGCTTGACGGGAGGCGATATGGAACCGACTAAGAAAAGCTCTTTATTCTCCGGATTATTCCATTCCGAGGACCATCAGTCCCTGCAGCCGACGCCAGCGGCCCCGCCCCCATCTCCGGCGAGGGCGGCGGTCCCCGACGAGCAGCTGAGCGCGCTTAACCGGAAGATGGAAGCGCTGGAGCGCAATATCGTCGGGCAGCTGGAGAAGAAGCTTTCCGCGCAGGTCCCGCCTCCCGCCATGCCTCCTTCGCCGGTGACGCCTGCCGTGCTGTCCAAGATCTCTGAGATGGAGGCGCGGCTGAAGGAGTTCCATGAGAAATTCCTGCTGGCGGGTGCGGCCCAGTCCAAGAACATCGAGGAATCCAAGGCCGGCGCCAGGCGCGAGATAGAGGAACTGCTGAAGGTCGTGAGGGAGCAGCAGAAGTACTCCGAGCTGGACCGCCAGATGCATGACCAGCTGCAGAAGGCCTGGTCCAGGGTGGAGGAGATGGAGAAACGCCTGGTGGAGGCGTACGCGGCGGCCTCCAAAAAGCCGCCGGAGCCGCCTCCTCCCCCGGCGCCGCAGGTCTCGGCAGAGGAGATCGCCGCTGCGGTGGTTAAGGTGCTGGATGCCAGACTGCAGGAGAAGCTGCGGGCGCATGGCGCGGCGCAAGAGGCCCTGGCCGGGAGGTTCCGGGCCATGGAGGAGGCTTTGAAGAGCGTGGCTGCCGAGGCCGCCTCCGCGCCCAGGCAGGTCCGCGCGCTGGAATCCCGGATCGGAGAGCTTTCCGCCGCGGTGGATTCCAGGCTGAAGTCGCTGTCCTCCAAGATCGAGGAGATGGGGATAAGCGCCTTCGCCGGCAAGGAACGGCTGGAGGAGATGGTGACCGATGTCCGGGACGAGCTGCGGAGGACGATAGACGACGCCATGGAGCGGGCCGGAGGCCTCGTGAAGCATGTGGACGCCGCCGCTCTGGAGGGCCGGGAAAGGCTCGATACCGCCACAAGGACCATCCTCGCGCAGCTTCAGGGCGTTTCCGAGGTCCAGCGGGAATTCCTGGGCGCCGCGGAGAAGCTCTCCGGCGACATCAAGGAGGGCGCGGAGAAGCTCTCCGGCGAGATGACTGAGGGCGCGAAAAAGCTCTCCGGAGACATAGCAAGGGCGGGCGAAGCCGCTGACGAGCGGGTCTCCCGCGGGCTGGGAGAGATCGAGTCCCGGCTGCGCTCCTCCGTTTCCGGGCAGCTGCAGGAGACCATGAACGTCTTCAAGGCTTCCGCCTCCGGGCGGGCCGCGATATCCGACGCCGCATCGGCGGTCTCCGCCGTGGAGTCCGCTATCTCCGGGCTGGCGTTGGAACTCAACGGCATGATGAAAGCGCTGAAGGGTGTCAATCTCGAGGTGCTGCTCGGGGTTTCCGGCGCGATAGTGCGCAAGAACGTAGAGTTCGCCGCCAGGCTGGTGAAACAGCTGGAGGTAAAAGCCGCGATCATCTCCGAAAAAAAAGCCCAGCTGGTGTCCGATCTTGCCAGGCTGAGGCATGAGAACGGAGAAAAATGATCATGCGGCCAGGCCGTCCGGGCGGCGGCCCTGGAGCTCTGATGCAGGGGCAGCGCGCTAACGCGGGGTAAGGAGAGTTCTACATGGCGGTATACAGGCAGAGACGCGACGAGGTGGAGAACCAGCTCAACAAAGGGGCGCTGTGGGCCGTCACCTACGGCGACCTGATGAGCTATCTGATGATATTCTTCCTCGTCCTTTTTTCCTTTTCGATAGCGAGGACGGACAAGACCAAGAGCCGCAAGTATGAGGAATCCCTGGGGAACATTCAAAAGGCGTTCGGGGGGAAGGAGGACTCTCAGCGGATAGAGCGGGCCAAGGCCCAGGAGCAGGAGTCCCAGGTGGAGGATAATCTCAAGAAGACCATGGGAACGGACGACATGGCCGATCTGGTGCAGATACAATCCAACGAGCACAAGATGAAGCTGGTGCTGCCGGAAGGCGTGCTTTTCGCCTCCGGCGACGCCGACCTTAAGGAGCATGCCAGGCAGGTGCTGGCTCCGATAGCCGAAGAGCTGAAGAAGGTCCCCAACGACATCGTCATCGAGGGGCACACCGACAACGTGCCGATAAGAAGGGGCAGATATTCCACCAACTGGGAGCTTTCGATGGCCCGCGCCTACGGCGTGCTGCGGTTCATGGAAGGACAGGGCATCCCGTCGAAACAGCTCGCCGGCATAGGCTACGGCGATAACCGGCCGATCGCCGACAATTCCGCTGCCGACGGCCGCGCGAAGAACCGCCGCATCGAGATCTCCATCATAAAAAAAGAGTGACCCCGCGGGGTCGCTGCCGCCAGTTACCCCAAAAGGTACCAGGTACCTTTTAGCTAAATACCCTTAACACGCCTGAAAAGGTACCAGGTACCTTTTTAATCTCCGTGGGGGGAGTGGATCTTCTTGAATTCCGGGTCGCCAAGGACCATGTTGCGCTGCTTGTCGAAGTTCCCCCAGAACTTCTTCGTCAGTCTTTCAGGCGGTTCGGACATGAACGCTATATATATAGCAATAGCGTCCTCGCGCCGTTCGGAAAGCGGGTCCAGTACGATTCCCGGATCTGCAAGTCCGGATTTTCTGTCCAGATATTGCGCGGCGCTGGACCATTCGTAGTCTTCTGCCTTTGTCGCAAGCCCAGCCTTCACCGGGTTGAGGTGAATGTATCGCGCCAGCGCTAATGAATAGATGTCGCTCTGTATGACCTTGTACTTGTAGCGGTCGCCGAACAGGTGGCCATGTTTGGCGTGCTTCCTGTTGAAATACTGCGAATACCCCTTGTTGAGAGCGTGCATCGCTTCGGCGAGGTTCGCGCGGGGGGTGACAATGTAGAGGTGGACGTGGTTCGTCATCAGGGAGTAAGCCGGCAGCAACACCCCGAAGTCCTTCTTGAGATCCGCCAATAACCCTAAATAGTATTCCCTGTCCCCACGGTCCGAAAAGATCGTCCCACGGTCGTTGCCGCGGTCCATTATGTGATAATGGGCGTTCTCGAAAAAGATCCTCTGGCCTCTTGGCATAGCGAAAATTGTACCACAAAAAATACCCGTAAAAGGTACCTGGTACCTTTTACGGGGGGCTGGGGGCGGGGTATCCCCGCTATTTTTGTATAATTAAAAATAGTTTTTATAAAGGACGACATACGATGACCACGCAGAACACGGACTATTCCAAGACGGTATTCCTGCCTAAGACCTCGTTCTCCATGAAGGGGGACCTGGCCAGGAAGGAGCCCGGCATCCTGGAATCCTGGTACAAGATGGACCTGTACGGGAAGATGCTGGAGAAGCGCCGCGGCGCCGCCCCGTACGTCCTGCACGACGGGCCCCCCTACGCCAACGGCCACATCCACATCGGCCACGCCCTCAACAAGATCCTCAAGGACATGGTGGTCAAGTCGCACGCGATGATGGGGCGCTATACCCCCTACGTGCCGGGCTGGGACTGCCACGGCCTGCCGATAGAGCAGGCGCTGCTCAAGGAAATGAAGATGGGCAAGCGCCATATCGACGACGTGCCCGCCTTCCGCCGCAAGGCGCGGGAGTTCGCCGCCCGCTTCATAGACATACAGCGCGAGGAGTTCAAGCGCCTCGGCGTGCTGGGCGGCTGGGACAAGCCGTACATAACGATGTCCAACGATTACGAGGGCACGGTGATAAAGGCCTTCCGCGAACTGCTGGAGAAAGGCCACATCCACCGCGACAAGAAGACGATCTACTGGTGCGTCACCTGCGAGACCGCGCTCGCCGACGCCGAGGTGGAGTACAAGACGAAGGTCTCGCCGTCCATCTTCGTCCGCTTCCCGCTGCAGACCCTGCCGGAGGCGCTGGAGGCGGTGGGCAAGAACCGCTCCTCGATAGTCATCTGGACCACCACCCCCTGGACGCTGCCGTCCAACATGGCCGCCGCCGTGGCGAAGGACGAGCAGTACCGCGTGCTGGAGACCGGCGGGCAGTTCCTGATCGTAGCCGACAAGCTGGCCGACGGCTTCCTCGAGGCCGCTGGCCTCGAGGCGCAGAAGGGCGCGCTGATACCCGGTGAGAAGCTCGTGGGCCTGAAGTATTCCCACTGCCTCGCGCCGCATCTCCCCGAGAGCAGGCGCTTCGCGCGCCAGGTCATCTCCACCGACTTCGTCGACATGTCCACCGGCACCGGCATAGTGCACATAGCCCCCGGCCACGGCGAGGAGGACTTCCACGCCGGCAAGAAGCACGGCATCGACATCTTCTGCCCCGTCAAGGAGGACGGCCGGTTCAACGCGGACGCCGGCATCTTCGAGGGCATGAGCGTCTTCGAGTCCAACGACAAGGTGATGGACACCCTAAGGACCGACGGCCTGCTGCTGGCCCAGAAGAAGATAGAGCACAGCTACCCGCACTGCTGGCGCTGCCATCATCCGGTCATCTTCCGCGCCACCGAGCAGTGGTTCCTGAAGGTGGACCTGGACGGCCTGCGCGAAAAGCTCATCAAGGCCGCCGCCGAGGAAGTGCGCTGGCTGCCCGCCTCCGGCCGCGAGCGCATGCTCGGCATGCTGAAGACCCGTCCCGACTGGTGCCTCTCGCGCCAGCGCTACTGGGGCACGCCGATACTCGCGGTCTACTGCAAGGAATGCGGCAAGGTGCACGAGGATTCCGAGTTCCTGAAGAGGATGGAGCAGCGCGTCTTCAGCGAGGGCAGCGATTTCTGGTTCTCCGAGCCGGTGGAGAAGCTGCTGCCGCCCGGCGCGAAGTGCTCCTGCGGCGCCGCGTCCTTCGCCAAGGAGAAGGACATCATGGACGTCTGGCTGGACTCCGGGGTCAGCTGGTACGCCGTCGTCAAGAACGGCATGCTGGGCCCCGGGGACTTCCTGCCCACGGACCTCTACCTGGAGGGGTCGGACCAGCACCGCGGCTGGTTCCAGACCTCGCTGATCCCGTCGGTGGCGCTCAACGGCCGCCCGCCGTACAGGTCCGTGCTGACGCACGGCATGATCCTCGACGAGAAGGGCTACGCCATGCACAAGTCGGCCGGCAACGCCGTCTCACCGCAGGACCTGGTCTCCAAGTACGGCGCGGACATCCTGCGCCTGTGGGCCGCCCTGTGCGACTACTCCGAGGACGTGAGGATCTCCGAGAAGCTCCTCTCCGGCCCCATAGACACCTACCGCAAGATCCGCAACACGCTGCGCTACCTGCTGGGGAATCTCGCCGACTTCAAGCCGGCCAAGCACCGCCTGCCCGACGACAAACTGACGGAGACCGACCGCTACATGCGCGCGCGCTTGGCCGTCATGGCCGCCGCGGCGCGGAAGCATTACGAGAACCACCAGTTCCGCCAGGCCATTCGCGCGGTGGCCGACTTCTGCATCCTGGACCTCTCGGCCTTCTACCTGGACTCGCTGAAGGACAGGCTCTACACGCTCAGCCTGAACTCGCCGGAGCGCCGCAGCGCCCAGACCGTGCTGCACGACATCCTGCTGACCGTCACGAAGCTGATAGCCCCGGTGCTGTCGTTCACCGCCGAGGAGGCGTGGCGGACGGCGAAGGCCGAGATAGAGCCTTCGCTCGAGGAGAGCATCTTCCTCGCGGACTTCCAGGAACTCCCCGCCGCCTGGGCCGACCAGGCCCTGCTCGAGCGCTGGGAGAAACTGATGGCCGTGCGCGAGGCGGTGACGAAGGCCATCGAGGAGAAGCGCCAGGCCGGCGAGGTCGGCTCCTCCCTCGAGGCGCGCATAGTCCTGCGCACCTCCAAGACGGAGACCCGCGCGCTGCTCGAGTCCGCCCTCCCTGTACTGCCTCAGGTGGCTATAGTTTCCGACGCCGCCGTCGAGTTCGACGGGGCCGCCCCGGAGCTGGAAGTGAAGGTCTTCAAGGCCGACGGCGCCAAGTGCCCCCGCTGCTGGCAGTGGCGCAAGGACATCGGCTCCGACGCCCGGCACGCCGGGGTCTGCGGCCGCTGCGCGAAGGCCATGGAGGACGCGGCCCTCGGATGAGGAAGCTGGCCATGCCTGCCACCGTGCTCGTCCTGTTCCTCGCGGACAGGGCGGCCAAGGCCTGGGCCCTCAGGGCGCTCTACGGCCGCTCCGTCGCCGTGCTGCCGTTCTTCCACCTCACCTACGCCGAGAACACCGGCGTCGCCTTCGGCATGTTCAAGGACAGCAACCTGTTCTTCCTGGTCTTCAGCGCGGCGCTGGTGGCCGTGCTGCTGTACCTGCGCCGCCGCATAGAGGCCAACGGCGCGCTGGCCGCCGCGGGCCTGGCGCTGGTGCTGGGCGGCGCGCTCGGCAACCTGTACGACCGCATCGCCTACGGGCACGTGGTCGACTTCTTCGACTTCTCTTTCTTCCCGGCCGTGTTCAACGTGGCCGACAGCGGCATTACCGTAGGGGCGTTCCTGATGGCGGTGGGCATTAAGGACAAAAAGGGGGAAACACAGGTATGAAAAAGATCATCCTGGCCGCGCTAGCCGCGGCGGCGCTGGCCGGCTGCAACCGCTCGCCGGAGTACTATTTCGGCAGGGGCAATTATCTGCAGGGCGCGGGCAACGAGCCAGAAGCGCTGGAGAACTACAACAAGGCGCTGCTGCTGAAGAAACGCTTCCCGGAGGCGCTGGTCTCGCGCGGCCTGCTGTTCGAGCGCATGGGCGACAGGCAGAAGGCCGGGCTGGACTACAGGAAGGCGATAGAGCTGGACCCCTCCTATCTGCCGGCCTACAACAACCTGGGCGCCATGCTGATGGACGGCGGCAGCTACCCGGAGGCCGTGAAGCTCTTCTCCGACGCGCTGGAGGCGAAGCCGGAATACGCCTACGCGCTGCTGAACCGCGGTCTGGCCGAGTACAAGCTGGGCGACTGCGGCTCCGCCACCGCAGACCTCTCCCGCGCCCTTTCGCTCAACCCCAAGTTCGAGATGGCCTATTACCACCGCGCGCTCTGCGCCCGCAAGGCCTCCAACTTTCCGGCCGCCGTGGCGGACCTGGACGCGCTGCTGGCGCTTAACCCCGCGGCCGCGCTGGCCCGCTTTGAGAGGGGGAAGAACCTCTACCACATGAACGACTACGCCGGCGCCTCGCAGGACTTCGCGAAGGCCGCCGAGCTCAAGACCGAGGACCCGGTATACGCCTACTGGCTGGCGCTGTCGCTCTACAAGGCCGCCTACTTCGAGGGCGCGCTCCAGGCCGCCGAAAAGGCCGCCGGGCTCAAGCCGGATTCCTTCCAGGTGCAGGGCCTGCTGGGCGACGTCCACGCCGCGATGGGCGACAAGGCCGGCGCCGCCTCCTGCTATAACAAGGCCGCCGAGCTGTCGCCAAAGTTCGCCTCTTTCTACCGTTCCCGGCTGGCCGCCCTCAGCGGCCCCGCACCCCGCAAGAAGAAGACGAGGAGATGAGCGATGTCCGAAGAGAACGAAGACCTCTCCCCCTGGCGTAAGAAATTCCTGGCCACCCGGATGGCCGTGGAAAGCATCTTCTTCGAGAAGGAGCTGCTGCAGCCGCAGAGGGAAAAACTCTCCACCGGCCTGCTGGTCGTAGGCGCCATCTGGCTCTTCAGCGTCCTGCTGCTGGCCCAGTGGGCGATGCGGCGCGGGGGCTACTTCGGCGGGGCCGACGCCGCCGCCTTCGCCGAGATACTGCGCTACGCCGCCTACTTCAAGAGCGAGGGCTTCTTCGCCCTGATCCGGCCGGAGCTCGCGGACCTGACGCTCAATCCGCCGCTGTACTCGCTGGCGTTCATCCCGGTGTTCAAGTTCATCACCTCCGACTTGAACCTCGCGCTGGTCCTGGTCAACTCGGTCTTCCTGCTGCTGATCGCGCTGTCCGTCTTCGCCGCGGTCCGCGAGAGCCGCCCCAACGCGGCCGGCTGGTACGGCGCGGCCTTCGCGCTGGCCCTGCCTTTCGTGCAGGAGGCCGCGCGCCGTCCCTCGCCGGAGCTGGCGCTGATGGCCTTCGTCGCCGCCCTGTACGCCTGCTACATCCGCTCGGTGGAGCTCGCGCACCCGAAGTGGTCCCTCGCCTTCGCGCTCTGCCTGAGCCTGGGCTTCTACTCGCACCGCCTCTTCTGGGTCTACGTGCTGCCGCTGGTGCCGTACATCATGTCCGGGCTGGCCAATCCCAACGCCCGCGACGAGATGTTCAAGGGCATCTTCTTCGGCCTCGTGCTGAACATCCCCTGGTACGTCTTTGCCGCCGTGGCGGTGGCCGCGGGTCTGGTGCCGCTGGGCGCCCAATACAACGGCTTCCTGCACTATTTCAGGCTGGGCGCGGCCTCGGCCGGGCTGCCGCTGTTCGCTATGGGCGCCGCCGCTCTCGCCTGGCTGTACTTCTCGGTCTTCATGGCCTACGAGAACAAGAAGATAGTGGCGGCCTGGTTCTGGGTGCCCTACCTGGTGCTCGCCTGGGGGCTGCGCGGCTCCCGTCCCGAGCTGCTGGCCCCGGCCATGCTCTCCTTCGCGGTGGCGGTCGCCATCATGACGCCGCTCAAGGCGCGCAAGTTCTTCTTCGCCTTCGTGCTGCTGCTCTCGCTGGCCGACCAGGGCGGGCTCCTGCCGCCGTTCCCGGCCGGCGCGCGCTATCCGCTGGCCGGCCTGCCGCTGCCGGCCTCCTCCTCGCAGGGTGTGCCCGAGGCGCTGTCGCTGATAAAGAAGAGCGCCCCGCCCGGAGGGGGGCTCGCCGCCGTCTACGGCGACGCCGCCCTCGGCGCGGCCACACTGACATACGCGGCCGGCCCCGGCTCGGCCATAAAGTTCTACGACGAGCCCGCCTGCCCCTCTTGCGCCTTCGCTATCCTGCACAAGGTCCCGGCCCCCGGCGCGGCGCCCGGTCCCGGAGAGAAGGATTTCGCCTCGCTCCGGGCCGCCCCGTGGTTCGGCAGGCTGTTCACCCGCGCGGGCCTGGTCCCGCTGGCCGACGGCTCCTCCGCGGAGGTCTACGCCCGCTCCACAGCCGGCGCGGCCCTGCCGGGCGGCGCCGTCACGGTGCGCGACATCGCCCTGGGCGGCCTGAGGATAGGCGAGGCCACGCTGTCGCTCTCCGGCTACGATCCCGATAAGGGCTCCTACGCCAAGGCCTCCCTGTTCGCGCCTTCGGCGGAGCTGCTGGGCGGGGACATCTACGGCCTCAACCTCGAGATGAAGGACTTCAAGCCCGCTTCCGCCGAGCTCTCTCCCTTCGTGCCTGCCGGCGCCTCCAGCGTGGCGCTGCGCTCCGCGAAGATCAGCTCCTACGCGGTGGAGCGCTTCATCGCCGAACGCCTCCCCATGATCGAGGACGTCAAGGTGGACCTCGGCGAGAACCTCGAAATAACCGGCAGCGTTCGCGGCAGGCCGCTGTTCGCCGCCTTCGCCCTGGCCGTCAGGGACGGCGGCGTCTTCGAGGCGCGGCCGCTGGCCTTCTCGCTGGGGCCCGTCACGATCCCCCCGTTCATGCTCAGACTTTTCACGTTCAGCCGCGACTACACGTCAAACCCCTACAACATCAGGGTCTCGGGGCTGAAGATAGGCGGCCAGATGCTGGAGTTATATTAATGCGCCTGCTGCCGGCCCTGCCGCTGCTCTTCCTCTGCGCCTGCGTGGACGTCCCCACCGGCTCCGCGCCGGCGGCCGCCGTGCCTCAGCCGGTGGAGTCGCCGTTCCAGGGGCTGGACCCGGGCTTTAAGACGGAGGAGACCGCGCATTTCGTCGTCAAGGCGTACTCCTCTCCGACCGCGGCGCTGTACGCGTCGCTCTGCGAGGAGAACTATACCCGCATCATGCAGGACCTGGGGCTCTACTCCTTCGTGCCGGCGCGTCCGTACAACGTGATGGTCTATAAGGACGCCGACGAGTTCCACAGGAAGACCGGCCAGCCTGACTGGTCGGGGGGCGCGGCCTACGGCAACGCGTTGCTGCTCTTCGAGGGACAGGGGCAGGGGGCCATCATAGCGCACGAGATGACGCACCTGGTCTTCAACGAGTTCATGGGCCTGTCGCAGGCCTCGCACCTGCGCTGGCTCAACGAAGGCGCGGCCGTCTACGAGGAGACCCGCGCCGACGTCGCCGACGCCGGCATCTACGCCGGCCGGGTGGCCGCCACGGTGGCCGATAATCCGATACCTTTCTCGCAGATGGTGAACCTGGCCCCGCAGACCGAGAGCCAGAAGGACGTGGACCGCTGGTACGCCCAGGTCTGGTCCGTGGTCTCGTTCCTGATCCGGCGGGGCGGCTCGTTCAATTTCTCCATCTTCCTGACCAAACTGCGCGACGGGGCCGATGTGGACCGGGCGCTGGCGGAGACCTACACCGGCCTCTGGAGCAAGTTCTCCGACGTGGAGACTTCCTGGAAGCTGGAGGTGCAGCGCTAAGCGGCGCTGGAGCTTTATGGACGACACGGCGACTGCGGCGAAACTGAAGAAGGCCGTCATCCCGCTGGAGGGGGTGCACTGCGCCTCCTGCGTGGCCCGCCTCGAGACCGGCCTCTCCTCGGTGCCGGGCCTGAGCCGCGTATCGGTCAACCTGCCTTCGCGCACGGCCTTCGTCTCCTACGACCCGGACCAGGCCGGCAAGGACGCCATCACCACCCGCATCGAGGAGCTGGGCTACAAGGCCCTGGCCTTCTCCGAGTCCTCCGTCTCCGCTGAGAATACGGCCCTCCAGGAGCTGGACCGCGAGAAGAACATGTTCTTCACCCGCTTCCTGCTGGCGCTGGCGCTGACGGCGCTGATGCTCACCTCGGACGCAGTGGACCTCTCCCCGTACACCATGATGTTCGTCGCCGCGGCCACCTGGTGGTTCGCCGGCAAGCATTTCCACCAGGGCTTCATCCGCGCGCTGAAGGCGTGGACTGCCGACATGAACTCGCTGGTCTCGCTTTCCACCACTTCCACCTTCCTCTACGGCGTCTACGTCACCGTGGGGGAGCCGGTCGGCCTCCATTACCACGCCCAGTGGCACGAGGTCGGGATGCTGATCACTTTCATCAACTTCGGCCGCTGGCTGGAGGCCCGCTCCAAGGCCAAGGCCGGCGAGGCCGTGGCCAACCTCTTCAAGATCGCCCCCAAGTTCGCCCGGCGCCTGGCCGGGGAGAAGGAAGAGACCGTCCCGGTGGAGGAGATAATGCCCGGGGACCGCATCCTGCTGCGCCCCGGCGAACAGGTGCCGGTGGACGGCAGCGTGGTCTCCGGAGATTCCGCCATCGACGAGAGCCTGCTGACCGGGGAATCCGTGCCGGCCGAGAAGCAGGCCGGCTCGCGCGTCTACGCCGGAACTATCAACAAGACCGGCGCGCTGGAGTTCACGGCCGAGGGCGTGGGTGAGGGCACCGTGCTGATGAAGATCATCAAAGCGGTGGAGGAGAGCCAGGCCGAGAAAAGCGCGGTGCAGCACCTGGTGGACCGCATCTCCGCCTGGTTCGTGCCGGCCGTACTGCTGCTGGCCGCCGCCTCCGCGGGGCTCTGGCTTTACTACGGCGCCGGCCCGGCGCGCTTCGTGAGCATCTTCGCGGCCGTACTGGCGGTGGCCTGCCCGTGCGCTATGGGTCTGGCCGTTCCGATGGCCGTGGCCGTGGGCTTCGGCAAGGCGGCCGGCGCGGGCATCCTGATCCGCAACGCCGACGTGCTCGAGCGCGTCAGCGGCGTGGACGTGGTCATCTTCGACAAGACCGGCACGGTCACCGAGGGCCGCCTGCACCTGGACGGCCTGTACCCTGAGAAGAACGGTAAGGACTTCCTGCGCCTGCTGGCCACGGCCGAGCAGCGCTCCGAGCATCCGTTCGCCGAGGCCGTGCGCCAGAAGGCGCGCGAGGCCGGCGTGGCCCCGGCGGCGATGAACTCTTTCGAGGCCGTCCCCGGCAAGGGCGTGCGCGTGGTCTCCGAGGACGGCGAGATACTTGTCGGCAGCTTCAAGTGGTTCGAGGAGCTGGGCGTGAAACTTCCGCAGGCCGCCCGGGATGAGATACTGGCCTCCCCGGCCTCCATGCTGCTGGTGGCGCTGGACGGCGCTTTCGCCGGCTACGCCGCGCTGGCCGACGCGCTCCGTCCCGAGGCGGCCGGCCTGGTGAAGGAACTGGAGGCCATGGGCATAGAGCCCGTGATGGCCTCCGGCGACAGGCAGTCCGTGGTGGCCAAGACCGCCGGCGAGGTGGGCATAAAGAACTTCCACGGCGAGGTGTTCCCGGAGGAGAAGCGGCAACTGGTGATGCGCTACAAGGCGCTGGGCAAGCGCACCGCCATGGTGGGCGACGGCTTCAACGACGCTCCGGCGCTGTCGGAGGCCGACATAGGCATGGCCATGCGCTCCGGCACCGACGTGGCCGCGCAGGCCAGCGACATCACGCTGATGCACAACGACCTCCGCTCGGTGATCACCGCAGTGAAGATCTCCAAGGCCATACGCCGCGTGATAAAGCAGAACCTCGCGTGGGCCTTCGCCTACAACGTGGTGCTGATACCTCTCGCTGCCGGCGCCTTCTACCCGAAGTGGGGGGTGCTGATACCGCCCTCCGCCGCCGGCGCCGCCATGGCGCTGAGCTCCCTTTCCGTAGTCATGAATTCCCTGCGCCTCAAGCGCAAGATCTAGGAGAACGCAATGAAGACCAAGACCACGATGGGCTATACTTCCGAGCACGCGGCCACCCCGCACAGGATAAAGCTGCCGGCCATCGAGACCTGGCCCAACCAGTACCGGCGCGACTACACCATCATGATAGAGCATCCCGAGTTCACCTCGGTCTGCCCGAAGACCGGCCTGCCGGACTTCGGCACGGTGACCATAGAGTACGTGCCGGCCAAGACCTGTCTCGAGCTGAAGAGCCTCAAGTACTACTTCCTGCAGTACCGCAACTGCGGCATCTTCATGGAGAACATAGCCAACCGCGTGCTGGACGACGTGGTGAAGGCCTGCAGGCCGAAGTCCTGCACCGTCACCGGCGATTTTACGCCCCGCGGCGGCCTGTCCTCCGTCATCACGGCCACGTACCGGGCGAAAAAGTAGTATAATAGGCGGTACAGGCCCAGTTGGCGCAGCGGTAGCGCGTTCCCTTGACATGGGAAAGGTCATAGGTTCGATCCCTATACTGGGCACCAGATTTAAAGAGAGCAGGGCCCGTTGGAACCCGTAAAACGGGAACCGGCGGGCCTCCCCATTAAAAAGGTACCTGGTACCTTTTTGCAGGCGGAGTGATCAAAAGGTACCTGGTACCTTTTTGAAGGGATGAGGACATGGCTGAAGAACACAACGAAAACGACAACCTGCACAAGATGCGCCACTCGTTCGCGCACGTGATGGCGGAGGCCGTGCTGGACCTGTTCCCGGACGTGAAGTTCGGCATAGGCCCGGCCATAGACAACGGTTTCTACTACGATTTCGCCACCGAGCACCATTTCACTCCCGAAGACCTGCCCAAGATAGAGAAGAAGATGAAGCACATCATGGGCGCCGCGCACAAGTTCGAGCGCGTGGAGATCCCGCGCGCCGAGGCGCTGAAGCATTTCGAGGCCAAGGGCGAGAAGTTCAAGGTGGAGCTCATCAACGACCTGCCCGAGGGCTCGGTCATCAGCATCTACAAGAGCGGCCCGTTCGAGGACCTCTGCAAGGGCCCGCACGTGGAGCACACCGGCAAGCTGAAGGCCTTCAAGCTCACGTCCATCGCCGGCGCCTACTGGCGCGGCGACGAGAAGCGCCCCATGCTGCAGCGCATCTACGGCGTGGCCTTCGAGACGCAGGCGGAGCTGGACGCCTACCTCAAGCAGCAGGAGGAGGCCGCCAAGCGCGACCACCGCAAGCTGGGCAAGCAGCTGGAGATCTACACCTTCGACGACGACGTGGGCCCCGGCCTGCCGCTGTGGCTGCCCGCCGGCGGGGTGATGATAGAGGAGCTCGAGCGCCTGGCCAAGGAGACCGAGGCCGCCGACGGCTACCTCCGCGTCAAGACGCCGCACCTCTGCAAGGAGTCGATGTACAGGAAGAGCGGCCACCTCGAGCATTACACCGAGAGCATGTTCCCCGCGATGGAGATAGACGGGCAGAAGTACTACATCAAGCCGATGAACTGCCCGCACCACCACAAGATCTTCGACGCCAAGCCGCGCAGCTACCGCGACCTGCCGGTACGCCTGGCCGAGTACGGCACCTGCTACCGCTACGAGCAGTCCGGAGAGCTGTTCGGCCTGATGCGCGTGCGCTCCATGCAGATGAACGACGCGCACATCTACTGCACGCCCGAGCAGTTCGCCGACGAGTTCATGGCCGTCTGTCGCATGTACCTGGGCTACTTCAAGCTCTTCGGCATAGAGAAGTACCTGATGCGCTTCAGCACGCACGCGGCCGAGGGCCTGGGCAAGAAGTACGTGGACAACCCCGAGCTGTGGCAGAAGACCGAGAAGATGGTGCGCGCCGCGCTCGACGAGGGGAAGATCCCGTACAAGGAGATCCCCAACGAGGCCGCGTTCTACGGCCCCAAGATAGACGTGCAGGTCTGGAGCGCGATAGGCAAGGAGTTCACGCTGGCCACCAACCAGGTGGACTTCGCCGTGCCCGGCCGCTTCAACCTGCATTACAAGGACGCCGACGGCGCCGAGAAGACCCCGCTGTGCATACACCGCGCGCCGCTCGGCACGCACGAGCGCTTCATCGGCTTCCTGATAGAGCATTTCGCCGGGAACTTCCCGCTGTGGCTGGCGCCCGCGCAGTGCAGGGTGCTCAACATCACCTCCGAGGAGGAGGGCTACGCGAAGGAGACCGCCGACCTGCTGAAGGCCGCCGGCCTGCGCGTGGAGACCGACCTGCGCAACGACACCATCAACGCAAAGGTGCGCGACGCAGCCACTCACAAGATCCCGTATCTCGTGGTGGTGGGCAAGAAAGAGAAGGACGCCGGCACGGTGACCCTGCGCATGCGCGGCAACAAGAGCGTCTTCGGCGTGAACCGCGCGGAGTTCGTGGCTAAGGCCGGAGAGGAAGCCAGGACCCGCGCCCTGGTCAGCCCTTACGCCGGCTGAACCGTACCGGACGCAAAAAAGAACCCGGCCTAAAAGCCGGGTTCTTTCTTTTAAGGACAGCTGGCCTAGTCTTCCAGCACAAGTGCCGCCTGCGGGGGGAGAGAATCCGGCAGGTAGCGGCTCTCCTCGAAAAGCGGCCGCCACTTCTTCACCGCGTCCAGCGGCAGGGGTACGGCCTCCGGGTTGGCCAGTATAAGGAACTTGCGCCAGCCCTTCCTTATTGCCCGCGCGGCTAAGCGCTTGTCCAGGCCCTCCGGCAGATCGGCCGGCCGGCCTTTGCTGAAGACGGGGGCCAGTTGGGCGAGCTCCGAACCCATGCGCTGGTAGGTGTTCCAGCGCTCCGGGCGCTCCGGCAGCGGTATGCCGTCCGAGCCGTTATAGGTGAAATAGAAGACCCCGTCCGCTCCGCGGGCGAGCGCCAGATAGGTCATATAGCGCACCTGGGCGAAGGTGGGGAAACCTCCCACGCGCGGCTTGCGGCGCTGCGGGTAGTTGATCCAGTCGAAGGCCTGCAGCACGGCCCAGAGCGGCTTGTTCTTCCTTATAGGGTCCTTTATCGCGGCCCCGGCCTTCGCCATGGCCACCTGTTCGCCCACCGAGTTCAGCGGCAGGTGCGGCACCGGGTACCAGTCCACCATCAGCGCGTCGGCCGTGCCGCCGTAGGTGAAGGCCGCCACGCCCTCGCCCATCACGAAGACCGTCCTCTGCCCTTTGTCCCAGTCCCTGACCCGCTTGTCCAGGGCCTGCAGCTTTTCCGTCCCCAGCTTCTTCACTTCCGGCTCATCGAACAGATACCAGGCCAGCATGGGCCAGCGCCGCGCCTCTTTCTCATAAGAGGAACCTATTACCAGGTCCGGGTAGGCCACCATCTTCAGCTTAAGTCGCTTCGCCTCGGCCGCCAGGCCGGCCAGCCTGGCCGGGTCCTGCGCGTAGGTCTGGAAGCAATTGAAGCCGGCCTCCTTGAGGCGGCCCAGCTCCGCGGGGGAGCTTATGCCGTAGAAGCAGACAGGGAAGTCCCCGGCCGAAGCCGGGGCGGAAAAGGCCAGGAGCAGCAGTAATCGGAGAATTTTCATAAACTGAATTTTACCAAATCTCACAAAACTGTCAACGTTCCCGTCGTGGCGTCGAATAATATATATAGGTGTTGACAAAGGAAAATATACTTGTTATGATTTTCCTTGATTGAGCGAATATTTTAGGGAGGAAGACATGAAATTGTCCAAGTTACTGGTAGCAGCGTTCATAACGGCCTTCGCCGCCAGCGCTTTCGCGCAGGCTCCGGCCGCTATAAAGATCACCAAGGTGACCGGCACCGTGAACATAATGAAGGACGGGCAGGTAGTGATGGTCCTCAAGCCGGGCGACGCTATCCCCGAGATCACCGACACCTCCGTGTCCTTCTCCATAGTTGACGGCACCATAGAGGTGCAGGTGGGCGGCAAGACCGTCACCGCCGCCACCGGCAGCAACTTCACCGTTGCCGCTTCCGGCGCGCAGGTCAGCGTGGCCGTGGCCGCCGGCACCCCGGTAGCCGTTAAGACCGAGTCCGGCAACAACGTGGTCATGACCTCCAACAGCGAGGTCTCCATGGCCAAGACCAACGGCACCGTGCAGATATCCGTCACCAAGGGCAGCGCGGTGGTCACCAATGCCTCCGGCGGCGACACTAAGACCGTGTCCGCGGGCCAGTCCGTGGCCGTGCCTTCCGCCCCCGGGGCCGTCCAGACCCAGGTCCAGACCAGGACCGAGGCCAAGACCGAGACCGAGGCCGAGGTCGCCGAGACCGTAGTGGAGCCCCCGCAGACCGTCACCGTTCCCGAGACCCAGGTGGTCCAGGAGTCCGGCGAGGTCAGCGCTTCCAACCCGTAAGCGCGGAATAAACTTTAACTTTTTTAAGGAGACATATTAATGAAGAACATTCTTATAGCGGCAATACTCCTGGCGCCGGCTTATGCAGGCGCTCAGCAGAACATGAAGATCGGCAACCTCGACATCAACCCCTACGCGGGCGTGACCGAGAGCCGCGACAGCAACATCTACCTGGTCCCCAACGGCAAGAAGAGCTCCTACATCACCCGCACCAACCTCGGCGTGGACCTGGTGGAGAACCTCGGCTCCCGCTACGACCTGAAGGCCGGCTACATGCTGGAGACCATCAACTACACCAAAGACCGCTCCAACAATGACGCGGTCCACCACAACGCCAGCCTGGCCTTCACCGGCAAGCTGCCCAAGGACATGACCGTGACCGTGGACGACAAGTACAAGCAGACCACGGACCAGGCCACCTCGGACCTCATCGCCCGCGCCCTGCGCGTGGAGAACAACGCCGGCTTCAAGCTGGAGGCCCCGCTTCGCGGCGACTTCGGCTTCGCACTGGCCGCCAATCATAACTACAACAACTACTTCTCCAAGACGTACTCCATGCTGGACCGCGAGGAGTTCCTGGCCGGCTTCGACGTCAGTTACAAGCTGCAGCCCAAGACCACGCTGTTCGCGGCGTACAGGTACGGCACGCTGAACTACCAGAGCGGCTACACCAACGACGCCACCTACAACAACGTGGACCTCGGCGTCACCGGCAAGCTGGCCAACAAGCTGACCGGCACCGTGAAGGCCGGTATGCAGTCCCGCAAGTACGATAAGGACCTCAACAACGCCAAGAACACCGCCAGCACCATGCAGTACAGCGTGCAGACCGTCTGGATGCCCATAGAGAAGACCGACGTCACCCTGTACGCCAAGCGCGGAAACGTAGAGGTCAACTACGGCGACGCCCGCTACTACACCACCACCCTCACCGACCTGTCCGTCTCCCGGATGGTCCGCAAGGTTAAGGTTGGCGTGGGAGTCAGCGCCGAGCATCAGGCCTATTCCGACAGGCAGAACAGCCTGGTCACCACCGGCAAGAAGCGCGCGGACGACCTCACCACCGCCCGCATCACCGCGGACTACAACGTCCAGAAGTGGATGAGCCTGAACCTGGGCTACTTCTACAAGGACCGCTCCTCCAACATCTCTTCCGTCAAGTTCAACGACAGCGTGATCACCCTTGGCGCGAAGCTGATGTTCTAAGCGGAACTAACAGCGCAAAAAAGAAAGCCACCTTCCGGTGGCTTTCTTTTTTTGTCCGACGGTCAGGTCGTCAGACAACCGCCTAACCGACCAGCTTCTTCACCGCGTCCCTGATCTTTCCGAACACTTCCTTAAACTTCTCGTCGCTCTTTCCCATCGGGTCTTCCAGGTCGCCGCTTGCGCCGCCGCGCTCCAGCAGCAGCTCGGTCTTGCGCAGACTCTGGGGGAAAAGCTCTCCCAGAGCGTCCTGCTGGGCCTCCTCCATGACCAGTATGAGGTCCGCCCAGTCCACGTCGGGCTCGGTGACCAGAGAGGCCTTGTGGCCCAGGTCCGCCACGCCCTCGGCCTTCAGGAGCGCCGCCATCTTCTTGTGCAGGCCGAAGTTCGGCTGCACGCCCAGCCCGCGCGAGCGCGCCTGGAAGCCTTTGTCCTTCCCGTAATGCGTCAGCAGCTTCTCGGCCGCGGGGCTCCTGCACATGTTGCCGGTACAAACAAAAAGAACTTTCATCCCCATAATTTTACAATTTTCCGCGTCATCCCGCCTTCCCTCCGCCAGCCCGGCATCCCCTCGTCATCCCGGCGAAAGCCGGGATCCATCCTCCAACCGCTCCCGCGCATAAATGATAAAATCTAACCGTGGCAACCCTGATGCTCATCGCCGTGGCCTACGCGCCGCTGGCCTTCGCGGCCGTCGAGCCCTGGGCATACCTGCCGTTGTACGCTCTTTTCTTCTTAGGCGCGGCGTCGGCCTACGCCAGGGGGGAGAACGCCCACGCTGTCCCCATCTACAGGAACCTGCTGCCGGCCGTTCTCGCGGCCGTGGTCATAGGCCTGCTCCAGTCGTTCACGCAGGCGGCCATAAACGGCCCCGCGCATACGCTGTTCACCGCCTGGCGCCCAGCCACCCTCAATGCCGTCATACTCTGGCTCTTCTATGCCGCCGTAATGTACACCGCGGCAAAGACGATCAAGACCCCGGCCCAGCTCAGCCGCCTGCTGTGGACCATATTCGGCGTCGGCGTCTTCGTGGCCCTGATGGGCACGCTGCAGCATACGGGCGACAATACCATAGTCTACGGTCTGCGCCAGGTGCGCGGCCAGGCCTTCGGCCCCTTCGTCAACCGCGACCACGGGGCGTTCTTCCTCTCCATGGCCGGCATGTGCGGCCTCGGCCTCTTCTTCGGCGGCTTCAGGCCCCTGTTCCGCCACCAGAGCCATACCACCCTGTTCGACCTGCTGGCAGTGCAGTTCCTCAAGCTCGTGATGATAGCCGCCATAGTGGCCGGCATAGTGAAGACAGGGTCCCGCGGCGGTCTGCACTCATTCGTCAGCGCGACGGTGTTCATTGGTTTTGTGGCGGGGGGATTTCTTAAAAGCCGTGCGCAGAAGATCTGGACCTGGCTGGCGCTGCTCCTCCTGTTGGCTTGGTACGGGCTGGTGCTTAGTAAGTACCGCATACTTATGGGTCTCGACGGGGAGAACCTTGTCTCTTCAGTCACGGTGCGCTTCTCCATGTACAAGAGCGGTTGGGCCATGTTCAGGGATTTCCCGTTCTTCGGCACCGGCCTGGGCGCCGTGGAGCACGCTTTTCCGTACTACGCCGGGCCAGACCTCACCTCGGTGACGTCCAACATAGTCCGCCACGTCCACAGCGACTGGCTGGAGCTCTTCCTGCAGCTGGGCGCCGTCGGTGGGCTTATCTACCTGGCGGGCCTGTTCGCGGCCCTCTACGGCTTCTACCGGGCCTGGCTTAAGTGCCGCTCCTTCACCGTCAAGGCGGTATACGGCGGCGCGCTCGGCGCGGTAATCGTCGGCATGCTGCACAGCTTCGTGGACTTCGGCCTGCAGATGCCGGCCAATTCGCTGGTGTTCTACCTGCTCCTCGGGGCTCTGGCCAGCCGGCCCGCCGTTATGGGCCGCGGCCTCACCCCGCACGAGGAGGAGAACGACCCCGAGCCCTCGCCCCCGAAGAGGATCTACGCCAACACCGCCGCCGTCCTGGCCGCGCTGCTAACCCTGGCCGCCTTCCCGCAACTGATGGCCTGGCAGTACGACCAGCGCGCTTCCGGGGCAGAGTTCTCCGAAGAGCTGGCCCTCAGGCGGGAGTCACTGCGCTGGCAGCCCGGCCCGCAGGCGGCCTTCCGCCTGGCCGCGGCCGGTTACAACCGCGCCGTGAAATTCAGGAGCGAAGCTCCCTGCCAGAAGTTCAAGGCGGCGCAGTCCGCCGCCTGGCCTTTCCTGCGCGCGGCCCCGGTCAATTACGACCTCCGCAGGCTGGAGCGCCCGCTCCTGCTGCAGCTGGCCAACTGCTATAACGGTCCCCTTGTGATAATAAGCGGGGGAAAGCCACCGGCTTCGGAGCCTCCCACCTCCGGCCCCTCCCGGCCTTAGCTCTCATTGACAATAACGGTGCGGTGCTGTATAATATTTCCGAAGAGCGGTAAGACCATCGCGGGCCGTCCGGAGCGTTCCCTTGAGTATTACGGGTAATATAGTTCCGGCAATTAACCCGCCTGGCGCGCTCTTTTTTCTTTTTCCGGCTGAAATAGTTCCTCCCCTGAGATCTTCTCTTTAAATACCTCGTACCACCCATTATCCAGCGCTTCATACTTGCGAAACACCCCCCAGGCGAACATGTCCGCCGCCTGCAGCCCGGGGCTTTGCCGTGAGTCCGCGTGGTATATCTCCAGCGGAATGTTCGGATCGAGCCTCGCCTTGATATGCGCGAGGACGTATTGATTGAATTTCTTCACCTCAGTTTTCCCCTTACTCTTATCGACGGTCATTATCACCCTCACCGCGGCATCCGCGAAGTCGATCTGCTGCAGCGTCAAGCGTGCAACATAATTGTAGATGCGTTCTTTATCCTCGGCCAGATACCCGTAGGACTGTCGCTTGTTCAGCGTGGTCGAGTACAGCCGCAGCGGGACAGCGGACAAGGCTTTGTAGAAGCGTTCTTTGGTGGGGAAGTCCGCGAGGCTTCCCTTTAACTCAGGGACATCCGTAGATAGCTTTGCGCGCAGCATCCGTCTGGCAACGGTCCTTACGGCTTTTGCCAGCAGTCTGTCATTCTGCTGCCCCTTCACCGCCAGGATGCAAATAGTAAAGAAACCGCTGGGCCGCTTGCCGATAAAGTCGAACCCCAGGTCCCCGCTTTCGTCGAGATACAGGTAGAGCATAACCCACCTCCCGGTTATAGGATAGCAGACTAGCCCGACAAGGGCCTGTCGTGATGCTGCCGCCTCCAACTCCCGCGCCGCCTAACTTGCTATAATATCCGTGATGAAACACTGGGTTCTTGGGCTCGTAGCCGCGATTGCTCTCTCCGCCTGCATACCGCAGCGCCCCGCCGCGCGCCGCGACGCCGCCGTGCCGGAGCAGCCGCAGCGGATAGCCGCCGAGAAGCCGGAAACTCCCCAGCAGCAGGACCTGCAGGAGCAGCGCCTCCTCCAGAGCGCTCTCGACCGGCAGAACCAGGACAAGCTCAACTACAAGATACAGCCCGGCGACCTGCTGGAGATCACCGTTTACAAAGAAGCGGATATGAGCCGCACCGCCCGCATCAGCGGCGACGGCACCATCACCTTCCCGCTCGCCGGCGTGATAAAACTTTCCAGTCTCTCCGTACCGGAAGCCGAGTCCCTGCTCGCCCAGAAGCTGTCCGACTACCTCGTGCGCCCGCAGGTCACCGTGCTCATTAAGGAGTACGCCAACAAACAGATCTACGTGCTGGGCGAGGTCAAGAAGCCCGGCTCCATAGAGATCCCCGCCGAGCGCCGCCTCACCGTGCTGGAGGCCATAACGCTCGCGGGGGGCTTCACCGACCTCGCCGCCCAGGACCGCACCAAGATCCTGCGCGGCGCCGGCGCCGGCAGCCGGACCATCCAGGTGGAGATCTCCCGCATCACCAAGCAGGGCGACAAGTCCGCCGACATCTACCTGGAACCCAACGACACCGTCTACGTCCCGCAGAGCTTCTTCTAAGCAGTCTTTCTCGCAGTATTCCGGCGAAAGCCGGGATCCAGCCTTCATCTGTAACCCAAGTCACTCCCGGGCAGCCACCTAAATTGCTATAATAAAGATATCAAAGGGGGGCGCAGCGCGGTGTACCTCCTTACAACCAAAAGTGTAAGCAATGACACTCCTTACCGTTTTCAAGTCGGCCGTAACCCGTAAACTGCTGGGCCATTTCTTCGCCCATCCTAAGGCCAGCCTTTACGTCAACGAGATGGCCAAGACCCTCTCCCTGGACAAGCGCAACCTCGTCAAGAAGCTCCGCGAGTTCGAGACCGCCGGCCTGCTAAAAAAAGAATCCCGCGGCAACATGAAGCTCTACTCCATAAACGAGAGCTTCCCGCTTTACAACGAATACCGCGGCATCGTGCTGGCTTCGGCCCGGCCCTCCGCTAACATATGAACCTGCGCCATTACCCGGAGGCAAAACTAAAAGCGGACCTGCTGGCCATCGCCGGGCGGCGGCTGGATCTCGCCCGGTATAAGTTGTTTTTCTTCGGCTCGCGCGTAACCAATAAGGGCGACGACAATTCCGATATCGACGTGGGGATAATGGGGCCGGAGGCGGTGCCTCCCAAGGCGATGGCGGAAATGAAAGAGGACATCGAGAACCTGCCCACGCTGTATAAGATAGACCTGGTGGATTTTTCCACTCTCGCCGAGGATTTTAAGAACGTCGCGCTGGCGAAGATAGAGGAAATAAAATGACCAAACGGGACGCCCAACTGGCCCAGTTCAAAAAAGCCCTGGCCCGCCTCAACGAGGCCCTCGCCGCGCCCAAAAACGACATCGTGCGCGACTCCGCCATACAGCGCTTCGAGTTCACCATGGACATGGCCTGGAAACTGGTAAAGACCTGCCTGGAGGAGAAATACGGCGTAGTCTGCCAGTCTCCCAAGGAATGTTTCCGCGCCGCCTATAACCAGAAGCTGCTGCAATACGACGAGTTCTGGCTGCAACTTGTGGACATGCGCAACCAGACCTCGCACACCTATAAAGAGGAACTGGCCCAAAGCGTGTACGAGCGGCTTCCTAAAGCGGCGGAATATATGACCGGGCTGCTGAAAACGGTGGAGGAAAAATGCGCTCCCTGAGCCAGGCCATTAACGCCGACTACCCGCTTTACAAAGAATACCGCAGCATAGTGCTGGCCGCCGCCGTCACGGGGGAGAGTGCCTGATATGGACCTCAAGAAAGCCATAGGCCTGCTGGCCGCCGAATTCAAGGCCCGCGGCATAAACTGCGCCCTCATGGGCGCTATTACAATAGCTTTAAACTCTGAAGGAAATAGCTGAAATGCCCGACAACAGATCGCAAGACGACGCGGTGCGCAAATGGGTGCAAAACTGGCAGAAGGCCGGCGCCGCCATCGAACGCGTACGCGCCGTAGAGTTGCGCGCCATCGACGTGCCGGCGGCCATAGAGCGCCTCCAGGACGCCTTCCTGTCGGCCCAGGCCCACTATCCCGCGCGCGCCGGCTCGGGCCTTGTGGAGCAGCAGCGCTGGTTCAAAACTTTTCGCAAATGAAAACACTGATACAAGCCGCGGCCGAACTGCAGGCCCTGCTGCAAAAGCATAACTGCCGGTTCTGTTTTATCGGCGGCATAGCCTTGCAGCGCTGGGGCGAGCCGCGCCTTACCGTGGACGTAGACGTAACCCTTTTCGCCGGCTACGGCGGGGAGAAGCCGTTGGCCCGGATGCTCCTTTCCGCCTACGCCTCGCGCGTGCCCGACGCGGAAGCCTTCGCCCTGGAGAACCGCGTGCTGCTGCTCAAGACGGAGGGCGGCATCCCGCTCGACATCGCCCTGGCCGCGCTGCCGTTCGAGGACGAAGCCATACGCCGCGCCAGCCTGTTCTCTTTCCTGCCGGGATTGTCCCTGCTTACCTGTTCCGCCGAAGACCTTATAGTGATGAAGGCCTTCGCCGACCGCCCGAAGGATTGGGCCGACGTAAAAAGCGTGTGCGACCGCCAGGCCGGCGCATTGGACAAGGCCTATATCCTGCGCCAGCTCGCCCCGCTGGCGGAGGCCAAGGCGGCCCCCGGAATTCTGAGCACCCTTAACATTTTTCTCCCCGGTTGAACATCCAAACTAAAGCGAGAATAAACGGAAAACCATATGACCAATGAACAGAACGAAAAAGAGCTAGAATTCGACCTCACATATTACCTGGACCTCGTCCTGCGCCGCCGCTGGATAGTGCTCAGCGTATGGGCGTCGGTGGTAATCGTGACCGCAATCGTCACATTCAATACGCGTCCGCTGTATCAAGGCCAGGCCATGCTAGTCATAGAGAAAGAGCGCGGCAACAACGTGGTCTACCAGGGCGGACCCACCGTAGAGCGTGGCAACGATGACTACTACCAGACCCAGTACAAGCTGCTTAAGAGCGAAAGCCTGCTGAAAACAGTATACCAGCGTCTCAATCTTGAGAAGTACCCAGAGTTCTCCAACCCATACGGATACTTGAAGCTGGGTAAGCCGGTAACCATTGCCCCAGTACCGCGCAGTCGCCTGGTCTATATAAAGGCCGATTCCTACAACCCGGCGCTGGCAGCGGATATAGCCAACACCGTGGCCAAGGTCTTCATAGAGCAGAACCTCTCCAATCAGCTCTTCATCTCCAAGGACGTGCTCGCGGCGCTCCAGGGGGAGAAGGACGGCAAGAAGTCCGCCCAGGTATACGAGTCACTGCCCGCCGTGGTCAACAATACGCTGATACAGGACCTCAAGCGCGAGGAAGCTAAGCTCAAATCACAGCTCGCCGAGGCCAGCGGCCATTACACACCCAGGCACCCGGAGGTGCTGGCGCTCACGGCTAATCTTAAGTCCGTTCAGGAACAGATAAAGACCGAAACCGACCGCGTGATACAGAGTCTCAAGATAGACCTCTCCGGCCAGCTCATGGGCAACAACATACGCCTGGTGGACGCCGCCATGCCGCCATTGGGGCCGATGAAACCCCGCAAAACGTTCAATATGCTATTGGCTCTGATGGGCGGTTTCTTGCTGGGCCTCTTTGCCGCGCTGGCAGTGGAGTTCATAGACCAGACAATACGCACACAGGAGGACGTGGAGAATAAACTGGGCCTGCCCTTCCTAGGCGTGGTGCCCATGACGCCCTTCAGCAAAAAGACCACCGCCTACAACCACCTCTTACAGCAGGAACATTCGCTGATAGCGGAGTCTATTCGCAATCTTCGCACCATGATAGACTTCGCCATAGTGGGCCAGAAGAATAGGTCCTTCATGGTAACCAGCACTGTGCAGGGCGAGGGCAAGAGCTACGTGTGCAGCAACATCGCCGTGGCCATAGCGCAGGCCGGCGAGAAGGTACTGCTGGTGGACGGCGACCTCCGCCGCAGCAACCTGCATAAGAACTTCCGCGTCAGCAATTCAAAGGGGTTGAGCGACTTCCTCGCCAAAGGCCACAACACGGACGATCTCAAGACCCTGGTGCAGCCCGCCGGCGTGGAGAACCTCACCATCCTCACCTGCGGCCCGCGCCCACCCAACCCGGCAGAGCTGTTAAACACGCCGCGCCTCTCAGCCTTCCTGGCCTGGGCGGGAGAATACTACGACCGCGTTATTGTGGACTGCCCGCCGATGTTCCCAATAAGCGATGCGCTGCTATGGGGTAAGTATATCAGCAGCGCAGTATACGTGACCAGTTTCGGCAAGACGCGCGTGCCGCTTATAAAGAACGGTGCCAGGCGCCTGCTTGCCGCCGGTATCAAGATACTTGGCAGCGTGGTGAATATGTCCAAGTTCGGCGGGTTGTCGTATTCTTACTATGGCTACTACCAGTACAAGTACAACTATCACTATGGCTACGCCCCCGACGACAAGGATGAGGCAGAGAATGCCGCTCACCAGCATAACGAGAGTTCAAAGAAGGAACTTGTTTGATCCGATCCGGCATAAAATGACTAAATCGAAGAAAACCGTATTGGTTACCGGTGCTGATGGTTTCATAGGCAGCCACCTGGTGGAAGCACTGATGGATGGGGGCTATCCGGTAAAAGCCTTTGTCTATTACAACTCTTTCAATTCCTGGGGCTGGCTGGATTCGCTGCCGAAAGCCAAATTGAAGAATATCGAAATATTCCAGGGAGATGTGCGCGATCCGAACGGCGTAAGGCAGGCGATGAAGGGATGTGACAAAGTTTTTAACCTCGCGGCGCTTATCGGCATCCCTTTTTCTTACCATTCGCCGGACTCCTACATTGATACCAACATAAAGGGGACGCTGAATATACTGCAGGCGGCCAGGGACCTGGACCTCTCGAGGATAATAGTGACCTCGACCTCGGAGGTTTACGGCACCGCCAGGTACGCACCGATAGACGAAAAACATCCTTTACAGGGGCAATCTCCGTACTCGGCCAGCAAGATAGGTGCGGACAAGATAGCGGAGTCGTTTTTTCTTTCCTTCAAACTCCCCGTAATCACGGCAAGGCCTTTTAATACCTACGGCCCCCGCCAGTCAGCCAGGGCTGTAATCCCCACTATAATAACGCAGGCGCTGGCCGGACAAAAAGAGATAAAGCTAGGTTCACTTCATCCTACGCGGGACCTTAACTATGTGACCGATACCTGCGCGGGATTTATGGCCCTCGCGGAGTGCGACGCCGCCATCGGGCGGACAGTGAACATCGGCTCCGGGCTGGAAATATCCGTGGGAGACCTGGCCGAAAAGATAATCGCGCTTTCCGGCAAACGCGTAAAGATAGTCTGTGACAGCCAGCGTAAGCGCCCGGCTAAGAGCGAAGTCGAGCGGTTGCTCTGTGATAATACGAAGATAAAAGAACTTACGGGCTGGGCACCTAAGGTCTCTTTGGAAGACGGCCTTCGCAATACTATAGCGTGGTTCAAAAACAGTGAAAACATGAAGCGCTATAAGTGGGATATCTACAATGTCTAAGAACGGTTACATTCCGCTTTCCGAACCGAATATAGGCGGGAACGCCTGGAAATATGTGAAAGAGTGTCTGGATACCGGCTGGGTATCCAGCGCAGGCGGTTTTGTAGAGGCGTTCGAAAGAAAGATATGTGAGTTCACCGGGGCCAAGCATGCCGTGGCCGTGGTCAATGGCACTTCTGGCCTGCAGATCAGATCGG